>NZ_CP173677.1:1401445-1736927 GCF_045055315.1 Allobrachymonas wangyanguii
TCGGAATCGGCAGCCAGGCCGGCCAGCGGATCAGGCCGCCAGTGTTCTGTGACGATTCGCCGGAAACATACATGTACTCCACCATGGGAATCGCGTAATACAGGATGATCAGGCAGAACGGCGTGAGGAAAAAGATAAAGCCGAAGATCTCGATCCAGACCTGGGTGCGGCGCTTGAGCGTGCCGTAGAGCACGTCGATCTTGACGTGCTCCTGGCGCAGCAAGGTGTAGCCGGCCGCCAGCAGGAAAGCCCAGGCAAACAGGTACCACTGGACTTCGAGGTAGGCGTTGGAACTGGTGTGGAAGATCTTGCGCACCACGGCGTTGATCGCGCTGATCATGGTAGATGCCAGGATCAGCCAGATCACGGCCTTGCCGACAAAGCGGTTTAGCGCATCGATCAGCTGTGACAGCTTGAGAAGAATGGTCATGGGTTGTGCTCCCTGCAACGGCGACGGCAGGCCGGATCATGCGTGGCCTTGCCGTTGTTACCCGATGCTTACAAAAACGGAAGCTGCAATTCTACGTGTTCGAACGGATGTTCGCATAACGGATATGTAAGACAGGGGGTGTCTTCAGGCTTGCTGCGTATATTATTTGACATAATATACATTGTATTAATCATATCGATGGGTGCTGCACATATAGAAATGGCCGGATTGCTCCGGCCATCTGGATGGATTCTGCACTTGCTGATCAGCGCTGCAGGTTCTGCCACAAGCCTGGTGCTACTACCGGTGCTGCGGCTGCAGGCGCACTGGCAGCGCCAGATGCCGCATCGGCCGCCGGCAGCGGATCCCCACGCAGCGCCGCCGCCTGCTCAGGCGTCAGCGGCTTGAGCGGCTGCACCTTGCCCGGATCGCGGACCTTGCGCTGTTCCTGTTGGATCAGGTCGATATTGGCCTGGATGCCGCCGTATTTGGCAAATTCCAGCGCCGTCATGTTCAGGTCATTGCGTTCCCAGACCAGCGCGCCGCGCTGGATCAGGTAGCGGATGGTGTCGGTATTGCCCATCCAGGCTGCCATCATCAGCGGCGTGCTGTTGTTGGGCGAATCGGCATTGATATCGGCACCACGGCCCAGCAGCAGCTTGACCATGTCCAGGTTGGACTTGGTGGCGGCGTAATGCAAAGGCGTCCAGCCGTAGCGATCGGTTTCGGCACCACGGTTGATGAGTCGGCGCGCCAGATCGTTCTGCTCCGTGTAGATGGCGATCATCAGCGGTGTTTCATTATTGGCGTTGGTCGCATTGACGTCGATATTGCGCGCAGCCAGCAGCACCGGCAACACCTTGGTCGATTTTTCCTGGATCGCGTGGATCAGCGGCGTCTTGCCGTTTTCGCCGCGCAGGTTGGGATTGACGCCCTGCTGCAGCACTTCACGTGCACGTATATCGCTGTCGCGCTTGACCGCGACCATCAGGTCCTCAATGCTGGCTGCAGAGGCGATTCCCGAGAAGGAAATGGCTGTAATGGCAATGGTTTGGAGAATTTTCTTCATGTTGTGTGAGACTCCTCTTGAGAGATTTTGCATGAACTGCTGTTGCAAATGCTTTCAACTCATGAATTCATGGAAATCATGGAAATCATGGTATTAGGATGATTTTCTGATCCTGTTTCTCATGGTTGTTGGCCAGCGGAAACAGCGCATCAAAGTTGCGTGTGGTGATTTCTGCCACCGTTTCCGGCGCCAGATTGCGTATCTCGGCCAGCAGTTTCGCCACATGCGGCACATAGGCTGGCGAGTTGGTCTTGCCGCGATACGGCACCGGTGCCAGATACGGGCTGTCGGTCTCGATCAGCATGCGATCCAGCGGCACGTAGCGTGCCACATCGCGCAAATCCTCGGCGTTACGGAAGGTGACGATGCCTGAGAAGGAGATGTAGAAACCCATGTCGAGCGCAGCGCGCGCCACTTCCATGGTTTCGGTAAAGCAGTGGAACACGCCGCCCGCAGAGCCGGAAGAGCCGTCTTCACCCTCCTCCTTCAGGATGCCCAGCGTGTGGTCGGAGGCGCTGCGGGTGTGGATCACCAGCGGCAGCGCCAGCTCGCGCGCAGCGCGGATATGGATGCGGAAGCGCTCGCGCTGCCATTCCATCTCGGCCAGGCTGCGGCCATTCAGGCGGTAGTAATCGAGTCCGGTCTCGCCGATGCCCACCACACGCGGCAAGCGGCCGCGCTGCAGCAGATCCTCCAGCGTGGGCTCCTGCACCTCGTCGCTGTCGGGGTGCACGCCGACGGTGGCCCAGAAGTTGTCATGCTGCAGCGCCAGCGCGTGCACATCGGGGAATTCTTCCAGCGTGGTGCTGATGACCAGCGCACGTTCTACCCGGGCTTCGGCCATGGCCTGGCGGATGTCGGGGATGTGCTCGCGCAGATCGGGAAAATTGAGGTGGCAGTGGGAATCGACAAACATGGATCAACGGTAGTTGGCAACAGGACGGGCTGCAGGGCCAGCCGCCCTGCCCGCTGGCTGGCGGCGCGGCTGCAGTGCCAGGCGGGCCTGCGACAGCAGATCTTCCAGGAAAAGACCGGGGTTGTAGGGGTGCTCGGCAGAACGGCGGTCACGCGCGAGCTGGCGGCTCCAGCGCGTGAGTAGGTTCCAACCGGCCAGTCGGTCGGCCGTGGGGAAGTCTTCGGTGGCAAAAAAGCGCGGCACGCTGCCGCTGCGTACCAGGAAGGCATCGTGGCAGATTTTTTGCAGCGCATCAATCGCCTGCAAGGGTGTGAAACCGGCAAAGGCAGCGGTCTGCCCGCTCCAGGCGGCCTGCGGCAGCTGGCGCCAACTGGCCGCCATCACGCCCTGGCTGGCCAGCGCCAGCGCATCATGCGGGCGACCACCTGCGGCCTGCAGCAGCGCGGCGGCATCGTGGGCCGGCAGTCCTTGCTGTTCCAGCCAGACGGCGGCCTGCTCCTGCTGCGGCCAGGCCATGGTGTGCGTCATGCAGCGGCTGCGGATGGTCGGCAGCAGCTGGTGCGCCGCTTCGGTGGCCAGCACGAAGCGCACGTCGCCAGGCGGCTCTTCCAGCGTCTTGAGCAGCGCGTTGGCGGTGACGTGGTTCATGCGTTCGGCCGGGTAGATCAGGACCGCCTTGCCACGGTTACGGCTGCTGGTGCGCTGGGAAAACTCCACCGCATCGCGCATGCTCTCGATGCGGATCTCCTTGCTCGGCTTGCGCTTCTTGTCGTCCAGCTCCTTCTGCGCCTTTTCGCCCAGCGGCCAGTCCAGCTCGTGCAGCTGGGTTTCCGGCATCAGCACGAACAGGTCGGGATGCGTGCGCACCTCCACGCCGTGGCAGCTCTCGCAGTGACCACAGGCGCTGCCACCGGCTTGCGGCTGCTCGCACAGCCAGGATCGCACCAGGCCCAGAGCGATGGCGTACTGGCCCAAGCCCGACGGCCCCTGCAGCAGCCAGGCATGGCCGCGCTGTTGCAGCAGGTCCAGCATCTGCTGCTGCAGCCAGGGCGGCAGCGGGCCGTCTTGTGGCGGGGCGACAAAGGCCGGCGCAGCCGGCTTGCGTGTACTCATGCCAGCCAGCCTTTCTCACGCACTGCCTGTTCCACCTGCTGCCAGACTGCGTCCGGGGTCAGGGCGGCATCGATACGGGCAAAGCGTTCCGGGGCCTCGCTGGCGCGGCGCGCATAGCCGGAAGCCACGCGCTCAAAAAATTCCTGCTGCTCGGCCTCGAACTTGTCCGGCTCGCGCGCACCGGCCAGGCGCTGCGCCGCCACTTCGGTCGGCAGGTCAAACCACAGCGTCAGCGCTGGCTGCAGCTGGATGTCCCGCTGGTGCAGCACCATGTGCTCCAGCGTCTGCAGCGTGAACCAGTCAAAGCCGCGGCCGGCGCCCTGGTAGGCAAAGGTGGCATCGGCGAAGCGGTCGCACAGCACCACGTCACCGCGCTCCAGTGCCGGCAGGATCACCTGTTGCACATGGTCACGGCGTGCGGCAAATACCAGCAGCGCCTCGGTCAGCGCGTCCATTTCCTGGTACAGCACCAGTTCGCGCAGCGATTCGGCCAGCGGCGTGCCGCCCGGCTCACGCGTGCGCAGCACCGTCTTGCCCTGGGCGCGGAACGCGGCTTCGAGTGTGGCGATATGGGTGGTCTTGCCGGCTCCGTCAATGCCTTCAAAGCTCAGGAACAGGCCAGGTAGTCGTATCTCCATCAGCGCCCCCGGATGTACTTGTTGACGGCACGGTTGTGCGCGTCCAGTGTCTCACTGAATTCGGAGCTGCCATCACCACGCGCCACGAAATACAGCGCCTTGCTGTTGGCAGGATGCGCGGCAGCGGCCAGCGAGGCTTCGCCCGGCATGCTGATGGGCGTGGGCGGCAGGCCGGCCCGGGTATAGGTGTTGTAAGGAGTATCGGTCTGCAGGTGGATCTTGCGCAGATTGCCGTCAAAGCTGTCGCCAATGCCGTAGATCACGGTCGGATCGGTCTGCAGGCGCATGCCGATGCGCAGGCGGTTGACGAACACCGAGGCCACCATGGCCCTATCCTCGGGGCGGCCGGTTTCCTTTTCGATGATGCTGGCCATGATCAGCATCTCGTAGGGGTTCTTGTAGGGCAGATCGGCATCTCGGCTGGCCCAGGCAGCTTCCAGCTTGCGATCCATGGTACGCATGGCCAGGCGCAGCACCGTCATGTCGGAGGCGTTCTTGGCGTACTTGTAGGTATCGGGGAACAGCAGGCCCTCGAGCGAGTTTTCCTTGCGTTCCAGTGTCTTCAGCAGCGCCTGTTCATCCAGCTGTGCGGATTCGGGACGCAGATGGTCCCCCTTGGCGAGTGCTGCGCGCGTCTGGCGCAGGTTCCAGCCTTCGCCGATGCGCACCTGGCGCAATGCAAATTCGCCATTGCGCAGCTTGCGCAGCAGCACCTGTGGGGAATCGCCCTGCTTGATCTCGTAGGTGCCGGCCTTGAACTGGGCGCCGCGCGCCTGTCCTGCCAGGCGCAGCCACCAGGACAGCAGGTCCGGCGAGGTCTGTACGCCGGCAGCCACGGCTTCTTTCGCAATCTGGATCGCGCCTTCGCCCGGTGTGACTTCCAGATCGACCATGTCCTGCGACAAGCGCAGCGGTTGCAATGACCACCAATACACGCCGCCAGCGGCAAGGCCCAGCAATAGCAGGATGAAAACTATGATTTTGCGCACACGGTATCCTTGAAACCAGCTCAACGGAGCGGGCCTGGTACAGCCCGCCAAAGAACCACATCATAATTCAGCCATGCAAAGCTCCCCTGTTACACCCCGTTCCCCCCTGCTTTCCTTTGGCCTGCCGGATGGCGTGGCCACACTTTCCGGCGCTGACAGCCGCTGGGGCGTGATCGAGGCGCGCGGCGCCGATGCCACGCGCTTCCTGCACAGCCAGCTGACCAATGACCTGGCGCTGCTGCAGCCCGGCGAAGCGCGCCTGGCTGCCTTCTGCTCGGCCAAGGGCCGCATGCAGGCCAGTTTCATCGTCGTGCGCACGCTGCACACGGCCGAGGAGGACCGCTACTTGCTGCTGTGCCGCCAGGACCTGCTGGCGCAGATCCTGAAGCGCCTGACCATGTTCAAGCTGCGCAGCCAGCTGACGCTGACCGATGTCAGTGCCGAGATCGCTGTCTACGGCCTGCTGGGCGAGGCGGCACGCCAGGCCTGGCAAGGTGACATGCCGGTGCTCTGGGCGCACCAGCAGCAGGAGCAGCGCGATCTGGTCTGGCTCTACCCGTCCGTGGGGCAGGATACGCAGCTGCCGCGTGCGCTGTGCCTGCAGCCGGCAGGCCTGCCGGCACCAGTTGGTGCCAGTGTCAGCGCCCAGGATTGGGAGCTGTCCGAGGTGCGCAGCGGCGTGGCCACGGTGTCTCAGGCGACCTGGGAGGCCTTTGTGCCGCAGATGATCAATTACGAAAGCGTGGGCGGCGTCAGCTTCAAGAAGGGCTGCTATCCCGGGCAGGAAGTGGTGGCGCGTAGCCAGTTCCGCGGTGCCATCAAGCGCCGTGGCTGCATTGCGGCTGGCGTGCTGGCCGATGGTGCCGCCCTGCCGCAAGCCGGCCAGGATGTTTTCCTGGTGCCGACCGCCGGCGCTGCTGACAGCGTGCGCGATGGCGAGTGCGGCCTGATCGCCCAGGTGGCTACCCTGCCGCAAGACGGCTTCGAACTGATTGCCTCGCTGCAGCTGCACGCGATGGAAGCCGTGAGCCAGGGCCTGGCGACGCTGCATGCCGGTTCGGACACTGGTCCGGAGCTGCAGCTGCTGCCACTGCCTTACGTACTGCTCGAAGACATCTGAGGCCAGGCTGGCGGACCGGCCCTGCGCTGCGGCCTCAGCCAGCCAGTACGTCCCGGATGAAACCGCTCTTGGCCTCGGTGTAGGCCGCGCGGTCATCGTCAAAGCGTTTGGCCAGTGCCCGCTTCAACTGCGCGTAGTGTTGCGCGAGTTCCGGATCGGCGCGCAGCCGGTCTCGAAAGCGCAAATGGTCATGCCAGAACGGACTGCCGATTTCTACCGCGTGCAGATGAAACTGCCTGGGCCGGGTCATGGGCCAGGCCAGAAAGCGGCGTTCGGGCAGCGCCACTTCATGGGGTCGTCTCAGAAAACGGAAAATAAAGCACGCTAAGCGTGCGTGGAGGCTGGCACCCAGCGGTACAGCGTCGGAATGGACACGCCGAGGTTCTTGGCCACGTCCTTGGGCGGCACCCCGCTGGCCAGCAGCTTCTTGGCCGACTCGATCTTGCTGTCGGTCATCTTCGGCTTGCGGCCGCCTTTGCGGCCGAGCTGCTTGGCGACTTCCAGCCCGGCGCGGGTGCGCTCGACGGTCAGCTCGCGCTCCATTTCGGCAAGGCTCGCCATGACGTGGAAGAAGAACCGCCCGGATGGTGTGCCGGTGTCGATGGAGTCGGTGAGGCTCCTGAACTGGACACCGTGCTTGTGCAGATCGCCGACCAGATCGACCAGTTGCTTGACCGACCGGCCCAGCCGGTCGAGCTTCCAGACGACCAAAGTATCGCCTTCGCGCAGCATTTCGAGCGTCTTGGCCAAGCCAGGCCGGTCTGCCCGCGTGCCACTCACCTTGTCCTCGAAGACCTTTTTACATCCGGCCTTGCTCAAGGCTTCGCGTTGCAGCTCCAGGTTCTGATCCTGCGTCGAGACGCGCGCATAGCCAATCAACATGGCTTGTCTCGCGCCCGGTCGATGCGTTCCTGCATCGCCTGCATCACTTCTTCGTGGGTGTACGATCTGGCGTTGGCGTCGGTGGCTTGCCGCAGGGCTTCCTCAACCTCGCGCGTCATCCGCTCGTAATCCTCCGGCCACAGCGCTTGCTCCATGCGCAGCGACGCCTGACCCAGCAGGTGCAGCAGGCTGAACAGCCGCATGTCGTTGGTGGCGACGATGCGCTCCCGAATCTGCTCCTGAATAGCTTCGCTAGCCCGATGCGCTTGTGGTGTGGCAGTCCCCTCGTAGTCAGCGGGGAATTCCGCTTCCTCGGCAATCCTTGCCCAGGCGCTGGCCAGCGCCTCGATGGTTGACGTGCTCATTTCCGCCGCTCCTGTGCTCTTTGGCGAATCAACCGGCCAAGGGGCCTCGACGCGAAAACCAGCAGCATCACGCCTATCGGATACCAGGTCGAGAAGACCACCAAGGCATCGAAGGCTGGCCGTCCGGTGTTGGTAGGCAGTACGGCGGTCACAGCCATCAACCCGCCGACCGTCCAGATGATGCGCCACACGTAGGGCATCACGCGGGGCACGTAGCCGTCATCGAAAGCGGTCTGGTAGTAGCGGCGCAGGCCGCGCTCGGCAAGCGCCTGGCGCTGCCGCTCCGACAGCGCATCCGTCCGGCCATACCAGCGCCGGAATGGTGGACAGCGCAGCAGCAAAGGGGTGAAGAGGATCATCACCGCCACGATCGCGACACCCCACGCCATGACGGCGCCGGCATCGGGCCGCTTGGCGTTCTCGATCACGGGCGCGAAGACGCCCGGAGCACCGATCATCCAGAACAGCGCAATGTGCTGATGGAAGGAGAGCTTCATTTGCTCATCCACTTGCGCAGCAGGCGCTTTTTCAGGGAGGCGCGTTCTTGCGGGTTGCGTCCCTTGTGATTGGCGATGCGATCCGCCGTGGCGGCCTGGCGCTTGACGGGCCAGTAGGAGCGGCCATCCTTGCCCATCGACCAGACGCTGCTGGCCTGGTTTTCCAGCAGGGGCAGATGGGCGCTCAGGGCTTCGGGCGACGCGCTGGTCAGCGCCGTGCGCTCACGGGTGCGCCAGCGCTGATGCCAGAGCTTCTTGTCCTCGCGCTCGCTGCCGCAGGTCGTGTGCCCGACGATGGGTGTTTTGCGGCGGCTGCGGCTCATAACGTAGTGGTCTCCAAGAACATTCAGGACTGATCCCAGGCGTCGATGGTCAAGACCTGATCGGCAGGACAGGCGGCTACGCGGTCGGGAACTGGATGGTGTTCAGTCTCATGCCGACCCCATTCGATTGATCGCGTCGCTTGCGGCACGCTGCGACGCAAGGAGGTTTGCGACCTGGTTTAGCAGCCGTGTCCGCTGCATGTCTGTTACCTATCTCCCCGACCGCTCATTGGACCAACTCCAGAGATTGGGCTCTATCGCTCAGCCAATACGAAACCGGCATTGGCTGATGCCACAACCGAGACGAACACAAATGGCTCGGTACCTGTATTTCGCGCCCCGTGCACTTGGCCCGGTCTTGCCACGGCTATCTCACCTTCCCTGAGGGCACGAACAATCCCATTGCCCTGAAAGTAATCAGCCATTCCCGACAAAACAGTCCACGTGTCTTGGCCGTGAGGATGAATGTGAGCCGCAATTTCCTGCCCGGGATGGACATGCCAAACCACGATAATTGAGTCTCGGGTTTCAAGCACAACGGAACGAATAGGCTCGCCTTCGGACGGCTGAACATACTCGGCTACAGAAAATATTCTCGATTCAACAGTCATCGGAGATCCCTCTTTCACAGTTGTCGTTACGGTCTTCATCGTCGGCATCCTGACGCACGGCGGGCAATTGCTGGAGCAACGCCGGCAGCCATTCCTGTACCGTCTCCCACACCACATCGAGGTTGATGTCGAAATAGCCGTGAGCCATGCGATTACGCATATTGCGCATGCTGCGCCACGGCACGTCGGCATGCGCCTGGGTGAACTCGACGTAGCCATCCATCACCTTTGTGGCCGCCTCGCCGATGACGATCAGGCTCATGATGACGGCCTGCTGGGTGCGCTTGTCGGCCAAGAAGTCGTCCTTGGCCATCCCTTCCACGAAGCTGCGCGCATCGGTTGCGGCCTGCTGAATGTGGTCGAGGTAATCGGGCAGGCGGTTCTCGCTCATATCGGTTGCGCCTCCGCGAGCACCTTGGCCCGGAACTTCGGCGGCAGGTCGCCGGGAGTCAGCAGATCGACGTCAACGCCGAGCAGCGATTTCAGTTCTTCTTCCAAATCGCCCAAGTCCAACAACGTGGCACCGGGCAGCGCATCGACCAACAGGTCGAGGTCGCTGCCATCCCGGTCGGTGCCATGCAGCACCGAGCCGAAGACGCGCGGGTTCGCGGCGCGAAAGCGGCCTACCGCTTCACGCACTGCGCTTCGCTTCATGTCAAGCACAACAGACGGTCGCATGCGCATCCTTTCTTATCGAAACTCGTTGAGATGATATGCAATCAAGAATAGAATTTCAAGAACTATTTTCGAGAATCGCAATGCCTTGATTCCCGTGCCGCGCCGGTTGCCTTGGCGGGCTTGTCACAAACCTACGTTTTCAAGAAGAAGGAAACCGCATGCCCCGCCGTTCGATCCTCTCCGCCGCCGAGCGCGAAAGCCTGCTGGCGTTGCCGGACACCAAGGATGAGTTGATCCGTCACTACACGTTCAGCGAAAGCGACCTCTCCATCATCCGGCAGCGGCGCGGCCCGGCCAATCGGCTGGGCTTCGCGGTGCAGCTCTGCTACCTGCGCTTTCCCGGCGTCATCCTTGGCGCTGATGAGCCACCGTTCCCGCCATTGCTGAGACTGGTCGCCAACCAGCTCAAGGTCGGCATCGAAAGCTGGGACGAGTACGGGCAGCGTGAGCAGACCCGACGCGAGCACCTGGTCGAGCTGCAAACGGTGTTCGGCTTCCAGCCGTTCACGATTGGCCACTACCGGCAGGCTGTCCAGTTGCTGACCGAGCTGGCCATGCAAACCGACAAGGGCATCGTGCTGGCCAGAGCCTTGATCGAGCACCTGCGGCGGCAGTCGGTCATTGTGCCCGCCCTCAACGCCGTCGAGCGGGCGAGCGCCGAAGCGATTACCCGCGCCAACCGGCGTCTCTACGACGCCTTGGCTGAGCCGCTGACGGACGTGCATCGCCGTCGCCTCGACGATCTGCTCAAGCGCCGCGACAACGGCAAGACGACGTGGCTGGCCTGGCTGCGGCAATCCCCGGTCAAACCGAACTCGCGGCACATGCTGGAACACATCGAACGCCTCAAGGCGTGGCAGGCGCTCGACCTGCCCTCCGGCATCGAGCGGCTGGTTCACCAGAACCGGCTGCTCAAGATCGCCCGCGAGGGCGGCCAGATGACGCCCGCCGACCTGGCGAAGTTCGAGCCGCAGCGGCGTTACGCGACCCTGGTGGCGCTCGCCATCGAGGGCATGGCCACCGTCACCGACGAAATCATCGACCTGCATGACCGCATCCTGGGCAAGCTGTTCAATGCCGCCAAGAACAAGCATCAGCAGCAGTTCCAGGCATCCGGCAAGGCGATCAATGCCAAGGTGCGGCTGTTCGGGCGCATCGGCCAGGCGCTGATCGAGGCCAAGCAAGCGGGCCGCGATCCGTTCGCCGCCATCGAGGCCGTCATGTCCTGGGATGCTTTCGCCGAGAGCGTCACCGAAGCGCAGCGGCTCGCGCAACCCGAGGACTTCGATTTCCTGCACCGCATCGGCGAGAGCTACGCCACGCTGCGCCGCTACGCGCCGGAATTTCTCGACGTGCTCAAGTTGCGGGCCGCGCCCGCCGCCAAGGACGTACTCGACGCCATCGAGGTGCTGCGCAGCATGAACAGCGACAACGCCCGCAAGGTGCCCACCGACGCGCCGACCGAGTTCATCAAGCCGCGCTGGCAGAAGCTGGTGATGACCGACACCGGCATCGACCGGCGCTACTACGAACTGTGCGCGCTGTCGGAGCTGAAGAACGCGCTGCGCTCCGGCGACATCTGGGTGCAAGGCTCGCGCCAGTTCAAGGACTTCGAGGACTACCTGGTGCCGCCCGCGAAATTCGCCAGCCTCAAGCAGGCCAGCGAATTGCCGCTGGCCGTGGCCACCGATTGCGACCAGTACCTGCATGACCGGCTGACGCTGCTGGAAACGCAGCTCGCCACCGTCAACCGCATGGCGCTGGCCAACGAGCTGCCGGACGCCATCATCACGGAGTCGGGCCTGAAGATCACGCCGCTCGATGCGGCGGTGCCCGATACCGCACAGGCCCTGATCGACCAGACGGCGATGATCCTACCGCACGTCAAGATCACCGAATTGCTGCTGGAGGTAGACGAATGGACGGGCTTCACCCGGCACTTCGCCCACCTGAAGTCAGGCGACCTGGCCAAGGACAAAAACCTGTTGCTGACCACGATCCTCGCCGACGCGATCAACCTGGGCCTGACCAAGATGGCGGAATCGTGCCCCGGCACGACCTACGCCAAGCTGGCCTGGCTGCAAGCCTGGCACATCCGCGACGAAACCTACGGGGCGGCACTGGCCGAGCTGGTCAACGCGCAGTTCCGACATCCCTTCGCCGAGCATTGGGGCGACGGCACCACGTCATCGTCGGACGGCCAGAACTTCCGCACCGGCAGCAAGGCCGAGAGCACCGGCCACATCAATCCGAAATACGGCAGCAGCCCAGGGCGGACGTTCTACACCCATATCTCCGACCAGTACACGCCGTTCCACACCAAGGTCGTGAACGTCGGCGTGCGCGACTCGACCTACGTGCTCGACGGCCTGCTGTATCACGAATCCGACCTGCGGATCGAGGAGCACTACACCGACACGGCAGGGTTCACGGACCACGTCTTCGCGTTGATGCACCTGCTGGGCTTCCGCTTCGCCCCGCGCATTCGTGACCTGGGCGACACCAAGCTCTACATCCCGAAGGGCGATGCCACCTACGAGGCGTTGAAACCGATGATCGGCGGCACGCTCAACATCAAGCACGTCCGCGCCCATTGGGATGAAATCCTGCGGATGGCCACCTCGATCAAGCAGGGCACGGCGACGGCCTCGCTGATGCTCAGGAAGCTTGGCAGCTACCCGCGCCAGAACGGCCTGGCCGTCGCCCTGCGTGAGCTGGGACGCATCGAGCGCACACTGTTCATCCTGGACTGGCTGCAAAGCGTCGAGCTGCGCCGCCGCGTGCATGCCGGGCTGAACAAAGGCGAGGCGCGCAACGCGCTGGCCCGCGCCGTGTTCTTCAACCGCCTGGGGGAAATCCGCGACCGCAGCTTCGAGCAGCAGCGCTACCGGGCCAGCGGCCTCAACCTGGTGACGGCGGCCATCGTGCTATGGAACACGGTCTATCTGGAGCGGGCCGCGAACGCCTTGCGTGGCCACGGTCAAGCCGTCGATGACGGCCTGTTGCAGTACCTGTCGCCGCTCGGCTGGGAGCACATCAACCTGACCGGCGATTACCTCTGGCGCAGCAGCGCCAAGATCGGCGCGGGCAAGTTCAGGCCGCTACGGCCGCTGCAACCGGCTTAGCGTGCTTTATTTTCCGTTTTCTGAGACGACCCCTTCATGCTCGGGCCGGTAGTCATAGCCCAAGCCCTGTAGCAGCGGCAGCACCTGTTCGATGTCTGACAGGCTGGCTGCGCCCAGCATCAGGTCGATGATGGGCTTGGCCGCCAGGTCAGGAACCGCCGTGCTGCCCACATGTTCGACCTCGAAACCTGTCGGCAGTGCCGCCAGCAGCCGATTACGTTCGGCAGCAAACTGTCGCGGCCAGTCATCCGAATACTCGGCAATGATCAGGGGTGCGCGGTGGGCCATTTACACCTGCTGCAAGGCCTGCGCCCGCGTCAGCAAGAAGGCTGCGACGGCCTGCAGCTCCTCGCGCTGGGCCAGCAGGTTGTCCTGGTCTTGTAGCTGAAGCTGCAGTTGCTGTTCCATGGCCTGCGCCAGCTGGCGCACGCGCTTGCGCACCTGGTTGGGCGACAGCTGGCAATCACGGGCAAAACGCTCCCAGGCGACAGAACCCGGTGGTGTCGCCAGCTGGTGCCGGCCGATCGCCAGGGCCATGCGCTGCGCCTGTGGCTGGCATAGCACGTCGTGCAGTGGTGCCAGTGTCACGCCCTCTTCTGCCTGGCGCGGCTGGCGCAACAGCAACTGGTGTGGTGCCAGATCGGCCGCGCCCAGCAGCACGCCGGCGATGATGGCATCGAGCAATTGCAGCACCAGGCTGGCGTGTGGGCGGATCTGCTCACGCAGCAGCGCAAACGCCGCCGGCCAGCCTGTGGCCTGGCGGGACTGGCTGGCTCCCGGCGTCAGGCCCATGGCCTGTCCGAGGGTCTCGGCTGGCCAGCGCTGGCAGCGCTGCTCCTCGTCGTAATAACGGTCCGGACGCAGCTGCAGCAGCGCCGTCATCTCGCCGGGTGGCATCGCCTGCATCGGCATGACAGACACGCCAATGGCCTGCAGCAACTGCTGGCACCAGTGACGCTGGAACAGGGCTGCATCCTGACCCGGCGTGGCCAGCCAGAGCAGATGGCTGCTGCAGGGCTGCACGTCCTGGCCGTCCTGCTGCTGCCAAAGCGGGACCAGCGCATGGTCTGCGGGCCAGCCGCCACGCGCGGCCTGCGGACGCGCCAGCAGCAGGCTGATGCAGGCCTGGCGTTCGACATGGCCGGCGGGCAGTGCCGGCAGCTCCTGCTGGATATCGGCATCGTCAAAAATGGACAGCTGCTGCGCCTCGGCCTGCAGTTCTTCCAGCGTCAATGGGGCGGCCTTCCAGCGGCGGCGGTTGGGTGGCAGTGCGTGCAGCGTCACGGCTCCCAGCAAGTCGGTGCCGAGGGCATCCAGCAGCGCGATATCGTCATCGGCAGCGGCCTGCAGGCGTTGTGCCAGCGCCTCGCGCATCGCGCCGGAGGGCAGCAGGCTGCCAAAAAACGCCAGACTGGCCCAGTGGCCAAAGGCCTCGGCCTGCAAGGGCAGATGCAAGGAGAGCGGCACGGCATCAGCATGGGCCAGCCAGTCGCGGTGGTAGCGGAACTGCAGCCAGCCCTGCGAAGGCATGGCCAGGTTCGAGCCGCCGCGTACACCCGGTGCCTGGCCACTGCTGCTGAGCGTACCGACTACCTGCCCCAGCAGGCGCACCTGCAGTCGGGTATGGGCGCGATCGGGGACGGTGCTGCTCATGGCTGCTCCTGCAGGTTATCGGCCAGCGGCACGCCGTCCAGTTGCAGCTGGGCACCCAGCGCCTGCAGCACCTGCAATACTTTTTCCAGTCGTACGGTGCGCTTGCCGGCTTCCAGTTCCACCACAAAGCGCAGGCCGACGCCGGCCGCCAGGGCCAGTTCAGCCTGGGTCAGACCTTGTTGCTTGCGTGTGCGGTAGACCGCCAGTCCCAGATCCTGGGGGGTATCGACAGGTTGCAGCATGGTGGATATTCCCGCTCGGGCATGTTTTACATGTCTGCCATTCTAGGCCAGATGGCGTTCAAGGGTTTGTCCGCAGCACCTCTGTGCTTACTAGCATCTATACTCCACGAATAGAACGATCGTGCTTTTATTTATTTGACGGCCACCTGATGCAATTCACCCCGCGCAATATCCTGCTCTACACCTTCTTCAAGCTGCCGTCCGCTTTCTGGTGCGGGGTACGCGTGACTTCACTGGACGCCAAGGGCTGCACCACCACGGTCAAGCACCGCTGGATCAACCAGAACCCGTTCCAGTCCATGTATTTTGCCGTGCAGGCGATGGCGGCCGAGATGTCGACCGGCGTACTGCTGATGCAAAAAATCCATGCCAGCGGCCAGCCAGTATCGATGCTGGTGGCGAACAACCGCTCCAGCTTTGGCAAGAAGGCGCGCGGCCGCATCCGTTTCCGTTGCGATCAGGGGGCGGTGTTCGATCAGGCCCTGCAACAGGCCTTGCGGCAGGATGAGGGAGTAACGGTCTGGGTCAGCAGCGTCGGCACCGACGAAGCTGGTGACGAAGTCAGCCGCTTCGATTTCGAATGGACGCTGCGGCGCAAGCAGGCGGCCTGAAGCCGACGTGAAGCCGGCCAGCGGCGATCAGAACACCAGTACCTTGTCGGCGGCCAGTGTGTAGTCGGCCAGCTCGCCCAGGTTGCCGATCTCGCAACCGGCGATCAGCGGCAGCTCCAGCAGGCCGCGGTTCTGCATGCAGGTGCGGCAGACACGCACCGTGCCACCCAGATCGACCAGCATTTCCACCATTTCCTGCAGCGTGGCGCCGCTGGCATGGGCCTGGTTCGGCAGTGCCACCACGGTGGCATCCGACATCAGGAACATGGTCACCTTGGGCTGACTGTCCTTGCCGGCCAGTGCCAGCGCCAGGCGCAGGGCGGAATGGCAGTTTTCGTTGCCGTAGGGAGCAGCGTTGACGATGAACAGGACGTGCTGGGACATGGAGGCCTCGTGTCTGGTGCGGCAGCTACCGTACGATGGGATGTGCGCCAGTGCGGCAGCTGTCCGGTTTGGGGACGGCGCACATCAATCCATTATCTGCTAAATTGTTGTGCGGATCAGCGCTTCAGGCCCTTGAGCTTGTCGAATGCCGAGGCCATGGCGGTCGGCTGCGCCTGTCCCCTGCCCTGACCAGCGCCGTAGTGGCGGGCACCCTGGCCACCGCCGCCGGAACGGCGCTCCTGGCCCTGCGGACGCTGGTGGCCGGTGGGCGCGTCCAGCTTCATGGTCAGGCTGATGCGCTTGCGCGCCACGTCAACTTCCAGCACCTTGACCTTGACGATCTGGCCGGTCTTGACGACTTCATGCGCGTCCTGCACAAAGCGATTGGACAGCTGGCTCACGTGCACCAGTCCGTCCTGATGCACGCCCAGGTCGACGAAGGCACCAAAGGCGGCCACGTTGCTGACGGTGCCTTCCAGCACCATGCCTTCGCGCAGGTCGGCGATATCTTCCACGCCCTCGTTGAAGCGCGCCACGGCAAAATCCGGACGCGGGTCACGGCCGGGTTTTTCCAGTTCCTGCAGGATGTCCTTGACCGTGATGACGCCAAACTGGTCGTTGGCAAACAGCTCAGGACGCAGCGTTTTCAGCAGCTCGGCGCGGCCCATCAGCTGGTCCACCGGCTTGCCGACCTGGGCGATGATGCGTTCCACCACCGGATAGGTTTCCGGGTGCACGCCAGTCATGTCGAGCGGATTGCTGCCGTCGCGGATGCGCAGGAAACCGGCACTCTGTTCGAAGGTCTTGGGACCCAGGCCCGTCACCTTGAGCAACTGGGCACGATCGGCAAAGGCGCCATTCGCTTCGCGCCACTTGACGATGGCCTTGGCTACGGTGCCGCTCAGGCCGGAGACGCGGCTCAGCAGCGGCGCGCTGGCGGTGTTCAGGTCCACGCCAACGCCGTTCACGCAGTCCTCGACCACCGCATCCAGCGTGCGGGCCAGATCACTCTGGTTCACATCGTGCTGGTACTGGCCCACGCCAATGCTCTTCGGATCGATCTTGACCAGCTCGGCGAGAGGATCCTGCAGGCGGCGCGCGATGCTGGCGGCACCACGCAGGCTGACGTCCACGTCCGGCATTTCCTGGCTGGCGTATTCGCTGGCGCTGTAGACCGAGGCACCGGCTTCGCTCACCACCACCTTCTGGATGGGCAGTCTGGGCATGTGGTTGGCGGCTGCGTTTTTCTCCAGCAGCTTGATCAGGTCAGCCGCCAGTTTGTCGGTTTCGCGGCTGGCGGTGCCGTTGCCAATGGCAATCAGCTGCACGCCATGCTGCGCACACAGGCGCGCCAGCGTGTGCAGGCTGCCGTCCCAGTCGCGGCGCGGTTCGTGCGGGAACACGGTGGCAGTCTCCAGCAGCTTGCCGGTAGCATCCACCACCGCCACCTTGACACCGGTGCGGATGCCCGGGTCCAGGCCCATCACGGCCTTCTGGCCGGCGGGCGCGGCCAGCAACAGGTCACGCAGATTGTCGCCAAACACCTTGATGGCCACCTGCTCGGCATCTTCACGCAGGCGCGCAAACAGGTCACGCTCCAGCGACAGCGACAGCTTGACGCGCCAGGTCCAGGCCACGCACTTGCGCAGCAGGTCGTCGGCCGGGCGGCCCTGGTGGCTCCAGCCCAGGTGCAGCGCGATACGGCCTTCGGCCAGGCTGGGCTGCTGCAGGCGGGAACGCGCATCGGCAGCCGGGGCATCCATCTCGGGCAGCACCAGTTTGGCGTCCAGGATGTCCTGGCTGCGGCCACGGAATACCGCCAGCGCACGGTGCGAGGGCACGCGGCCAATCGGCTCGTCGTAGTCGAAATAGTCGCGGAACTTGGCCACTTCCGCATCGTTTTCATTCTTGCCGTCCATCAGCTTGCTCTGGAACAGGCCCTCTTCCCAGAGCCAGCCGCGCAGCAGTTGCACCAGGCTGGCGTCTTCCGCCCAGCGTTCGCTCAGGATGTCGCGCACGCCATCCAGCACCGCCGGGATGGTGGTGAAGTCTTCACCGCCCTCGCCTTTCTCGGCCAGTACAAAGGGCTGGGCTTCGGTTTGCGGGTCCAGAGCCGGGTCGGCAAACAGCTTGTCAGCCAGCGGTTCGATGCCGAATTCGCGCGCGATCTGGCCCTTGGTGCGGCGCTTGGGCTTGTACGGCAGGTAGAGGTCTTCCAGCTCCTGCTTGGTCGGTGCGGCGTCGATGGCGGCACGCAGTTCCGGCGTGAGCTTGCCCTGCTCGTCGATGCTCTTGAGGATGGCCTCGCGGCGGCTGGCCAGTTCGCGCAGGTAGGACAGGCGGGCCTCCAGCTCGCGCAGCTGGATATCGTCCAGGCCGCCAGTAGCCTCCTTGCGGTAACGCGCAATGAAGGGGACGGTGGCACCGCCATCCAGAAGTTCGACTGCTATCTGAACTTGCTTTGGCAGCACCTTGATTTCATTCGCTATTTGCTGGATGATGGCGGTCACTTGAGCCTGCTCCCCATGGGTCTAGGTAAATCGGAAACGCTAGAGTATGCCACTTTGCAGCCGCGTTTCCGGCGCGCTGGCCCGACCAGCCGGAGATCGTGCCTATGTCACGCCCGGCGCCTCGGATGCCATGCTGTCCTGCGTGCAGGGGCCGGTGCTGCGGTATAGTGGCGCTGTTGCGGCATCTCGCCGCCCTAGGAGATTCCATGCGCTTCCGTTCCCTGATCATGATCATTTTCTTTGTCCTGGTGGGTGGCTTTGTCACCCTGAACTGGATGGAACTGTCCCGCAACACGGTGCTCAATCTGGGCGTGACCACGGTCGAGGGGCCGCTGGGCCTGGTCATGCTGGGCTTGTTGCTGCTGGCGGTGATCCTGTTTCTGGGCTATGCCGTGATGATCCAGACCAGCTCGCTGCTGGAGACGCGTGCCCACACCAAGGAAATGAAGACGCAGCGCGAGCTGGCCGACAAGGCCGAGGCCAGCCGCTACACCGAGCTGCGCGGCTTGATCGACAAGATCGAGACCGAATCACGCGACCGCCAAAGCCAGCTGCAGCAGTGGATGGACAGCCGCCTGAACACGATGCAGGACCAGGTCTGCAGCCGTGTCGATACCAGTGGCAACACCATCGCTTCCTACATGGGGGAACTGGAAGATCGCCTGGAGGCGCAAGGCCTGCCGCCGAATGCGGCCATGGATCGACGTGTCCCGGCAGATGCGGTGGAGATCAAGCGCGAGTATCCGCTGTAAGCGGCTGACAAGCAGGCTCAGTCGGTGGCAATCACCGGCTGCATGTCCTTGGGCAGTTGCAGCGACTGTGCCTTGCGGCTGCCTACCGCCAGCTTGCGCACGTACTTGAAGGTACCGGTACCATGGGTGCACAGCTGACCCTTGGCATCACGCACTGCGGCTTCGACAAAGGCCATGGTGGCCGTGCGATGCAGCACCTTGCCCTCGGCCACCAGCTCGCCCTGGGCCGGCCGCATGAAGCTTGATTTGAGCTCGATGGTGACCACGCCCATGCCGTCTTCCAGCGAACGTGCTGCCGTGGCCATGGCCACATCCAGCAGCGTCATGCAGACGCCGCCGTGCACCACGTGGAAGGAGTTCAGGTGCTCCGGCAACGGCGTGTAGCCCACTTCCGAGTGCCCTTGTGCCGCCATGCGGATCTGCAGACCCAGGTGGTCGGCAAACGGTACCAGCGGGATATTGACGCGTGGCGGCTGTGCTTCGCTCATGCAGCGTAGTCCAGCACGGTGCGGCTGGAGCACATCGGCTTGACCTGGGCCTTGACCGCCATGTGATCGGGATGATCCTGGTAGGCATCAAGTGTGGCCTTGTCCTCGAACACGGAGTACAGCACCACATCGCCATTGGCCTCCAGACCGTCGGTGCGCAGGCCCACTTCCAGCGTGATGATGCCGGGCACACAGTGGCGGCAGCTTTCCAGCAGCTCTTTCATGCGCGGGGCGTCGGCAGGGTTGTGCAGGGACCAGATGACGATGTGCTTGATCATGGTGATAGTTGTCGTGTGTTGCGGAAAACTGCCAGCTTACCGCAAATTCCGGCTCGCTCAGACGGTGGCCAGCCAGTACCACGAGAGCAGGCCGAATGCCAGCACGCCAACCAGTGTGGGCATGGCGATGCCGCCGGCCAGCCGGCGCGCCAGCAGAATTGCGGCGATCGCCAGCAGCAGCCGGGCCAGTTGCCAGAGCGGTTCGCCCCAGGACCATTGCGGCCACAGTGCCGCCACCAGCAAGGCGCCAATCGCCGCCGGCCCGAGCGCCTGCAGCGCTCCCATCAGGCGTGGTGGCAATGTCCGCCCGCCCTGCTGGCTGCGCTGCAACCAGCGCATCGGCAGCAGGCGCAGCAGAAAGGTGCCGGCACCGCAGACCAGGATCACCCACCAGAGATCAGCGTGCGCCATGTGCCCTCCCGGTGTACAGCGCGCCCAGCAAGGCTCCGGCAGCCAGCCCGCCCAGCATGGCGTAGTGCGCAGGCAGCAGCCACAGCAGCAGCGCAGTGCTGAGCATGGCGCCCAATGTCACCTGCAGCCGTGCATGGCGGAACATTTCCAGCAGCAAGGCCATGAACAGCGAGGGCAGCACGAAATCCAGCGTCTGGTTCAGCCAGGCCGACTGTTGCCCCAGCTGCTGGCCCAGCAGTGCCCCGAGAACGGTGCCGCCAACCCAGGAGGTATACGCGCCCAGCTGCATGCCCAGATACCAGCCCTGCCGATCGGCTGGCGCCATGCTGCCCAGCCGGCTGACCGAAGCGGCGTAGACCTCGTCGGTCAGCCAGAAGGCCAGCAGCGGTGCCGGCAGCAGCGGCGCGCCCTGCCCCAGCTTGTCCAGAATCGAGGGGCCATAAAACAGGTGGCGCACATTCATCAGCAAAATCGTGCCGATGATGCTGAACGGCCCGGCACCGGCAGCCGCCAGCGCCACCAGCACGAACTGTGCCGCGCCGGCATACACCACGACCGAGGTCATGATCGCCAGCAGCGGCGAAAAGCCAGCCTGAATCGCCATCAGGCCAAAGGAAAACGCCACCGGAAAATAGCCCAGCGCAATCGACAGGCTGTGCGTCAGCCCCTGCACCACCGCAGGTCGCGTGATGGCCGGTGTGCTCATGCGTCGGTGACGGGCAGCTGGTCAGCCGCCAGCGCCTGCTGCGCCAGCCGGTAGACCTCACGAGCGGGCTCGTTCTTCAGGCGGTGATCGCTCCAGACCTGGCGCCAGCGGCGCGCACCGCGCTGGCCATGGCGCAGGCCCAGCATGCAACGTGCCACGGCATACCACCAGGTATCGTGCTGCTGCGCCTCGCGCTCCATGTATTCGACCATGGCCAGTTCCACCGCATCGCGATCCACGCGCGGGCTCAGGTCCTCGCTGCCTTCCATCAGCGCATCCCACTGGGTCAGGCTCCAGGGGTTGTGCCAGGCCTCGCGGCCAATCATCACGCCATCCAGATGCTGCCAGTGTTCACGGATCTGCTCCGCCGTGGCAATACCACCATTGACGCTGATATGCAGATCAGGGAAATCACGTTTGAGCTGGTAGGCGACGTCATAACGCAGCGGCGGGATTTCGCGGTTTTCCTTCGGGCTCAGGCCCTTGAGCCAGGCATTGCGTGCATGCACGATGAACACCTGGCAGCCGGCATCGGCCAGCGTGCCGACGAAATCGCGCACCATGGCATAGCTTTCGTCCTTGTCCAGGCCGATGCGGTGCTTGACCGTGACCGGCACGCGCGTGACGGCATCCTGCATCGCCTTGATGCAGTCGGCCACGCGCACCGGTTCGCGCATCAGGCAGGCCCCAAAAGCGCCCTGTTGCACACGGTCGCTTGGGCAGCCGCAGTTCAGGTTGATCTCGTCATAGCCCCATTGCTCGCCGGCCCGGGCGCTGCCCGCCAGCATGGCCGGATCGCTGCCACCCAGTTGCAGCGCCACCGGATGCTCTTCGGCGTTGTAGCGCAGGTGGCTTTCGGCCGCACCGCGCATGATGGCGCCCATATTGATCATCTCGGTATACAGCAAGGCGCGTCGGCTCAGCAGCCGCCAGAAAAAGCGGGCATGCCGATCCGAGACATCCAACAAGGGGGCCGTGGCCAGGCGCGGGCGCTCAGACAGCTGCATGCATCAACCCAGCAACATGCTGATAAACACCGCAATCACTGCCAGCGGTGCGACAAAGCGGCTCACCAGGCTCCAGATCAGGTAGGCCGTGCCTTCCAGGCCCAGCTCCTGGCGGATCTTTTCCTGGTTCATGAACCAGCCGGCAAAAATGATGATGCCCAAGCCGGTCAGCGGCAGCATGAACTTGCTGGTCAGCTTGTCCAGGAAATCGAAAATATTGTTGCCCAGGATCTGGATCTCGCTCCAGTGGTTGAAGGACAGCAGCGACGCCACGCCCAGCAGCCAGATCACCACACCGGCGGTGACGGCGGCGCTCTTGCGGCCCAGCGAGGTGCGCTCTTCCACCAGCGCCACCACCGGCTCCAGCAGCGACATCGAAGACGTCAGCGCAGCAAAGCTCAGCAGGACGAAGAACAGTGCGCCCAGCACGGTGCCGCCCGTCATGTTGCCGAAGGCGATCGGCAGCGTCACGAAGATCAGGCCGGGGCCGGAGCTGGGCTCCAGGTTGTGCGCAAACACCAGCGGGAAGATCGCCATGCCGGCCATCAGGGCAATCGTGGTGTCGAGGATCACCACGGTGCGTGCCGTGCTCAGCAGGTTCACTTCCTTGCCCAGATAGGCACCGTAGGCCGTCATGATGCCCATGCCGAGCGACAGCGTGAAGAAGGCGTGTCCCAGCGCTGCCAGCACCACCTGGCCGTTGATGGCGCTCCAGTCCGGCGTGAACAGGAAGGCGGCCGCGCGGCCGAAGGAGTCCGTGGCCACGGCAGCGTAGCCGACCAGGATCAGCAGCACCAGCGCCAGGCCCGGCATCATGATGCGCGAGGCGCGCTCCAGGCCGGTGGTGACGCCCATGGCAACGATCCAGACGGTCAGGCCCATGAACACGGTATGCCAGAGCATCAGGCTGCCAGCATTGGCCAGAAAGCCCTCGAAGACGGCACCGGTTTCCTTGCCGGTCATGCCCTGGAAGGTGCCGGAGCCGGTCAGGAACAGGTAATCCAGCGCCCAGCCGCCAATCACGCTGTAGAAGGACAGGATTAGGAAGGCACCCAGAATTCCGACAAAGCCCAGTACTTTCCAGGCCGGCGAGCGGCCTTCCTGGCGTGCGACGAACTCCATCGCCTGGATCGGGTTCTGCTGGGCACGACGGCCAATCAGCCATTCCATGATCAGGATTGGCACGCCGATCAGCGTGATGCACAGCAGATAGGTCAGCACAAAGGCCGAGCCGCCGCTGACGCCGGTCATATAGGGAAATTTCCAGATATTGCCCAGACCCACGGCGGAGCCAGTGGCGGCAAGAATGAAGCCAAATCGGGAGCTCCACTGGCCGTGGGATGCTTTGGTCGTGTTCATGGCGTTCCTTGTTCGGTCACGCCGGAAGATCGCTCAGGCCAGCGTGAATCATCGGAGAACTCGTGTGCGGGCACCGGGTGCCGCTGCAACGAAGTGTAAAGTAGCCGATTCTAGCCGAGGCGGCCGCGCACAAGCGTTTTCAGGGCTTGCGCGCAGGCAGGTAGGCGCGCATCATCCACACCGCGTCCGGGCCGAAGCTGCCGACATCCGGCCCCGGTGCCGGCGCAAAGCCAAAGCGGCGCCAGTAGTTGTCGGCGCCCTGTACCGCCACCAGCGCGGCCTGCGGCCAGTCACAGGAGGCACCCTGGTTCAGCACCTGCTGCATCAGGCGATTCGCCAGGCCGCTGCCGTGGTGCCGCGGCGCCACCGCGATATCGTGCACGTACAGGCAATCGGCCTGCTGTGGCGATACCAGGCGCGTGTGGTTCCACATCGGCACTTGCTTGCTGGACCAGGGCACGGCAATGGCATAGCCGCACAGCTCATTTGGCGCATCTGCCAGCGCCGCCGCCCAGCTCAGCGGATGACCGGGCGGGCCGGCATCGAGCTTGCCTTGCAGCACATGCGCCTGCTCCACCAGGAACGGCGCATACGCTTTTTCCTGCACCGCGAGGATGGCATCGATAGACCATTGCTGCAGGGGACGAAGCACGTAAGGAGGCATGGAAACAAGAAGGACGACAGGACAAGTGACGCTAGCATGCATGTAGCGTCATATTTAGCATGATAGTCGATAGGTATTGTGTCAGAACCGTGATGCGCCCTGTCTTGCCAGAGCGGGAATTACAGGGAAAATGCGTACATGTTCATGTCTGGATCACCATTTACCCGCCGCAGCCTGTTGCAGGCCGGCACGGCTGCGACTGCCGGCATCTGGCTGCCGGCCTGTGCCGCACAGACGCCGCTGGCACGACACCCGGATGCCCCCCGGCTGCGCCTGGTCGCCCCATCCGGCTACCTGCCCAATCCGGAACGCATCGACATCGGCCTGCAACGCCTGCAGCGTGCCGGTTTTGCGCTGGAAAACACGGTGGCACTCGGCCGGCGCCATCAGCGCTTTGCCGGTACCGATGCCGAACGCGCGGCCGACCTGCAGGAGGTGGCCAGTGGCCGTGTCGCAGCACCGCAGGTGCTGCTGGGTGCCCGTGGTGGCTATGGCGCGATCCGGCTGTTGCCGCTGATCGACTGGGCGTCCCTGGGCAGCCGCATGCGCGAAGCCGGTACGCTGTTCCTGGGTTACAGCGATGTCTGCGCGTTGCAGCTAGCGCTGTTGGCGCAGGGCCGTACCGGCAGCTTTGCCGGACCGATGTTCTACAGCGAGTTTGGCAGCCCCTGGCCGAGCAGCTTTGCGCTGCAGCAATTTGTGCAGACCGTGACCAGCACGCACCAGACCATCGAGGTGGCGCAGCCGACGCCGCGTGCGCTGGATCTGGAAGGCGTATTCTGGGGCGGCAACCTGTCGGTGCTGGCCGCACTGGCCGGCAGCCCGTGGATGCCGCGGGTGCCGGGCGGTATCCTGTTCATCGAGGATGTGGGTGAACAGCCCTACCGGCTGGAGCGCATGCTGCAGACGCTGCAGCTGTCCGGCGTGCTCAAGCAGCAGCAGGCAATCGTGCTGGGCACCTTCCGCCTGCGAGACGAGGAAGACGGCTACGACGCCAGCTACGATTTCAACAGCGTGATCGGCGTGCTGCGGCAAATCACCGGCCTGCCGGTGCTGACCGGCTTTCCGTTTGGCCATATCCGCGACAAGGTGACCATGCCGCTCGGCTACCGGGCGCGACTGCAGACCACGGCGCAGGGCTACCGGCTGCGCTTCTCCGGCTACCCGCGGCTGGATGCGCGCCATCTGCAACTGCAGACGCTGACGGATCCGGTGGCTGTTGCACCTGCTAGCACTTCTGTGGATGAGGATAGTGCCTGAGCAGACTACTGGCGGCGGTGAAGTCCCTACAATTCCTGTTGATGGCAGCTGTCAGCTGCCTGACTGATTTTTACCTGCCTGAACCATGGACGACGATTCCCAGACCTCCCCTGCCCCTGCAACCGCGAAGAAATCGCACCTGCTGCGCCATATCCTGACCGGCTTTTTTGCCATTGCCCCGCTGTACGTCACCTGGTGGGTCTTCCAGTTCATGTTCGGCCTGCTGGCGAATGCCGGCAAGCCACTGGTCAGTGCCGCCGCCAGCCTGATCGAACCGATCTCGGCTACCGCCTCGCAATGGCTGTTGGCGACCGAGTTCCAGAACCTGATGGCAGTGCTGCTGACCCTGCTGACGCTGTACATCATCGGCCTGCTGGCGACGCAGGTGATCGGCCGCCAGCTGATCAAGTGGATGGAAGACCTGATGATCCGCCTGCCCGGCGTGCAGATCATCTACAAGGCGACCAAGCGCTTCATCGAGACGCTGAGCAATCCCTCGGTCAAGGGCCAGCGCGTGGTGCTGATCAACTTCCCGTCTTCGGAGATGAAGGCCGTGGGCCTGGTGACGCGCGTATTGACCGATGCCGACAGCGGCAAGGAACTGGCCGCCGTCTATGTGCCGACCTCACCCAACCCGACCTCGGGCTATATCGAGATCGTGCCAATGGAAGATGTGGTGCCGACTGACTGGACCTTCGAGGAAGCGATGAACTTTGTCATGACCGGCGGTGCGAACTCGCCGGATACGGTGAAGTTCCGGCATTGAGCCGGGGCATCCCCTAAAACAGGACGGGCCTGCAGGATATAACCTGCAGGCCCGTTGGCTTTTCAGCGTCAGCTGCTGTGGATCAGCCGACCCACTTGCGGGCATTCACCCACAGCTGCATCCATGGGCTGAAGCCGGTCTTGTCACCTGCCAGCGCCGGGTCGATCCAGCTCATCTGCAGCGGACGGAACACGCGCTCCGGGTGCGGCATCATGGCGGTGAAACGGCCATCGGCGGTGGTGACGGCGGTCAGGCCGCCCGGGCTGCCGTTCGGGTTGAACGGGTAGGTTTCGGTCGGCTGGCCATGGTTGTCCACGTAGCGCATTGCCTTGTGCACCTGGGCGTGATCGCCCTGCACCGCGAAGTTGGCAAAGCCCTCGCCGTGCGCCACGGCGATCGGCAGGCGGCTGCCGGCCATGCCCTGCAGGAAGATGCTGGGCGAATCCAGCACCTCGACCATGCTGTAGCGCGCCTCGAAGCGGGCGCTCTGGTTGTGCGTGAAGCGCGGCCAGTGCTCGGCACCGGGGATCATGCTGGCCAGTTCGGCAAACATCTGGCAACCGTTGCAGACGCCCAGCGCGAAGGTGTCATTGCGCGCAAAGAATGCGGCAAAAGCGTCACGCAGCACCGGGTTGAAGGTGATGCTGCGCGCCCAGCCCACGCCGGCACCCAGGGTGTCGCCGTAGCTGAAGCCGCCGCAGGCGACC
This sequence comes from Allobrachymonas wangyanguii, assembly GCF_045055315.1. Lineage (GTDB taxonomy): Bacteria > Pseudomonadota > Gammaproteobacteria > Burkholderiales > Burkholderiaceae_C > Brachymonas > Brachymonas wangyanguii. The sequence goes on from NZ_CP173677.1 coordinate 1,428,000, forward strand.
ACGCCCTGCACCTGGGACAGGCTGACGCGGCCGGCCTGCAGGTCGGTCATGTGCACGTCCAGCGTGTCGAAACCGGCACGGTCGAAGGCGTAGGCCATTTCCACGTGCGAGTTGACGCCCTGCTCGCGCAGCACGGCTACGCGCGGACGGCTGGTGTGCACAGCCGGGGCTTCGGGCGTGAAGGTCAGGTGCATGTGCATGCCCGGATCCTTGCGGTCGCCGGCGGCACGGTGTTCGCTGTCGGCACAGGCCGGGTTGTCGCGCTGCTGGGCAATCTTCCAGCTCACGCTGTCCCAGACCTGGTGCAGGTCTTCCAGATCGGCAGCAAAAATGTTCTGCGCATCGCGCCAGATCGTCAGCTGGCCCTTGCCGGCATCGACTTCGGAGCTTTCGTTGCGCACATTGCCGATGAAATGGCTGCAGCCACCCAGGCCGTGTGCATTCAGCACCTGCATCACCTCGTTGCGGTCTTCCTTGCGTACCTGCAGGATCACGCCGAGTTCTTCGTTGAACAGCGCCTTGAGCGTTTCCTCGTGGCGGCGGCCCGATGTCTGCTGTGCCCAGTTCTTGGCTTCGCCGCTGTCCAGGCGGCTGTCGCTGACGCCGTCGCCGTGCGCCAGCAGCATGTCCACCGTCAGCGCCACGCCGACATGGCCGGCAAAAGCCATCTCGGCCACGGCGGCCAGCAGGCCACCGTCGCTGCGGTCGTGGTAGGCCAGGATCTTGCCCTGTGCGCGCAGGGTGTTGACGGCATTGACCAGGTTCACCAGGTCTTTCGCCTGGTCCAGGTCCGGCACAATGTCGCCGCCCTGCCCCAGTACCTGGCTCAGGATGCTGCCGGCCATGCGCTGCTGGCCACGACCCAGGTCGATCAGCAGCAGGCGGGAATCGGGAACGTCACGGTCCAGCTGAGGCGTGAGCGTGCCACGCACGTCCTGCAGCGAGGCAAAGGCGGTCACGATCAGGCTGACCGGCGATACCACCTTGCGTGCCTGTGCCGCGCCTTCGGCAGACGGATCCTGCCATTGGGTGCGCATGGACAGCGAGTCCTTGCCGACCGGAATCGAAATGCCGAGCTCCGGGCACAGTTTCATGCCGACGGCTTCTACCGTGCGATACAGCGCGGCATCTTCACCGGCTTCGCCACAGGCTGCCATCCAGTTGGCGGACAGCTTGACGCGCGGCAACTCGATCGGGGCCGCCAGCAGGTTGGTGATGGCTTCGGCCACGGCCATGCGGCCGGAGGCCGGGGCATCGAACACCGCTAGCGGCGTGCGTTCGCCCATGCTCATGGCTTCGCCGGCAACGCCGGCAAAGTCGGCCAGCGTCACGGCCACGTCGGCCACCGGCACCTGCCACGGGCCAACCATCTGGTCGCGGTGCGTCAGGCCACCAACGGCGCGGTCGCCGATGGTGATCAGGAAGCGCTTGCTGGCCACGGTCGGGTGGCTCAGCACCTGGATGATGGCCTGCTGCAGGTCCAGGTCGCCGGTATCCAGCGGCATGCCCTGGTGCGTGACGGTCTTGACGTCGCGCTGCATCTTCGGCGGCTTGCCCAGCAGCACGTTCATCGGCATGTCGACCGGCAGGTCCTCATCGACGATGTCGCCACTGTTCAGATCGACCGCGCCCACATGCAGGTGGCGCTCTTCGGTGGTAACGCCGACCACGGCAAACGGGCAGCGCTCGCGCTCGCACAGGGCGCGGAACTGCGCCAGGCTTTCCGGCGCAATCGCCATCACGTAGCGTTCCTGGCTTTCGTTGCACCAGATTTCCTTGGGTGCCAGGCCGGTTTCTTCCAGCGGCACGCTGCGCAGGTCAAAGCGCGCACCGCGGCCAGCATCGTTGACCAGCTCAGGGAAGGCGTTGGACAGGCCGCCGGCACCAACGTCGTGGATCGCCAGGATCGGGTTGGCTTCGCCAAGCGCCCAGCAATGGTTGATCACCTCTTGCGCACGGCGCTCGATTTCCGGGTTGCCACGCTGCACCGAGTCGAAGTCCAGGTGCGCCGCGTTGGCGCCGCTGCTCATCGAGCTGGCCGCACCTCCGCCCATGCCGATGCGCATGCCGGGGCCACCCAGCTGGATCAGCAGCGTGCCGGGCGGGAATTCGATCTTGTGCGTCTGGCTGGCATCGATGCTGCCCAGGCCACCGGCGATCATGATCGGCTTGTGGTAGCCCATCTGGCGCACCTGCACGCCGTCCTGCGTACGGCTGACGATGGTCTGCTCGTATTCACGAAAATAGCCGGTCAGGTTGGGACGGCCGAATTCGTTGTTGAAGGCGGCGCCACCCAGCGGGCCTTCGGTCATGATCTGCAGCGGGCTGGCGATGTGCTCGGGCTTGCCGCCCGGCTGGTCGCTCATGCCGCCCCACAGCTTCGATACCGTAAAACCGGTCAGGCCGGCCTTGGGACGCGAGCCACGGCCGGTTGCACCCTCGTCACGGATCTCGCCGCCGGCGCCGGTAGAAGCGCCCGGGAACGGGGAAATCGCGGTCGGGTGGTTGTGCGTCTCGACCTTCATCAGCACGTGCTGCAGCTTGTCCTGGCCGCGGTAGCGCATGCCCTGCTCGGTGGATTCATCGGCCATGAAGCGCAGGCTGGTACCGCCTTCCATGATGGCGGCGTTGTCGGAATAGGCGACGATGGTGTGCTGCGGTGATACCTTTTCGGTATTGCGGATCATGCCGAACAGGGAGTGCGGCTGCGCTTCGCCATCGATGGTGAACTCGGCGTTGAAGATCTTGTGGCGGCAGTGTTCGCTGTTGGCCTGCGCGAACATCATCAGTTCAACGTCAGTCGGGTTGCGCTTGAGCTCCTGGAAGCCCTGCAGCAGGTAGTCGATCTCGTCGTCGGCCAGGGCCAGGCCCCAGTCGCGGTTGGCCTCCTCCAGCGCGGCACGGCCACCGCCGAGCACGTCCACATGCTCCATCGGCACCGGGTCCAGGTGCGTGAACAGGCTGTTGGCGGCATCCAGCGTGGGCAGCACGCTTTCGGTCATGCGATCGTGCAGCAGCGCAGCGATCTGCTCCAGCTGGCCGTCCTTGAGCTTGCTGCCCTCGAGCGCATACACGGTGCCGCGCTCGATGCGGCGCACGCTGGCGGCATCAGTCAGGCCGCAGTTGCGCGCGATATCGGTGGCCTTGGAAGCCCAGGGCGACACGGTGCCGACGCGCGGCGTGACGACGATGCTGGCCAGCGGCTTGTCGGCGGCATCGGCCGGCTCGCCATAGGTCAGCAGCTGTTGCAGCGCCTGCTGGCTGGTCGCATCCAGCGGCTGGTCGCTTTCAACCCAGTGCATGAACTGGCCAGTGATGGCACGCACGCCGGGAGCGATCGCCTGGATCTGGCTCAGGAGTTGCTGGGAACGGAAATGGGTGAGAGCGTTGCCGCCCTCGAAACGGGTAATGGTTGTCTGCATGGAAATGAGAGGCAACAGGCAGCTGATGTAAACCGCCATTGTAATCGGCGGGCATGACGGGTGGGCGCTTCGTGGGCATTCCCCACGGGCTTGTGCCGGTGCTTCAGGTCAGCACTTCCCAGGGCACGATGCAATCGGCATCGAGCTGCTGCAGGCGCAGCGCCTGCAGGCCGAAGACCTGGCGCAGCAAGGTATCGTCCAGTACCTGCGACGGCTGGCCGTGCGCCTGGATGCGGCCCTGCTGCAGCACGCAGACCTGGTGGCAGAAGCGCGAGGCCAGCGTCAGATCATGCAGTACCACGGCAATCGCCATGCCCTGCCCCGCCAGCTGGCGCAGCAGGCCCATGATCTGCAGCTGGTGTGCCGGGTCCAGCGCGGCCAGCGGTTCGTCGGCCAGCAGGATTGGCGTTTCGGTCGCCAGCGCACGCGCCAGCAGTACGCGGGCACGCTCGCCACCGGACAGGGTTTGCACATTGCGTATGGACATGTGCTGGCAATCGGTCAACTGCATGGCGCGCTGGATGGCGGCTTCGCCACTGGGCCGTTCGGCATCGCCATGCGGCAAGCGGCCCAGCGCCACCACGTCGGCCACCGGCAACGGCCAGTGCACCTGCTGGCCCTGCGCCAGATAGGCAATGTGGCGCGCGCGTTCGCTGGCCGACCACTGTGCCAGCGGCTGCTCCTGCAGCAGGATCTGGCCACGACTGGCCGGTGCCATGCCGAGCAGCGTGCGCAACAGGCTGGTCTTGCCGGCTCCGTTGGGGCCGAGAATGCCGAGCAGCTGGCCGCTGCGCAATTCCAGCTCAATGTCGTGCAACAGCGTACGCTTGCCGGCTTCCATCTGCACGCCCTGCATTTGCATCATCACGCTGCTCATGCCGACCTCCGGTGCAGGCCCAGGATCAGTGACAGGAAGAACGGCGCGCCAATCAGGGCGGTGAGCACACCAAGCTTGAGCTCCTGGCCATCGTTGTAGGCCAGGCGCACGCCGATATCGGCCAGCAGCAGCAGGATGGCCCCGGCCCAGGCCGATACCGGCAGCAGCGCCGAGGGATCGGCCTTGACCCAGGGCCGCATTACATGCGGCGCCACCAGGCCGACAAAGCCGATGCTGCCCGCTACCGATACCGCTGCGCCCACGCTACAGGCGGTGCCGGCCAGCACCAGCAGGCGCAGCTGCGGCAGGCGGATGCCCATGGTGTGCGCGGTTTCCTCGCCGAGCGCCAGCGCCTGCAGGCCACGGCGCGATTGCCACAGCAGCAGCAGGCCGAGCACGATCAAGGGCACGCCCAGCGCTACTTCGCGCATGCTGCGATCCGCCAGCGAGCCCATCATCCAGAATACGATTTCCTGCAGCGCAAAGGCATTGCGCGACCAGTTCATCACCAGCGCAATCAGCGCGCTGCACAGCGCGGAAATCGCCACGCCAGCCAGGATCAGGGTGGTGGTGTCCTGGTTGCGCTGCGCCAGCAGCAGCACCAGCAGCACCGCCAGTGAGGTACCGGCCATGCCGGCCAAGGGCAGTGCCAGCGCAGTCATCTGCGCCAGCCCGGTATAGAGCGCAATTACCGCGCCCAGCGCGGCCCCGCTGGTCACGCCCAGCAGGCCGGGTTCCGCCAGCGGGTTGCGCAGCAGGCCTTGCAGCGCGGCACCGGACATGCCCAGCGCCGCCCCGACCGCCACGCACAGCACGGTACGCGGCAGGCGCAAATCCCAGAAGATGCGGCTCGGTACCCAGTCGCCAGCCAGCACGCCTTGCAGCAGGCGCAGCGGCGACATGTCCACGTAGCCAATCGTCAGCGACAGCAGGCATAGCGCCAGCAGTACCAGACCGGCCAGCAGCCAGCGGCCCATGGACCAGCGGGCCCAACCCGGTGCGGCAGAAAAATCGGAAACAGTCATGGCAGCGATTATCGGGCCTGGCGCTGCTGCGCCATGCGCGCCGCCGTATCCAGGCTCCAGGGGCCGCCACAGATAGTGGTGCGGGTCTGCAGGGTCAGGCTGTCGAGCGTGGTGTGTTGCAGCGCCGGGTGCAGCTGGTCACGTGGCACCACGCTTGGCATGTCGCTGGCGTAATCAGGCGTGAGCATCAGGTCCGGATGGGTGGCGACCAGCCGTTCCAGCGGCAGGTAGCCATAGCCGCTCAGGCCGGCCTCGACGCCGGCATTGCGGTAGCCGGCCAGTTCGATCAATTCGTTCATCAGCGTGCCCTGGCCGGTGCTGTAGCCTTGCCAGCTGCGCTCGGCCGCTACCGGCCATGGCGCGGATTGCTGCTGCGCTGCCTGTTGCAGCTGCTGCTGTTGTTGCTGCAAGGCCTGCACCAGCGCCCTGCCCTTGTCGGCTGCGCCGACGGCATCGGCCACCAGCGTGATCTGCTGCTGCACCTCGGCCAGGCTGTTGGCAAGTGGTACTTCCAGCACCGGAATACCAAGTGTGCGCAGCATGTGCGTGGTGTAGCGCGCCGTGTAGCGGCCCACCAGCACCAGATCCGGCTTGAGCAGCAGCACCTCTTCGGCATCGCCACGCACCACGGGCAGCGCGCGCGCCTGTGGTTCCAGTACCGACAGGCCGGGATCATGGGACAGCTTGCTCAGCGCCGAGATCCGATCCGGTTCCACCAGTTGCAACAGCAGCTGGTCGGTGCAGAGGTTGAGCGAAACGATGCGCTGTGCCTGCTGACTGGCTACTGCCGTGGTGCTGGCCACGGGTGCCTGCGGCTGGCAGCCCGCCAGTACCGCCGCTACGCAGCCTGCGGCCAGCCAGCGCAGGGCGTGGCGTGGCGTGAGGCGGCGCAGCAAGCGGGTGGGCATGCTCAATTACTTGAAGTCCCAGCGGTAGCCCAGGCGAATTTCGCGGCCGGGCATGTTGTAGTTGTGGACTTCCTCATAGTAGCGGTCAAACAGGTTGTCCACGCTCAGGCTGACGGTCTGGCGCTTGTCGATGGCGTAGCCCAGGCTCATGTCCCACAGGGTGTAGCCGCCGCGCTCCGCCTTGGACTTCCAGCTCTTGCCGTTGTAGCGGGCACCCAGGCGTGCATGCAGCTTGTCCCAGTCCCCCACCAGCGCGGCGCGCGCGGTGTTCTTGGGCACGTACTCCAGCGGCGACCAGACGTTGCCATTGCGCTGCTCGCTGCGGAAGCTGTGCGTGTAGCCCAGATCCAGGCGCAGGTTCGGGCTGAACTGCCAGTTGCCGACCAGCTCCACGCCGCGCATGCGCGCCTCGTCAGCGTTGCGCCAGCTCTTCAGGCCCGGGCTGACGTCATAGGCGACGATCTTGTCCTGGATGCGCGTGTGGTACAGCGTCAGGTCGGCGTTCCAGTTCTCGCGTTCGATACCGATACCGGCATCGACGCTGGTGCTGCTTTCCGGATCCAGATTGGCGTTACCGACGTAGGTGATCGGCACCGGGTACCAGTTACCGGCCGAGTCAACTTTCCAGTCGCTGCCGGAGTATTCGCCGGACAGCTTCCAGGCGCTGGGCGCACTGAAGCCCTTGCCCGCCGAGGCATGCAGGGAGATACCCGGCGACACTTCGTGCTTGATGCCGGCGCTCGGGCTGAACTGGCTGAAATCACGGCTTTGCGTCACGTTGCCCAGACCGTCGGTCGGCAGCGTGGACATGGTGATGCGGTCGTAACGGCCACCCACGTACAGATTGGTCTGGCCTTCGTTCAGACTGATGTTCTGTTGCGCATACAGGCCATGCGTCTTCAGCTTACTGTCCGGGTTATACGAGAAGGTCCACGGCGGCGTGCCGCTGCGCGCGCTGGCTTCGGTCTGGTTGTAGTCGTAGCCAAACACCAGCTTGTAGCCATCGGCCCAGTCCCAGGCATCCTTCAGCTGCAGGCCGTGCCACTTGATGCGCGAATCATAGGATTGCGCCAGGCTGCGGTCCGCTTGCAGGTCGTAGTTGATGTAGTTTTCCTTGCCGGTGTAGGCCGCGGCGGTCAACGCATGGTTGCCGGCTTCGCCCTGCAGCGTCAGGCTGTAGAGGTCACGGCTGGCATCCTTGCTGGTCTCGAACTGCTTGATCTCCGGATCGGGGCCGGGGTTCTGCACGTCATCGGCACGGAACAGGTCGGCACGCGCATCCAGTGTCCAGCCCGGTGCCAGTTCGGCACCCAGGCGCAGGCCGTGGCTGTGCTGCTTGTAACCGCTGAACTCCATGGTCTGGCCATTGCCGTCCTGGTAATTGCCGCGCTTTTCCCAGTTGCCAAAATAGTCAAAGTTCAGATTCTCACTGATGGCGCCGCCGATATTGGCATCGACCTGGCGCAGGTCATGGTTGCCGGCAGACACGCCCACACCGCCCTGGATCTCGTCGGTACGGCGCACCGGAATCACGTTGATCACGCCGGCCATGGCCTGCGAGCCATAGAGCGAAGATGCCGGGCCTTTCATGACCTCGACGCGCGACACGCCATTCACCGGCATGAAGCTGAGGTTGTTGTGCACAGCCGGAATGCCGTTTTGCAGCACCAGCGTCTGCATGCTCTCGCCGGTCATGGGCGAGCTCGGCGTAAAGCCGCGCATGCCAACCGAACCGCTCATGCCGGGATAACGCTTGATGTCGACATTGGTCGTCTTGCCCAGCAGGTCGGCCAGTTCACGGTGCGGCACGCGCTCGATTTCCTGGCGCGTCACCACCTCGATACGCTGCGGTGTGTCCTTGAGCGGCATGGGCGCACGTGCTCCGGTGACGACCACGCGATAGGGTTCGTCCTGGGGGCCGGCAGCAGCCACTTGCAGTGCCGGCTCGACGGCATCGGGCTGGACAGTTTCTGCCACGGCAGCGGCAACCGGAGTCAGGCAGATCAGCAGACCTGCCAGGCGAATGGAATGGGGATGGAGTTTCAAGGCCAGTTCTCGTATCAGTTGGCCGTGCTGCATGCGACGCGTCGGTTGTCGTGGCCGGGTGCCCGCATTGCCGGCACACCGCCCTACCGCCATGTCTGCTACCCCGCAGACGGCCAGGTTTGCGCCGCCATCACCCTGTCATGGCAGCTTGGTCAAACACAGGCCGGTATCCGGACTCGCAAGTCTTGATGCATCGCCTTCCCACTGCTTGAACCTGCGCCGCCTTGCACGACGCTGCCCAAGCCGGCAGTGGCTGCCATGCCTGTTGCATGGCCTGATGCACCCACACTCGCTTACCGTTGCGGGGGCAGTCCGGGCATTGTGCGGCTGGCGCACGCACCCGGTTCCCGTTTAACCTGCCAGCCGGATTCATCGCTTCCGGCATCACAGGCACCTGGGTCTTGGCGCCGGCATGGCGCCGGCAAGTATCGGATTGTAAATGCAAAGTGCCGGTTTGTCCGCTTGTTGCGCCAGCCCGACATTCCCCGCTGCCTGCGACAGGCTCGCATTCCTAGGATAATTGCGCCCATGAGCATCAAGATCCATACCCCCGAAGAAATCGAACACATGCGCGTTGCCGGCCGCTTTGCCGCCGAGCTGCTCGACTACATCGCGCCGTTTGTCGTGCCCGGCGTGACCACCAACGAGCTGGATCGCCTGTGCGCCGAATACACCACCTCGCGCGGTTCGGTGTCGGCACCGCTGAACTATGCCCCGCCCGGCCATACGCCCTACCCCAAGTCGATCTGCACCTCGGTCAACCACCAGGTCTGCCACGGCATCCCGAACGAAAAGCCGCTGAAGAAAGGCGATATCGTCAACATCGACGTCACGCCGACCACCAACGGCTGGCACGGCGACAGCAGCCGCATGTTCATCGTCGGTGGTGAATCGGCGGTACAGCCCTTTGTCACTCGCCTGTTGCGCGTCACCTACGAATCGATGTGGATCGGCATCCAGCAGGTCAAGCCGGGCGCGCGCCTGGGCGATATCGGTCATGCGATCCAGCAGCACGTGGAAGGCCATGGCTACAGCGTGGTGCGCGAGTTCTGCGGCCACGGCACCGGCCAGGAGTTCCACACCGAGCCGCAAGTGCTGCACTACGGCAAGCCCGGCACGCTCGAAGAGCTGCAGCCCGGCATGATCTTCACCATCGAGCCGATGGTCAACGCCGGCCGCCGCGAGATCAAGCAGGGTCCGGACGGCTGGGCCATCGTCACCAAGGACCGATCCCTGTCGGCGCAGTACGAGCACACCCTGGTCGTCACCGAGACCGGCTACGAGGTGCTGACGGTATCGCCCGGCATGCCGGCGCTGCCGGACTTCATCAGCTCGACCAAGACCTGATCCCACAACGCTCACCCGCTGATCCGCATGCCGCAGACCCTCGCCCCTCTCTCCCCGGAAACCCTGGCCAGTCTGCGTACCGGCTACCAGCAGGACAAGGAGGCGCTGTTTGCGGCGTTCTCGACCAACGCCGGACGCAAGCTGCGTGCCTTGCGCAGCGTCCATACGCTGTGGCGCAAGCTCACGCGCCTGACCGACCGTATGCTGTCCACGCTGTGGCGCGCACATGGGCTGCAGCGCGGCGGCCTGCTGCTGGCGGCGGTGGGCGGCTATGGCCGCGCCGAACTCTCGCCGCATTCCGATGTCGATGTGCTGATCCTGCTGCCCGACGGCGTGGATCTGGAGCAGGATGCAGACCTGAAGGAACGCGTGGAGCACTTTGTCAGCTGCTGCTGGGATGTGGGCCTGCAGATCGGCTCCAGCGTGCGCACCCTGCAGGAATGCATCCGTGAATCGCAGGCCGACATCACGATCCAGACTGCGCTGCTGGAGCGGCGCTACATCACCGGCTCGCGCAAGCTGTTCCAGCAGCTCAGCGCTGCCTATGACAGCGTGATGCAGCCCTACGCCTTCTACCTGGCCAAGACGCTGGAAATGCGCCAGCGCCACGCCAAGTACGACAACACGCCCTACTCGCTTGAGCCCAACTGCAAGGAATCGCCCGGTGGCCTGCGCGATCTGCACATCCTGCTCTGGGTGGCCAAGGCGGCCGGCTATGGCAACAGCTGGGACAGCATCTCGCAAAGCGGTCTGCTGACCGATTACGAGGCGCGCCAGATCAAGCGTACCTATGCCATGCTCGGCATGATCCGCAGCCAGCTGCACCTGGTGGCACGCCGCCATGAGGATCGCCTACTGTTTGACGTGCAGACCAGCGTGGCCGAACAGCTCGGCTACACCAGCCAGCCACGCACCACGCGCACCGGCCCGCAGCGCAACCCGATCCGTCCGAGCGAAGCGTTGATGCGCCACTACTACTGGACCGCCAAGGCGGTGGTGCAGCTCAACCAGATCCTGCTGCTGAACATTGCCGAGCGTCTGCGCGACAGCGGCCACACCTACGATTACGACCCGGCACCAGTAACCGAAGCCATGCGTGCGCTGCAGCAGCGCCAGCAGGACAAGGCCGCCGCAGCCGCCGAGGAGTCCTCGCCGCTGCAGCAGCAGGACGTGGTCAATCCGGTGGCCAGCACCGCACTGACGCGGCTGGACTACCTGCCGCGCCAGATCGATCGTCCGCGCCGCAAGATCAACGAGCGCTTTTTTGATACCGACGGCCTGCTCGATGTTGCTACTGATGACATCTACCAGCGCCAGCCGCACGCGATCCTGGAGACCTTTCTGGTGCTGCAGCGCGAAGTCGGCATCCAGGGCCTGTCGGCACGTACGCTGCGTGCGCTGTACAACGCGCGCGTGCTGATGGACAGCGCCTTCCGCCGCGATCCGGTGAACCGCCAGCAGTTCCTGCAGATCCTGCAGGCCCCCAGCGGCGTGACGCAGGCGCTGCGCCAGATGAACCAGACCTCGGTTCTGGGCCGCTACCTGTGGGTGTTCCGCAAGATCGTCGGCCAGATGCAGCACGACCTGTTCCATGTCTACACGGTGGACCAGCACATCCTGATGGTGGTGCGCAACGTGCGGCGCTTTTTCAAGGCCGAGCACGCGCACGAATATCCACTGTGCTCACAGCTGGCCGCCGGCTGGGATGCGCCCTGGATCTTGTCCACCGCGGCGCTGTTCCACGATGTGGCCAAGGGCCGTGGCGGCGACCATTCGGTGCTGGGCGAAATCGAGATGCGCCGTTTCTGCAAGACACACGGCATCGGCCAGGAAGACACCGAGCTGCTCGCCTTCCTGGTGCGCGAACACCTGACCATGAGCCAGATCTCGCAAAAGCAGGACCTGAACGATCCCGAAGTGATCACCCGCTTTGCCAGGCTGGTGGGCAACGAGCGCTACCTGACCGCGCTCTACCTGCTGACCGTGGCCGATATCCGCGGCACCAGCCCTAAAGTCTGGAACGCCTGGAAAGGCAAGCTGCTGCAGCAGATGTACCAGGCCACGCTGCGCGTGCTCGGCGGCCATATCCCTGATGCCGATGCGCTGGTGGAAGCACGCAAGCGCGAGGCGCTGATCGAGCTGGCTCGCCATTCCATGCCGCGCAACAGCCATGTGAAGCTGTGGGAAACGCTGGACGTGCGCTACTTCATGCGCCACGAAAGCGGCGACATCGCCTGGCACACGCGCCATCTGGCCCACTTGGTCGGCGAAGGCAAGACGGTGGTGCGGGCGCGCCTGTCGCCGCATGGCGAAGGCCTGCAGGTGATGGTCTACACGCCGGATCAGCCGGACCTGTTTGCCCGTATCTGCAGCTTTTTCGAGCGTGGCTCGTTCAGCATCCTGGATGCGCGCGTGCACACCACCAGCGACGGCTGCGCGCTCGATACCTTTCTGATGGTGACCACCATCATGCCGGAGCACTACCGCGAGTTCATCACCATGGTGGAAAACTCGCTGGCGCAGGCGCTGGAAAAGCACGAACCGCTGCGCGAACCCGGCCGCACGCGCCTGTCGCGCCGCGTGAAGGAGTTTCCGATCACGCCCTATGTGAAGCTGGCGCCCGACGAAAAAGGCCAGAACTGGCTGCTGACGATCAATGCCAGCGACCGCATCGGCCTGCTCTACCGCATCACGCGCTTGCTGGCCGCCAACGGTATCGGGCTGGAACTGGCCAAGGTCTCGACCATGGGTGAACGGGTGGAAGACACCTTCCTGATCCATGCGCCGGCGCTGGCCTCGACCCGCTTCCAGACCGAACTGGAGCAGCAGCTGCTGGCAGCAATCGATACCAACTGATGCCCGAGTTTGCTGCATTGCACACATATGCCATCGGGCATGACTACAATGCGGCGAGACCCACACTATAGCTACGGATAGAGACGACATGACCCAGACCACCCACGACACCACCCGTATTGACGATACCCGCATGCGCGCCGTGCGCCCGCTGCTGACGCCGGCGCTGCTGCAGGAAAGCCTGCCGGTGAGCGACCTGCTGATCGACCGCGTGGAGCAGCAGCGCCAGGCCATCAGCGATGTGCTGCACGGCCGCGATGACCGTCTGATCGTGGTGGTGGGCCCCTGCTCCATCCATGACCATGACCAGGCGATCGAGTACGCGCAGCGCCTGCTGCCGCTGGCGCAGGAGCTGTCAGAAGACCTGCTGGTGGTGATGCGCGTGTATTTCGAAAAGCCGCGCACCACGGTGGGCTGGAAAGGCTATATCAACGATCCGCACCTGGACGGCACGTTTGCCATGAACGAAGGCCTGGAGCGCGCGCGCCGCCTGCTGCTGGAGATCGTGGAGCTGGGCCTGCCGGCCGGCACCGAGTTCCTGGACCTGCTGAGCCCGCAGTTCATCAGCGACCTGATCGCCTGGGGCGCGATTGGCGCGCGCACCACGGAAAGCCAGAGCCACCGCCAGCTGGCCTCGGGCCTGAGCTGCCCGGTGGGCTTCAAGAATGGCACCGACGGCGGCGTGAAGGTGGCAGTGGACGCCATCGTCTCGGCGCAATCGCCGCATGCCTTCATGGGCATGACCAAGATGGGCCAGGCAGCGATTTTCGAGACGCGCGGCAATGACGACTGCCACGTGATCCTGCGCGGTGGCAAGACGCCCAACTACGATGCCGCCCATGTGCAGGCCGCCTGCGAAACGCTGGAAGCCAGCAAGCTGCGCCCGCAGGTGATGATCGACCTGTCGCACGCCAACAGCAGCAAGCAGCACCAGCGCCAGATCGATGTCGCCTCCGACGTGGCCAGCCAGATCGCTGGCGGCGACGCCCGCATTACCGGCGTGATGATCGAAAGCCATCTGGAAGAAGGCCGTCAGGATCTGGGCCAGGGCGAGCTGAAGCGTGGCGTGTCTATTACGGATGCGTGCATCAGTTTTGCGCAGACGGAGCCGGTGTTGCGCGAGTTGGCAACTGCGGTGCGCAAACGTCGCGCTGGCTGAGTACGGAGGGCGGGCATATTATTCGGGTTTTGAACCCGGAGCCTGCCATGCGGTATCCCGTTTATGTGTATCCCGGAAATGCTGCCACAGCGTGGGCGGTAGTGTTTCCGGATTTTCCGGGGTGTCATGCGGCTTGTGACACTTTGGAAGGTTCTTGGTCGATATCGACCTGAGCCAATCTTGCAGATGACAATCAAGCCAATATGGTGCCTGGGACGGGAATCGAACCCGTAAAGCTTGCGCCGAGGGATTTTAAGTCCCTTGTGTCTACCAATTCCACCACCCAGGCTACAGAGGGGCTGATTCTACCTCATGGTGTTTCGGTGCGTAATTCATGTGTAGATCAGGCCATATCACCCTACCCTCCAGTCGTAGCCAACATTGTGAGTGGCCGGACAACACAAGCCGCGATCCCGTTAAATTGTTCCCGGGAATCGCAATGGAACAGGCGCCAGGCTTGAAGTGTGGCGACCTGCGTTCCCCTGCAAGGCGTAAAATTTCTGCGCTGCTGGTTCGGCAACGCAGAAGCGAGCCGCGAAATTGCCGGGTGTTACCGCAATGTTTGAGGTACGCCAAGGGACCAGAAGCAGATGGTGCTCGAGCCCTATTTGCACCCGTCCCGGGCGCCATGTGTTGACGCAGGGGTGTTTTTCACCGAGCAACAGGCATGTCCACCTCCCCCTTCCTCCTGATGGCCATTCCCGCCGTGGTCGCCCTGGTGGGCGGTTTGCTGGCTGCCGTCTGGTCGCCAGGCCATCAGACCCGCAGCATGATCCAGCACTTTGCCGCAGGCGTGGTGCTGGCGGCCCTGGCGGTGGAACTGCTACCCGAAATCGCGCGTGAACACCCGCAACCCTGGCACATCATTGCCGCTTTTGCGGCTGGCAGCCTGTTCATGTACGGCCTCAAGCTGTGGAGCCTGCGGCTGGAACATGCTGCCGAGCAACGCGCCAAACTGACTGGGTGCGTGGCCGCTGCCAGCTCCGCCGGCCTGCTGCTGGCCACCTTCATCGATGTGGCTGTCGATGGCTTCATCATCGGCGCCGGATTTGCCGCAGGCGGTGAAACCGGCATGATCCTGGCGCTGGGCCTGTCGGTGGAACTGCTGTTCCTCGGCCTGGCGCTAGCATCGGACCAGATCCGTGGCTGGAAAATCGTGGCCGTCTCCGGCGCCCTGGGCCTGACGGTGCTCGGCTGCGCCCTGGCCGGCAGCCTGCTGCTGGCACAGGCCTCGCACGACACCATTGGCACCGTGCTCTCCTTCAGCGCCGCCGCCCTGCTCTATCTGGTCACCGAAGAGCTGCTGATGGAAGCGCACGAAGTAGAAGAAAAATCCTACTTCACGCTGATCCTGTTTGGCGGCTTCCTGACCTTCTGGTGCATCCAGCTGCTGGGGCAAGGCTGACGCCCCTGCAAAGACAGGCATGCCCGGCCAGCCATCCGGCTGCCGGGCATCGGGAATCAGGCGTGGCAGCTGCCAGACTTACCAGTACGGCTTGGCCGAGCGCATTTCCTGCAGCGCCGGCATGATTTCCTCTACCGCCAGATAGCCGATGTGTTCTTCCCAGCCAGCGGCGGCGCCAGCAGCAAAGGCCACCGCCGGCTGCTGCACCGCCAGTTGCTGCAGCAGTTCGCGGCTGACCACGGCATCGTTCATCAGGCCCAGCGCTTCCTGCACGTCGCGGTAGGAACCCAGGAACTTCTTCACGCGCGCCTGCGGGTACAGGCTGGAGAAGAACTCGGCACTGTAGCGCAGCTTCTTCACGTGCTTGCGCAGCGTATGGCGCTCGGGCTCGTCCAGCTTTTCCCAGCGCTTGGCAAACTTCTCGACCGACGCCAAGCGCTTGTCCAGCGCGGCATGGGCAAAATCCTTCAGCGCCACGCCATCGGCAGCGGAGTCTTCCGGATGGTCCACATGCAGCCAGGCCAGCAGGTGCAGCAGCAGCGTGCCAATGCGTGGCGAATGCATCGCCGTGCGCACTTTCTGGATCAGCTCCTCACGCTGTTGCAACAAGGCCTGCTGCACCACATGCAGCGGAATCTTGCCCTCAAAAGCCGGCTCGATGCGGGCCAGCGTCTCGTGCACCAGCACGTCACGGTCGCGCACGTCACCCAGCATCTGCGCCAGCGCCTGCAGGCCGTTTTCGAGGCGGTTCCAGGTGGCATCGTCCGGCAGCGCGGCAAACGCCTTGTTGGCCGAGCGCATGCGGCGGATTGCCACGCGCGCCTGGTGGATGAACTCCATGTCATCCCCCTGGCCGACCCAAGGCAGGTTCGCCTGCAGGTGGCGCAGGCATTCCATCTTGATCAGGCGGCGTGCCTCGATCGGGCTCATGTCGGGCGTCAATTCGGGCAGCTTGGCGCCTTCCGGCTTGATCGGCGTCTGCGTGAACAGGCGCGCACCGCGTTCGGCCTTGCTGCGCGGCTGCGGCAGCAGCGGAAAGGTCTTGGCCAGCGTCAGCGCCACGGCAAACATGGCTTCGAGCTTGCCCTGCTTGAGCTCGACCTCGACCTCGTTCACCACCGCACTGCGGTCATCGCAGGACACATGGCCAACATCCAGGCAGACCTCGACAATATTGCCCTGCTTGTCCTCGATTTCCCACAGCGTGCGTTGCACGCGCGTGGTAAACGCCGGCTGCAGGCGCGTGGCGATCTTGTCATCGCACAGAAAGTTGCGCGCATCCAGATCGGCAATATTGGCCAGCTCCAGCGCCGGGCCGTGCGTGATGTGCTCGAATTCGGCGCGCGCGTTCAGGCCTGCACCCGCGGACTGGCCATACTTGACCGTCTGGATCCACTGGTTGCCCTTCTGGCGCAGGCGCAGGCCCATGTCGCGGCGCTGCAGGTCCATATTGGGCGTGTCGTAATAGATGCTCAGCAGGTCCTGCTGCACCGGCTTGCCGGCGGCGGGCAGCAACTTGGACAGTTTCTGGATAAAAGCCGAGTTCAGCTCTGCCGGCAGCGCCAGACACAGTTCGATTTCCTGATCCATGGCGATTCCCTTTCTCCTGTCACGATTTTTTAATGCAAAGGGCTAGGCTATCACGAAAGCCCCCGCGCATTGTGACAATGGGAATCAGCTCAGCCCTGTTGCGCCAGCAGATCCAGCATGCCCTGCTGGTCCAGCACCGTGATCCCGAGCGATTGCGCCTTTTCCAGCTTGCTGCCAGCTTCGGCACCGGCGACCAGGTAATCGGTCTTCTTGCTCACGCTGCCGGTGACCTTGGCGCCGGCGGCTTCCAGCAGTTCTTTGGCCTCGTCACGGCCCATGTCGGGCAGCGTGCCAGTCAGCACAAAGATCTTGCCGGCCAGCGGGCTGGCGCTTTCCAGGGCAGCAGCCTGGCCTTCCGATTCCGGCCAGTGCAGGCCCAGCGCACGCAGGCGCTCCAGCACCTCACGGTTGTGCGGTTCGGCCATGAAGCGCAGCAGGCTGTCGGCCACCACCGGGCCGACATCAGGCACCTGCAGCAGCGCGGCCTCATCGGCCTGCAGCAAGGCATCAAGGCTGCCAAAGTGGCACGCCAGATCCTTGGCCGTGGTTTCGCCCACATGGCGTATGCCCAGGCCGTAGACAAAGCGTGCCAGCGTGGTCGACTTGCTCTTGTCCAGCGCATCCAGCAGGTTTTGCGCGGATTTTTCGCCCATGCGGTCCAACCCGGACAGGGTCTCCAGTTGCAGCGTGTACAAATCGGGCAGGCTGCGGATGATCTCGCCGTCCACCAGCTGCTCCACCAGCTTGTCACCCAGGCCCTCGATGTCCAGCGCGCGGCGCTGGGCAAAGTGCAACACGGCCTGCTTGCGCTGCGCGCTGCAATAGATGCCGGCGGTGCAGCGGGTATCGACCTCGCCTTTTTCCCGTGCCACGGCACTGCCGCAGACCGGGCAGGCATCGGGCATGGCAAACGGCACCGTGCCTTCAGGGCGCTGCTCAAGCACCACCGATACCACTTCGGGGATCACGTCGCCGGCACGGCGCACCACCACGGTATCGCCAATGCGCACATCCTTGCGGTTCGCCTCTTCCTGGTTGTGCAGCGTGGCATTGGTCACGGTCACGCCACCCACAAACACCGGCTCCAGCTTGGCCACCGGTGTGAGCTTGCCGGTACGGCCGACCTGCACGTCGATGCCGCGCACCACGGTCAGCATTTCCTGCGCCGGGTACTTGTGCGCCACCGCCCAGCGCGGCTCGCGGCTGACAAAGCCGAGCTGGCGCTGCAGCGCGATGCGGTTGACCTTGTAGACCACGCCATCGATATCGAAGGGCAGCTGGTCACGCCGTTCGGCAATCTGCTGGTGAAAGGCAATCAGGCCTTGCGGGCCCTGGCTCACCACGCGTTCTTTCGACACCGGCAGGCCGAAGGCGTCGAGTGCATCCAGCACGCCGCTGTGGCTGTCGGGCATGGCGTCCCAGCCCTGTACCTCGCCCCAGGCGTAGGCATAGAAACTCAGCGGGCGCTGCACCGTGATGGCCGGATCGAGCTGGCGCAGCGAACCGGCGGCGGCGTTGCGCGGGTTGACAAAGGTTTTTTCGTTCTTCGCGCCCTGGGCAATCTTGTCGCGCTGGCGCTCGTTCAGTGCCTCGAAGGCATCGCGCCGCATATAGACCTCGCCGCGCACTTCCAGCACGGCCGGCAGCGCGTCGCCACGCAGGCGCAGCGGAATCTGCCGAATCGTGCGCACGTTTTGCGTGATGTCCTCGCCGCGCTCACCATCGCCGCGCGTGGCAGCCTGCACCAGCACGCCCTGCTCGTAGCGCAGGTTCACGGCCAGACCGTCAAACTTGAGCTCGGCGGCATATTCGATCGGCGGTTCTTCCGGCGTCAGGCCCAGCTCCTTGCGCACGCGCGTGTCGAAGGTGATCACGCCGCTGGCCTCGGTATCGGTCTCGGTGCGGATCGACAGCATCGGCACCGCATGCCGCACCGTGGCAAAGCCCGGCAGCAGCTGGCCCAGCACGCGCTGCGTCGGTGAATCGGCGGTCAGCAGTTCCGGGTGCTGCTGCTCCAGCGCCTGCAGCTCCTGGAACAGCCGGTCGTATTCGGCATCGGGCAGCTCGGGCGCGTCCAGCGTGTAGTAGAGGTAGGCGTTGTGGTGCAGCTGCGCCCGCAGCACGGCGGCACGTTCACGCGCCGGCTGCAGCGGATCGGGCTGCGCGGCAAACAGGTCAGGCGTGCTCATGAGAACAGTCGGCGCGCCAGGTCCGAACCGGCCGGGAAGCCGCGCTCGTCCAGCTCCTGGTACAGGCCTTCCAGTTCCTGCGCGATCTTCTCCATCGATTCCGGCATGATGCGGATGCCATTGCCATCGGTGACGTTGCCGCCCATCTCTTCGGCCAGCTGCAGCGCGATTTCGCACATGCGCGCAAACGGGCGCTCCTCGGCTGGCACATGCGTGACTTCCAGGCCCAGCAGCGCCTCGTAGATGGCGGATTGCTCCAGGTCTTCGGCCAGCGCCGCCTGGGTGTCGTATTCCAGGCTCAGCAGTGGCGCCGCACCTTCGGTGCCGGACGGCAGCACCAAGCGGCCCGGCAGTGCCCCCGGCACGAATCCGAGGCGCGCCACGGTCTGCTGCAGGTAGCCGATGCTCCAGGCAGCCTGGCGTGCGCGCAGCACGAAGTGCAGGCGGGCATCGTGGCTGGCCGCAAACTGGTCCAGTTCACGCGCCCGGTGCACCTCGTTGCGCATGTCGGGGATGCGCGCCGAGCCGTTGATGGCATCGGCAAAATCCTGCGCCTTCAGTGTGAACTCGGAAAAACCGATGTCGTTCAGCGCGCCGCTGCGGTTGGCCAGCTGCACGCCGGCCTGGAAGCCGTCATACAGATGGCCGGGCTGCGGGTATTCCCAGTCGCCGGAATCCTTCAGGCGGCCTTCCACGGCAAATGGCTTGTTGTCCACGCGGCGCGTGGCTGGCAAGGCTGCCAAAGCGGCATCGCCCGAGACCAGCGCGCCTTCATCGAGCAGGATCGGCGCCAGCGCGTCCAGCAGCGGATCCAGCATCAGGCGGCGCTCCTGGTGCACCGGCACCTGCAGCGTGATAGGCGTGGCAGTCTCGTCCATCGCGGCGGCAGTGGCTTCATCCAGCAACGGCTCCTGGCGCTCGGCTTCGCCGGGCACGATGGCGCCGGCATCGGCGGTTTCATGCAGCGGCGTGGCGGTTTCGGGCTCGGCCTGGCGCGGCTGCGCCTTGCGCGCCTGCAGGGCGTTGTGCAGCACCAAGCCTGCCAGCACCACGCCACCTGCCGCTGCCAGACCGATTTGTAGGGAGTAACTCATGGGATTTCCGTATGACTTGGCCGTATCTTAGGTCAAACCGGCCCGGAATCGGCCATGGTAACGGCGGATTCCATATCGACGGCCACGATGCGCGAGACGCCCTGCTCCTGCATCGTCACGCCAATCAGCTGTCGGGCCATTTCCATGGCGATCTTGTTGTGGCTGATGAACAGGAACTGCGTCTCCGCGCTCATGCGCGTCACCAGCCTGGCATAGCGTTCGGTGTTGGCATCGTCCAGCGGCGCGTCCACCTCGTCCAGCAGGCAGAACGGTGCCGGGTTGAGCTGGAAAATCGCAAACACCAGCGCGATTGCCGTCAGCGCCTTCTCGCCACCAGACAGCAGGTGAATCGTCTGGTTCTTCTTGCCCGGCGGCTGCGCCATCACCTGCACGCCGGAATCGAGGATTTCATCGCCGGTCATGATCAGCTTCGCCTGGCCGCCGCCAAACAGCTCGGGGAACATGCGGCCAAAGTGCTCATTCACGGTCTCAAAGGTCGATCCCAGCAGCTCACGCGTTTCGCCATCAATCTTGCGGATCGCGTCTTCCAGCGTGGTGATGGCGTCGAGCAGGTCGGCTGATTGCGCATCCAGGAAGGTCTTGCGCTCGCGTGCGCTGATCAGTTCGTCCATGGCGGCCAGGTTGACCGCACCCAGGGCGGCAATCTCGCGCTGGATACGGTCGATCTCGCCCTGCAGGCCCTGCAGCTTCACGCCTTCTGCCTCGATGCCTTGCGCGATCGCGGCTTCGTCGGCCTCGGCTTCCTGCAGCGACTGGCTGAACTGTTCCACGCCGATGCGCGCGGCCTGCTCCTTCAGCTGCAGCTCGGTGATGCGCTGGCGCAGCGGATCCAGCTCGCGCTCCAGCGTCAGGCGGCGCTCGTCGCTGGCGCGCAGCCTGGCGCTCAGGTCTTCGTACTGGCTGCGGCGCGCGGCCAGATCCAGCTCACGCTCGGCCTTGCGCTCCAGCGCATCCTGCAGGCCGTCCTGAGCCTGGTCGGCGGTCATGGCTTGCAAATCCTGCTGCGCCTGTTCGATTTGCGCCTGCAGGGAATGCGCCTGCTGGCTGGCCGTAGCCAGGGTACGCTGCAATTCGCCGGCGCGTGATTGCAGGCTGCGGCGCGCAAACACCGCTTCCTGCGCCGCACGCTCCAGGCTGCGCTGCTGTTCGCGGCTGTCCGACAGCTTGCGCTCGGCGGCCATCACCTGGTCCTCGGACTGGGCGTGGCGCTCCTGCACATCGGCCAGCTGCATGTCCAGCTCTTCAAAGCGGCCTTCGGCGGTGGCGCGGCGGATCTGCAGCTCTTCCAGCAAGGCATCGATTTCTTCCAGATCAGCGCCAATCTGTTCGCTGCGGGCGCGCATCTGCTCGGATTGCTGCTGCAGGCGCAAGTGCTCCACCTGCAGCGCATGGTGTGCCGATTGTGCTTGCGCTGCCTCACGGCGCACGCTGACCAGACGCTGGCTGGCATCGCCATAGCCGGCATCGGCACGCGACAGTGCCAGCCGTGCTTCTTCGTGGATCAGCTGCTGCGCACGCAAGGCTTTTTCCAGGTTCTCGATCTCTTGGGCGCGCGCCAGCAGGCCGGCCTGTTCGCTGTCCTGGGCGTAAAAATCCACGCTGTGGGCGCTCACCACATGGCCGGCGCGCACCACGATCAGTTCGCCGGCAACCAGCTGATCGCGCTGGATCAGCGCTTCATCCAGCGTGCTGGCGACGTAACAGCCGTGCAGCCACTCGGCCAGCAAGCCCTGCAGGCCGGCATCGTGCACGCGCACCAGATCGATCAGTGCCGGCAGCGCCACGGCACCGGCTGCGGCGGTCCTGGCCGCCTGCGGCAGGCTATAGAAGCTCAGCTTGGCTGGCGGTGCATCGCTGGCAAATGCACGGATGCTGTCCAGCCGCGAGACTTCCAGCGCGCCCATGCGCTCGCGCAGCACGGCTTCGATGGCGTTTTCCCAGCCCGATTCGACCTGCAGCCGCGACCACAGGCGTTGCATGCCGTCCAGCCCATGCTTGTGCAGCCAGGGCGCGAGCTTGCCGTCGGTCTTCAGTTTTTCCTGCAGCGCCTTGAGCGCTTCCAGCCTGGCGGTCAGGTCGGCCAGCTTGCCCGATTCGGCGTTCAGGCCCTGCTGTGCGCTGCGACGCTGCTCATCCAGCTGCGGCACCTGGTCCTGCAGTTCAGCCAATTGCGCCTGTACCAGTTCCAGCTGTTCGCCGCTGCTGGCGAGCTGGGTGTCCATCTGCAGCAGGCGCGCTTCTTCGGGCGCAGCCAGCGCCTTGCGGTCGCCCAGCAGGCGCTCGCGGCGCTGGTTCTGCTGGCGCAGCTGTTCCTCGATGCTGCGCTGCTCGGCCGCCAGCACCTGGATCTGCTGCTGCACCTGGCTAACGCTGGCACGCAGTTCGTTGCTGCGCTGCTGGCTGTGGCGCAAGCCCTCTTGCAGCGCCGGCAGCTGCATCGCCTGCTCTTCCACCTGCGCTTGCAGGATCGCCTCGCGCTCTTCCGATTCCATGTCCTGCGCCGCCAGCCCTTCCTGCTCGGCCTCGGCCTCCAGGCGGCGCTCGTCCCAGTGCGCGATCTGTTCTTGCAGCTGCTGCAGGCGCAGTTCGGCACGCTGGCGGTTTTCCGTCACGAAGCGGATCTCGGCTTCAAGCTTGCCGACTTCAGCCGTGGCCTCATAGAGCTTGCCCTGCGCCAGGTTGACCTGGTCGCCGGCAGCATAGTGCGCCTGGCGGATGCTTTCCAGCCCGGCTTCGGTGCTGCGCACCTCGGCCATGCGCTCTTCCAGCGCATTGCGGGCGGCATCTGCTTCGGCCTGCACCTTGCCTTGGTCGGCCGCCGCGCTGGCGCGTTTCAGGTACCACATCTGGTGCAGCCGGCGCGTGCCGGCCGCCTGTAGCTGGTGGTATTGCTCGGCCACCGCAGCCTGCTTTTCCAGCCGGCTCAGGTTGCTGTCCAGCTCGCGCAGGATGTCTTCCACGCGCGTCAGGTTTTCGCGTGTGTCGTTCAGGCGGTTTTCCGTTTCGCGACGGCGTTCCTTGTACTTGCTGACGCCAGCCGCCTCTTCCAGGAACAGGCGCAATTCCTCGGGGCGGCTTTCGATGATGCGGCTGATCGTGCCCTGGCCGATGATGGCGTAGGCACGCGGCCCCAGGCCGGTACCCAGGAACACGTCCTGCACATCACGGCGGCGCACCGGCTGGTTGTTGATGAAGTAGCTGCTGCCGCCCTCGCGCGTCAGCACGCGCTTGACCGCGATCTCGGTGAACTGGCCCCACTGGCCGCCGGCGCGGTGATCGGCGTTGTCAAACACCAGTTCCACCGAGGAACGCGATGCCGGCTTGCGCGTGGTCGTGCCGTTGAAGATCACGTCCTGCATCGACTCGCCACGCAACTCGCTGGCCTTGCTCTCGCCCAGCACCCAGCGCACCGCATCCATGATGTTAGACTTGCCGCAGCCATTGGGGCCTACCACGCCCACCAGCTGCCCGGGCAGCTCGAAATGGGTCGGTTCGGCAAAGGACTTGAAGCCGGAAAGTTTGATCGAATTCAGTCGCACGTGGTCAAGCGCAAAGCCCGCGTACCCTGTTGCGTCAGGCACCCGGGCTCTTACAATACAGAGTCAGAAAAAAACGCATCATACCTGTTCCCCCCGCCGTCTGACGCGGCGGGCTGCCCGCTGCGCCACCATGAAGTCCCGCCCACGACTGCTGCAAGCCTGTCCCACCGCGCATCTGCGCTTCGCGGGTCTAGATGGCACATTTGCCCTTGCAGGCAGCGGCTCACCAGAACTCCCGGTATCCCGTTTCCGCCAGCAGATTTGCTGTCTATCCCGCCGCACGCCGCGCAGTGGCCTGCTACAGGCACGCACCGCACCCTGCCCGAAGGCGCCACAGCGTCTCCGTACCCTTCTCCAGGGACACCATCCCTGATTTTTCTCCATCCTGACAGGAACTCCCCATGACGACCCAACTGCAGTCCATTATCGAAAACGCCTGGGAAAGCCGCGCCGACATCAACTTCTCCTCCGCCCCGAAAGACATCGTTGACGCGGTGGAGCATGTACTGGCAGAGCTGGACCACGGCAGGCTCCGCGTAGCCACGCGCGAGGATGTCGGCAAATGGACGGTGCACCAGTGGATCAAGAAGGCCGTGCTGCTGAGCTTTCGCCTGCAGGACAATGTGCTGATGCGTTCCGGCGACCTCGCCTTTTACGACAAGGTGCCAACCAAATTCGGCAGCATGACGGACGAGCAGATCCGGGCCAGCGGCGTGCGCGTGGTGCCGCCGGCGGTGGCGCGCCGTGGCAGCTACATTGCGCCAGGCGCCATCCTGATGCCCTCCTACGTCAACATCGGTGCCTATGTCGATGCCGATTCCATGGTCGATACCTGGGCCACCGTCGGCAGCTGCGCCCAGGTCGGCAAGCATGTGCACCTGAGCGGCGGCGTCGGTCTGGGTGGCGTGCTGGAGCCGCTGCAGGCCGGCCCGACCATCATCGAGGACAACTGTTTCATCGGCGCGCGTTCCGAAATCGTCGAAGGCGTGATCGTGGAAGAAAACTCCGTGATCAGCATGGGCGTGTATATTGGCCAGAGTACGCCGATCTACGACCGCGCCACTGGCGAGATCAGCTATGGCCGCGTGCCGGCCGGCTCGGTGGTGATCAGCGGTTCGCTGCCCAAGGATGGCGGCCGCTACAGCCTGTATGCGGCCGTCATCGTCAAGCGCGTGGACGCCCAGACCCGCTCCAAGACCAGCCTGAACGATCTGCTGCGCGATTGACAAGCCCCTAAAATCGCTGCGGGCGTGCCGGCCAGACCGTGCACGCCCCTGTTTTTTTCCGGCAGCCTGCTGCCCTCCTGCTGAATCTTCATGTCCGACACCCTTGCCCTTTCCGAACAGCTGATCCGGCTGGCCTCCGTCACGCCGGATGATGCCGGCTGTCTGCCGCTGCTGGCCAGCCAGCTGGAACCGCTCGGCTTTGCCTGCGAACGCATCGACAGCGGCCCGGACGATTTCCGTGTCAGCAACCTGTGGGCGCTGCGTCCCGGCCGCCTGGGCGATGCCGGCAAGACACTGGTACTGGCCGGCCATACCGATGTGGTGCCGACCGGTCCGCTGGAACAGTGGACCAGCCCGCCCTTCGAGCCGGCACAGCGCGATGGCAAGCTCTACGGCCGCGGTGCCAGCGACATGAAGACCTCGCTCGCCGCCATGGTGGTGGCAGTGCGCGAATTCCTGCAGCAGCAGCCCGATACCGCGCTCAACCTCGCCTTTCTGCTCACCAGCGACGAGGAAGGCCCGGCGCACGATGGCACGGTGGTCGTCTGCAACACGCTACAGCAGCGCGGCACGCGCATCGATTACTGCCTGGTCGGCGAGCCCACGGCCGTCAGGCAGACTGGCGACATGATCAAGAACGGCCGCCGTGGCAGCATGAGCGGCCGCCTGACCGTGCACGGCATCCAGGGCCATATCGCCTACCCGCACCTGGCGCGCAACCCGATCCACCAGGTCGCGCCAGCACTGGCCGAACTGGCCGCCACCACCTGGGACGAGGGCAATGCCTTTTTTCCACCCACCAGCTGGCAGATCAGCAATATCCACGGCGGTACCGGTGCCAGCAACATCATCCCCGGTTCGGTGGTGATCGATTTCAATTTCCGCTTCTGCACCGAATCCACGCCCGACAGCCTGCAGCAGCGTGTCGAAACTGTGCTGCAGCAGCATGGCCTGGACTACACGCTGGACTGGAGCATCAGCGGCCTGCCCTTCCTGACTCCGCCCGGCGAACTAGTGGCCGCCGCGCAACAGGCCATCCGCGACGAAACCGGGCTGGAAACCGAACTCTCCACCAGCGGCGGCACCAGTGATGGCCGCTTTATCGCGCAGATCTGCCCACAGGTCATTGAGCTCGGCCCACCCAACGCCAGCATCCACAAGATCGATGAACATATCGCGCTCGACGACATCGAACCGCTCAAGAATATCTACCGGCGCTTGCTGGACAACCTGTCAAAGGAAATCACCCCATGATCGTGCTTCAGGATGTGGTGCTGCAGCGCGGCACCAAGGTCTTGCTCGACAAGGCCTCGGTCAGCATCAACCCCGGCGAACGCGTCGGCCTGGTCGGGCGCAATGGCTGCGGCAAGTCCAGCCTGTTCAGCCTGCTGCAGAACCGCCTGCATGAAGATGCCGGCGATGTCAGCCTGCCGCCCCACTGGCGCATGGCCGAAGTGGCACAGAACATGCCCGAAACCACGGACAGCGCGACGGAATTCGTGCTCGGTGGCGATTCCCGCCTGCAAGAAGCCCATGCCGCACTGGCGCAGGCCGATGCCAGCGGCGACGGCATGGCGATTGCCCACGCGCACACGCTGCTGGCCGATGCCGGTGCGCACGACGCGCGCTCGCGCGCCCAATCGCTGATCCTCGGTCTCGGCTTCCAGATCGATGAGCTGGAGCGTCCGGTCAACAGTTTCTCGGGAGGCTGGCGCATGCGCCTGCAACTGGCGCGCGCGCTGATGTGCCCAAGCGACCTGCTGCTGCTGGACGAACCGACCAACCACCTGGATCTGGACGCGCTGGTCTGGCTGGAAGGCTGGCTCAAGCGCTACCCCGGCACGCTGCTGGTGATCAGCCACGACCGCGAATTCCTCGATGCTATCACCCAGGTGACGGTGCATGTGGAGCACGCCCAGCTGACGCGCTACAGCGGCAACTACACCGCCTTCGAGGAACAGCGCGCCGAACGCATCGTGCTGCAACAGGCCGCCTACGCACGCCAGCAGGAAAAAATCGCCCACCTGCAGCAATTCATCGACCGCTTCAAGGCCAAGGCGACCAAGGCCAAGCAGGCGCAGAGCCGGGTCAAGGCGCTGGAGCGCATGGAACGGCTGGCACCGGTGCTCACCAGTGCCGATTTCACCTTTGAATTCCAGGAACCGCCGCAGCTGCCCAACCCGATGCTGGCAGTGCGCGATGCCGCTTTCGGCTACCGCGGCGCTGCCGGCAAGCCGGCACCAGACCTCATCCTCGACGCAGAGCTGCAGGACTTCAGCACCAGCCAGGAGTTGCACCAGCACCAGCTGCAAAGTGGCGAGGCGCTGCCGCCCATCACCGAACAGGACAAGGTGATCCTGCAGGGCATCAACGTCTCGGTGCTGGCAGGCCAGCGCATTGGCGTGCTCGGTGCCAACGGTCAGGGCAAGTCCACCTTCGTCAAGACGGTGGCGCACGCCCTACCGCTGCTGGCTGGCCGCATCACCGAAGGCAAGGGCCTGCGCCTGGGCTATTTCGCCCAGCAGGAACTGGAAGTACTGCAGCTCGATGACCACCCGCTCGGCCACATGACGCGGCTGGCGCGCGAGCACCCGGATCTGGCCGCCCAGGCCGGCCGCGAGCAGGATTTGCGCAACTTCCTAGGCAGCTTCCAGTTTGCCGGCGACATGGTGCACCAGGCCGTGGGCAGCATGAGCGGTGGCGAAAAGGCACGTCTGGTGCTGGCGATGCTGGTCTGGCAGCGTCCCAACCTGCTGCTGCTGGACGAGCCGACCAACCATCTGGATCTGGTCACGCGCGAGGCGCTGGCGATGGCGCTCAACAGCTTTGACGGCACAGTGATGCTGGTCAGCCACGACCGAGCCCTGCTGCGCGCCGTCTGCGACGACTTCTGGCTGGTTGGAGAAGGCGGCATCCGCCCCTTCGATGGCGATCTGGACGACTACCAGCGTTACCTGCAGGACGTGGCACGCCAGCGCCGCGAACAGCTCAACGCCGGCAACAGCGCCAGCGCAGATGCCACAGACAGCAAGCCAGCCCTGAGTGGTGCCGAACAGCGCAAGCTGCAGGCCGCGCGCCGCCAGCAGTACCTGGAACAGCGCCGCCCGCTGGCCAAGCGACAGCAGCAGCTGGAAAAGGACATGGAGCAACTGCGCGCCGACAAGGAACGCCTCGAAGCCGAACTGTGCCAGCCGCTGGAGCCGCAGGCGATTGCCGATGCCGGCCGCCAGCTCAAGCAGGTGACCGATGACCTCGACGAGGCCGAGATGGCCTGGCTGGAAGTCTCCGAACAGCTGGAGGCGCTGGAGGCCAGCCAGGAAGCCGTGTAATCACAGTCTGACACACCTGCTGGCAGATGACTGCCATAGAGCTGTCAGGGTTTGCGGTTAGTATGTGGCCGTTGACAACAAACAGGGAGTTTTTCCTCATGATGCAAATCATTTCCATCATCGTCGTCGGTTTTATCGTGGGTCTGCTGGCCCGCGCCCTCAAGCCGGGCAATGACAGCCTCGGTTTCCTGATGACGACCGTGCTCGGTATCATCGGTTCCGCCGTGGCCAACTTCATCGGCTCCGCACTGGGTCTGTACGGTCCGGGTGATGCCGCCGGCTGGATCGCCTCCATCATCGGTGCCATCATCGTGCTGTACGTGTACGGCCTGGTCACCAAAAAGCGCTGATACCGCAAGCGGCGTAGCACGCCGCTGGTATATAGTGACAGGGGCTTCGGCCCTTTTTTTGATGCTACATTGACGAGCATGACTTCATTGTTTACCCGCAGCAGGCTGCTGCTGATTCCTCCCGCACTCACGCTGCTGGCGGCCTGCCAGCCAGCTGGCGATGCCACCAATGCCCCGGCTTCGTCAGCTGCCAGCGCCGTGGCCATCGCACCGGCCAGCGCGGCAGCATCGGCTGCTGATGCCCCACTGATGCAAGGCGTGTTCTTCTGGGGTCCTGAAGTCGAGACCTTCTCGCCCTGCAATACCAACCAGACTTTCTGGCTGGATGGCGAACCGGAGCAGCTGGCGCCGCTGGAAGACATGGCAATGGAAAAAGCCGACCAGGCCAACGAAGCCTACCAGCCGGTCTATGTCGAGATCCACGCCACACAGATGGGGCCAGCCACGGACGGCTATGCGGTCGAGTACGACGGCGTGCTCGCCTTGCAGCAGGTGGTCAAGCTGTCGCCCGAAGTGCCCAGCACCTGCAAGCTGATCGAGCAGCCACCGCCCCCGTCCGGCGTGGCGGCCAGCGCTGCCGAGGATTGAACACGCGCAGCACCCGTTCACACCAGACAGAAACAGACAAGCCACCCATCGGGTGGCTTGCTGCTGTCAGGGCCTGACTGAAGATCAGTTCATGGCCTGCTTCTTGCCGTCCACGTACTGGTAAAGCGTGCTGGGCGCGTTCACCATGTCACCGGTCGCGTCAAAGGTGATCTTGGAAGTCACGCCTTCGTAGTTCGATTCGGCCAGCTTGGCCAGGTAGACCTTGGGATCGGCAGAGTCGGCACGCTTCATGGCGTCCACGATCAGCATCGCCGCGTCATAGGTGTACGGGCTGTAGATCTGGAACTGACCCGGATAGGCCTTTTCGTAACGCTCGCGCCAGGCCAGGCCACCCGGCATCTTGCTCAGCGAGGCACCGCCTTCGGCACACACCACGTTCAGCAGCGGCTTGGAACCACCAGACAGCTTGGCCAGTTCGGTGGTGCAGATGCCGTCACCGCCAAAGTACTTCTGCGTGGTCAGGCCCAGCTGCTCCATCTGGCGCAGCATCGGGCCGGCCTGGGCATCCATGCCGCCATAGAAAATGCCATCCGGGTTCTGCGCCTTGACCGCCGTCAGGATCGCCATGAAGTCGGTCGCCTTGTCGTTGGTGAACTGCTGGCTCACCACCTCGATGCCGTTCTGCTTGGCCACAGCGGCAAACACCTCGGCCAGGCCCTGGCCATAGGCGGTACGGTCGTCGATCACGGCGACACGCTTTAGGCCAAAGGTCTTGGCCTGGTTGGCCAGCGCCGCACCCAGTGCGTTGTCGTTGGCGATGATCCGGAAAGTGGTCTTGTAGCCGTTCTTGGTCAGCGCCGGGTTGGTGGCAGCGCCGGTCACCATCGGCAAGTCACAATCGTTGTAGATCTTGGATGCCGGAATGGTAGTGCCGGAGTTCAGGTGACCAACCACGCCGTTGACCTTGGAGTCGCACAGTTTCTGTGCCACGGCCGTGCCCTGCTTCGGATCGGCGCCATCGTCTTCCACCACGGCTTCAAAGCGTACCGGCTTGCCGCCGAGCGTCACGCCCTGCTGGTTCAGGTCAGCCACCGCCATCAGCACGCCGTTGGCGTTGTCCTTGCCATAGTGGGCCTGGCTGCCCGACATGGGCGCCACGGATGCCAGCTTGACGACCTGGGCGTCAGCTGCCGGAGCCGCAGCAGCAGCGCCACCGCTGGCAGCCGGTGCCGTCGGGGTTTCGGTTTTCTGGCCACAGGCTGCCAGCAGGGCGCTGGCAGCCAGTACGGCGGCAACGCTCAGTCGGAGTTCAAATTGCATGGTGCTCTCCCATTTCACAAGAGTGACAGCTGCCGACATCTGCGAGATGCGGATTGTCACGACTGGCTGTTAAAAAAATTGTAGCCAGCCCGATTTCCATTTTTCAGCTATATGTCAAGCTCAAGGGAAAACACCGATTCGCCCCAAGGCCTTGCCAAAGCCCCTTAGCCGCGAACTTGCACGTCGTGACGCACGATCTGGTAGCCGCGGCTGGTGTAGTACTTCCAGCGGGTGCGGGCCTGAGCGCGATCCTGCTCGTCAAACGTCACCACCTCGATCAGGCGGGCAAACTGCTCGAAACCGGCCGGCACTTCGGGCAGCAGGCTGACCAGCACATCGTGGCGCTCACACTGGCTGACATCGGGAGTCAGCCACAGGCGCGCATGGCGCGCCTCGGGCGATTGCGCCTGCTCCGGCTGCCCCAGCAGGCAGTGACCAATGAATTCGGTAGGTGCCAGCTGCCATAGCTGGCGATCCACCTGCTGCAGCACCTCGGGCGCTGCCACCAGAACCACCGATTCGGAATGCGCCACCGCCTTGCGCAGCAGGCGGCTCACATAGCGCAAGCGCTCCGGGATGTTGAAGTGAAAGGCAACTTCCGTCACATTCAGCCCGCGCGCTTGCCGCTCTTGCCAGTTGTCTTGGCCTTGGTGGCTGCCGGCTTGGCAGCGGCTTTGGTCACTGGCTTAACCGCCTTGGCGCTCTTGCCGGCTGGCTTGTCCTGGCTCTGCTGTTCGGCTTGCGAGGGGCCAAAATCGACCGGCTGTTCTGCCATGTTCAGCGCAAACTGCAGCAGCAGCGGTACCGGACGGCCGGTCGCCCCCTTGGCCGCACCCTCGTTCCAGGCGGTGCCAGCGATGTCCAGATGCGCCCACGGATAACGGCCGGTAAAGCGCTCCAGGAACTTGGCCGCCGAAATCGCGCCAGCCAGACGACCTGCCACGTTGGCCATGTCGGCAAAATTGGATTTCAGGTCCTGGCCGTAGACATCGTCCATGGGCATGCGCCAGCACAGGTCGGAGCTTTCATCGGCAGCGCGCTCCAGTTCTTGCGCCAGCTCATCGTTGGTCGTGAACAGGCCGCTGCGCAGGTGGCCCAGCGCCATCACGCAGTTGCCAGTCAGCGTGGCAATGTCCACCACCGCCTGCGGCTGGAAGCGCTCGGCGTAAGTCAGCGCATCGCACAGGATCAGGCGACCCTCGGCATCGGTATTCAGGATCTCGATGGTCTGGCCGCTCATGCTAGTGACCACATCGCCTGGCTTCAGGGCACGGCCGCTGGGCATGTTCTCGCAGGTCGGGATCAGGCCGACCACGTTGATCTTCGGACGCAGCAGGCGCAGCGATTCGAACAGGCCGAGCACGCTGGCGGCACCGCCCATGTCGAACTTCATCTCGTCCATGCCGGCACCGGGTTTCAGCGAGATGCCGCCGCTGTCAAAGGTGATGCCCTTGCCGACGAACACCAGCGGACGTTGGCTGTCGGCTGCGCCTTCATAGCGCAGCACGATAAAGCGCGGCGGCTCGTCCGAACCCTTGGCCACCGACAGGAAGGAGCCCATGCCCAGCTTCTCGATCTGCTTCTGCTCCAGCACCTCGCATTCCAGCAGGCCGTGGCCGCCGTCATTCTGCGCCTGGGCTGCGATGTTGCGCGCCACCTCGCCCAGCATGCTGGGCGTGGCGTGGTTGCCCGGGCGGTTCGCCCACTCGCGCGCCAGCGTCATGCCGGCCACCAGCGCCTTGCCCTGCGCCAGCGCGCCCTTGCGCTCGCCGGCATTCGGCGCGCCCAGCAGTACCTTCTTCAGGCCGCCCTTGGCGCTCGGCTTGGTCGTGCCATAGACATGGCCACCTGCTGCAATCGAAGTCATCGCCGCAGTCCATTGGGCATCGCTCGCATCCTGGGCAAAGCAGACCGCCAGCTTGACCGGGTCTGCAGCAACCTCCTTCACCAGCTTGGCCAGCGACTTGCGGATCTGGGCCGGCGATCCGTCACCGATACCCAGCAGCTCCACGCGCGCCACCGGGCGCGATTCGGGCAGGTAGAGCGACAGGCGCTTACCGGACTCGGTACTCCAGTGGCCGGCAGACAATGCCCTTTTCACCAGCAGGGACAAGCCTGCGGTCAGCGGCTCTCCCAAATCCAGGCCATCGGCAGCCAGCAGGATCAGGACATCGCCAAGTTCGGCATCCTGGGTCAGGGGGTTGGAGGTTGCAAGAGAAAAATTCATCATAATGTCGGTTTGAGTTGAGGCTTTAGCGTAACGCCAATGTTATTCCAAACTTCCATCCGGCGCGAACTGGCCCGCAGTTTCGGGGCCACGCTGTTCGTACTGCTCATCATCGTGCTCACGATGATGCTGATTCGCGCCCTGCGCTACGCCAGCAAGGGGGCCATCGGCCCGTCCGAAGTCGCACTGATCCTCGGCTTTTCCACGCTCGCCTACTTCCACGTGCTGCTCACGCTCAGCATGTTCATCTGCGTCGTGGCCACGCTCACGCGCATGTACCGCGACAGCGAAATGGCGGTCTGGTTCTCCAGCGGCCAGAGCATGTTCAACCTGCTGCGGCCGATCTTCACCTTCTCCTGGCCGATCGTGCTGCTGATCATGGCGCTGTCGCTGTTCGGCTGGCCCTGGGCCAACGCCCAGACCGAAGAACTGCTGAGCCGCTACCAGACGCGTGGCGACATCGAACGCATTGCTCCCGGGCAGTTCCAGGAATCGTCTGATGGCAGCCGCGTGCTCTATGTCGATGATGACCGCAACGCCCGTGGCGGCACCCAGATCGAGAACGCCAGCAAGCTGTTCGTGTTCACGCGCAATGCCGATAACGAGACTGTGATCACCGCCCGCAGCGGCAAGATCGAGCAGCGTGAAGACGGTGCCTTTGCCGTGCTGAAAGATGGCCAGAGCACCGAGATCAATGAAGACCATACCCTGACCATCAGCCACTTCGGCGAATACGGCATGCGCATCAGCGAACAGCAGGTGCAATCCAGCGGCATCGACCTGAACAACCCGGATGCGCTGCGCCAGGCCAATCCGCGCATGATTTCCACGCCCACCCTGCTCACCGTCGATACGCCACGCTTCCAGGGCGAATTCAGCTGGCGTCTCGGCATGGGCCTGGCGGCACTCAACCTGGTGCTGCTCGCGGTGGCCTCCACCAACCTCAACGTGCGCTCTTCGCGCAGCGGTGGCGTGCTGCTGGCGCTGATGATCTTCGTCATCTATTACAACCTGCTCAACTACGCCAGCGACTACATCAAGATGGGCAAGGCCGGGCTGGTCCCGACGCTGCTGGTGCTGCATGGCGGCGTGTTCGTGTTCGCCGTACTCTGGCTGTTCAAGCGCCAGCAGCAATGGACGCTGGGCGGCTGGCTGCGACGTCGCCAGTCACGCACGGAGGTGGCAGCATGAGAGTCTCGCAACGCTATATCTACCGCCAGATCCTGCTGGCGGTGCTGGTGGTATCCATCGGCTTCCTGGCACTGTTCTTCTTTTTCGATACCGTCAGCGAGCTGTCCTTTGCCGGTCGCCACGGCCGCGAATACAGCCCGAGCAGCGCCATGCTCTATGTAGGCCTGCTGATGCCCAGCCATGCCTACGAGCTGCTACCCATCACGGTGCTGATCGGCAGCATCTTCGTCATGTCCAGCATGTCGCAATCGTCCGAATTCACCATCCTGCGCACCAGCGGCCTGAGCCCGGCACAGGCCTTGCGCACCTTGCTCTGGCTGGGTCTGGGCTTTGCCGTGCTGACCTTCGTGCTCGGCGATTACGTGGCGCCGGCCTCGGAACGCCTGGCGCAGCAGCAAAAGGCCACCATCGAAGGCAAGCTCACCACCGGCCAGACCGGCGCCTGGATGAAGGAGCGCATGGGAGAGCATGACCGCATCGTCAACGTGCAGGAACTGCTGCCCAGCGGCGAGATGCGCCAGGTCCGCATCTTCGACTTCAACGCCCAGGGCCTGCTGGCAGAAGTGATCCGTTCCGAATCGGCCACGCTGCAGGACGGGCAATGGCAGCTGCGCCAGGTCGAGCGCAGCACCGTCATCCCCGGCAACGAGCGTCAGCAGCTGGACCGTGCCATCCAGGACAGCATGCCGCTGCAGACCACCATCCGCCAGGACATGGTCTCCTCCGCCCTGCTAGACCCGGATCGCATGTCCACGCTGGACCTGTACACCTATATCAACCACCTGCAAAGCAACAACCAGTCGGCGCAAAGCTACCAGATCAAGTTCTGGCACAAGGTGTTCTACCCGTTCAGCTGCCTGGTGATGATGATGCTGGCGCTGCCTTTTGCCTACCTGCACTTCCGCTCCGGCGCGATCTCGTCGGCGGTGTTTGGCGGCGTGATTGTCGGCATCAGCTTCTTCATGCTCAACAACGTGTTCGGCTATATCGGCAACGTCAATGGCTGGCAGCCCTGGCTGGCGGCGCTGACACCCAGCCTGATCTACACCGCGATCTCGCTGGGCGCCTTCACCTGGCTGGTGCGCAACCGATGAGCCCGGCGGCCGCACAAGCCGGCGTGATCCTGTTTGCGCACGGTTCACGTCGCCCGGGCTGGGATGCCACGATTCATGAACTGGAACAGCGGCTGCGGCAGCAGGATGCCGGCCTACACATCCAGCGCGCCTACCTGGAGCTGCAACAGCCCGATCTGGAGCAGGCCGTGCGCCTGTTGGTAGAGCAGCATGGCGTGACCCGGCTGCACGTGATTCCGCTGTTTCTGGGCAAGGGCAACCATCTGCTGGAAGATTTGCCTGCCCTGATCCGTGAACTGCAGCAGCAACAGCCCGATTTGCAGTTACACTTGCAGGCTGGCATCGGGCAACGCAACAGCTTTGCCGATTGGCTGAGTGCAGAAATCCTGCAGGATCTGGGTCAGGCCTGAGGAAATTTCCGGAAAATGCAGAATCACTTCAAGACACGCATTTTTTGGGTTATAATTTCTGTCTTCGGAGTATAGCGCAGCCTGGTAGCGCGTCTCGTTCGGGACGAGAAGGTCGAAGGTTCGAATCCTTTTACTCCGACCACACCCAAACCCATTGCTTTCACGGCAATGGGTTTTTTTCTTGCCTGCACGTAAGTCTGCCGCCGCTTATAATCCCTGGGAATTAAAAACAACTACTTCATGCTTGAAGCATCATGAATCTGCATCAATTCCGCTTTGTCCAGGAGGCGGTGCGCCGCAACCTCAACCTCACCGAGACCGCCAAAGCCTTGCACACCTCCCAGCCCGGTGTGTCCAAGGCCATCATCGAACTGGAAGAAGAGCTCGGCGTCGATATTTTTGCGCGTCACGGCAAGCGCCTGAAACAGGTCACCGAACCGGGCCAGCACATCCTGGAAAGCATCCAGATCATCCTGCGTGAAGTCGCCAACCTCAAGCGCATCGGCGAGGAATTCAGCATCCAGGACAGCGGCCGCTTCAGCATTGCCGCCACCCATACCCAGGCACGCTATGTGCTGCCGGAACGCGTGGCACGGCTGCGCGGCCTCTACCCCAAGGTACAGATCAGCCTGCATCAGGGCACGCCGGACCAGGTCGCGCGCATGCTGCTGGACGAAACCGCCGAAATCGGCGTGGCCACCGAATCGCTGGCTGATTATGCCGATCTGGTCACCCTGCCCTGCTACGACTGGCAGCACGTGCTGGTAATCCCGGAAGCACATCCACTGGCGCAGCAGGAGCGCATCACGCTCGAAATGCTGGCCGAGCACCCGCTGATCACCTACCACCCCTCGTTCACCGGCCGTACCCGCATCGACCAGGCCTTTGCCCAGCGTCACCTGACACCCGAAGTCGTGCTGGAAGCGATCGATTCCGACGTCATCAGCACCTATGTGCTGCATGGCCTGGGCATCGGCATCATCGCCGAAATGGCGGTAGCCGAAGACAACAAGCCGGGCCTGGTCTACCGGCCGATGGGTCACCTGTTTGGCAGCAACGTGACGCGTGTGGCCTTCAAGCGCGGCATCTACCTGCGCAACTACGTCTACGAGTTTGCCGAACTACTGAGTGATCGCCTGCCGCGCAAGCTGGTGATGAAGGCCATGACCGGCCAATACGAAGACTACGCACTGTAAGGAACAGACGCATGCACCCGACACCAAGCATTCCGTCGCGCCTGCCCGACAGCGGCACGACGATTTTTTCCGTCATGTCGGCGCTGGCGCTGCAGCACCAGGCGGTGAACCTGGGCCAGGGTTTTCCGGATTTTGGCTGTGACACGGCGTTGCTGGAAGGCGTGACCCAGGCGATGCAGCAAGGCCACAACCAGTACCCGCCCATGCCCGGCATTCCGGCCTTGCGTGAAGCGATTGCCGCCAAGGTCGAGGCACTTTACGGCCACCGTTACGATGCCCAGAGCGAAATCACCGTCACCGCAGGCGCTACCCAGGCGCTGCTGACCGCCCTGCTCGCCATCACCCAGCCCGGCGATGAAGTGATCGTGCTGGAACCCTGCTACGACAGCTATGTGCCGGGCATCCGCATGGCCAACGCGGTACCGGTGCCGGTCAGCCTGGATCCGCACAGCCATGCTCCCGATTTCGATCGCATCGCCGCCGCCATCACGCCGCGCACACGCGCCATCATGATCAACACGCCGCACAACCCGAGCGGCACGGTCTGGAGCGATGCCGACATGCTGCGCCTGCAGGAGTTGCTGCATGGCACCGACATCATCGTCATCAGCGACGAGGTCTATGAGCATATGGTGTTTGACGGCCAGCCACATGCCAGCGCGTCGCGCTACCCGGCACTGGCAGCGCGCAGCATCGTCGTCAGCAGCTTTGGCAAGACCTTCCACGTCACCGGCTGGAAAGTCGGCCATGTCTCGGCACCGGCAGCGCTAATGGCAGAGTTCCGCAAGATCCACCAGTTTAACGTGTTCACGGTCAACACGCCGATGCAGCATGGCCTGGCACGCTATCTGCAGGATCCGGCACCATATCTGCAACTGCCGGCGTTCTACCAGCGCAAGCGTGACCTGTTTGCCACCGGCCTGCAGCAGACGCGCTTGCGCCTGCTGCCCTGCCAGGGCACCTATTTCCAGTGTGTCAGCTATGCCGATATCGCCCTGCCGGAACGTGATCTGGGTGAAGCGGCTTTCTGTGAATGGCTGACCCGCGAGATCGGCGTGGCGGCGATTCCGCTGTCGGCCTTCTACGGCCAGCCGGTGGAGCGGCAGACCATCCGCTTCTGTTTTGCCAAGCAGGATGACACCCTGCGGCAGGCCCTGGAACGGCTGGCACGACTCTGATACCCGAAAATGACAAACCCCATCTCCGTGAGGACGATGGGGTTTGTGGCAGACAGGCTGCCAACGAGCGGCCTGCCTGTCCTGGCTGGAGCTACAGCTTAGTTGCTGGCAGCTGCCTGGGCCTTCTGGGCGGCTTCCTCGGCCTTCTTCAGGGCGTCGTTGGCAGCTTCCTTGGTAGCAGCAGCGGCGTCCTGGGCAGCGTCCTTGGTTGCAGCAGCAGCATCCTTGGCGGCATCGGTGGTAGCAGCAGCAGCGCCCTTGGCAGCGTCAACCGCCTTGCCAACAGCGCTGGCAGCGGATTCGGCAGCTGCGGAAGCAGCGTTGACGGTCGCAGAAGCGGCCAGGCCGGCAGCGGCTGCAGCCTGGTCCTGGGCCTTCTCGACCTTGGCTTCTTCTTTCTTGCCGCAAGCGGCCAGGGACACGGCAGCAGCGATAGCCACAGCCAGCATGGAGCGTTGGAAGTTCATGATCTGATCCTCATCCGGAAATAAAAAAGACCCTGCAGGCTGGATTGCCCACAGGATCTTTCTAATTTACTGCATTAGTCAATGCTGACACCAGCCTGTCGTATAAAAAAGACGGGCTGTGTGCAACAGTTGGCTATTACTGCACCTTGCTGACCATGAAATGCACCGCATTGGCCAGTTCTTCGTCGCTGGCAGTGGAAGCACCACGCGGCGGCATCACGCCGGTCAGGCCGGTGTAGCCATCGATGGAGTGCTTGATCAGGGTGTCATTGCCCTGGGCCAGACGCGGAGCCCACTCTTCCTTGTTACCCAGCTTGGGTGCACCGGCAATACCGGCGTCGTGGCAGACGAAGCAGGCCGACTTGTACAGCTTTTCACCAGCGGCCAGATCGACACTGCCACCTGCGGCAGGCGCAGCCTTGGTCACGGCAGCAGCAGCTGCAGTGGTGGCAGCTGCGGCCTTGTTGGCGGCATCGCCGGCTGCGCTGGCGGCAGCACCAGCAGCGCTGGCAGCATCATTCACGACTGCAGAAGCGGCTTCTGCGGCAGCAGATGCCGTTGCCACGGCAGCGGATGCAGCGTCGGTAGCTGCAGATGCAGCCACTTGCGCGGAAGTAACCGCTTCGGATGCTGCGTTTTGTGCTGCAGTAGGCGTAGCCTGCTTGTCGCCACAGGCCACCAGGGCGGCAGCCGCAGCCACCAGAGTCAGAATTCCAACGGTACGTTGCATCATGTGTCTTACCTCTCAATAGGTTACAAATTGATTTCTCTTGCAGTATAGCGCGCTACCCCTTACGGGGAAACCCGTTGAACGTGCTGGCATTGGGGTTATCTGATACAGGTCAATGGATCAGCTGCAGCCAGACTTTTTCCAGCCGTTTGACGCTGACCGGTTGCGGCGTGCGCAGCTCCTGGGCAAAAAAGCTGACGCGCAATTCTTCCAGCAGCCAGCGGAATTCCAGCATGCGACTGTCCTGCTGTCCCTTGCGCTCGGCCAGCAGGCGCCAGTAACGCTGTTCCAGCGGTTTCAGCTCGGCCAGCTTCTGTGCATCGCGCGCGCTGTCAGTGCGCAGCTTGTCCAGCCGCAGTGTGATCGCCTTGAGGTAGCGTGGGAGGAATTGCAGCTGGGTCCAGGGCGTTTCGGCCAGAAAGCGCGGGCCGACCAGTTTCTGCAACTGTTGCGTGATGTCGGCCGTCGCCTCGGGCTGGTTGCGCGTGTCCTTGAGCTTGCGCCGTGCGCTGTCAAACTCGGCCAGCACAATGGCAGCCTGGCGCGCAACTTCCTGCGCGATCAGGCTGAGCCGGCTCTTGCCCTCTTCCACGCGCTGGCGGAAGCTGTCGGCATCGGTGGGCAAGGGGTCGAGCAGGAAGGCGCGGTCCACCGCCAGATCCAGGATCTGCTGTCGCAATTCTTCCGCCGTCCCCAGCTGCATGTAGGCAGTCGCCATCTTCTGGAAATCCGGCAGGTTCTTCTGCAGATACTTGAGGGTATCGCGTACCTGCAGCGCAAACAGCCTGCGTAGCCCTATCCGATGACTGGCTTGTGCGCGTTCGGGTTCATCGAACAGCTCGATGGTCACGGCATCACCGGCATCGATCAGCGCCGGAAAGCCGATCAGCGTCTGTCGGCCGCGGCGCAGTTCCATGATCTCGGGCAGTTCGCCGAAGTCCCAGCTGGTGTAGCGCTGGTCTTCGACCAGATCGCTGCTGGCGGCCGTGGCTACCGCTGCCTTTGCGGTGCTTACGTCTGCCGTGGCAGCGGGAAGTTCGGCAGGCTCTTCCTTGCGCACCGCGGTTTTCAGCACCGCCAGAGCCTGGAAGGCGCCGCGCGCCTGGCTCCCGAGTTCGGCCTTGAGCGCACCCAGATTGCGGCCCATGCCAAGCTGGCGGCCATGTTCATCTACCACGCGGTAGTTCATGAACAAATGCACCGGCACCATGTCCCGCTTGAAATCGGCCAGCTTGATATCCAGTCCGGTGTGCTCGCGCGCGCGCTGCAGCAGCACATCGGCCAGGCTGCCCTTGCCAAAGCCGGGATCCTGCTGGAGCTGCTCGGCCAGCTTGCGCGCGCTGTCGGGTAGCGGCACAAAACGGCTGCGTGGACGCTGCGGAAGGCTCTTGAGCAGGGCCTGGATCTTTTCCTTGAGCAGGCCGGGTACCAGCCAGGGCCCGCGCTCCTCATCGACCTGGTTCAGGGCAAACAACGGGATGTCAACGGTGACGCCATCACGCGCATCGCCGGGTTGGTGCAGGTAACTGGCGCGGCAATCGACGCCGCCCAGGCGGATGGTGCGCGGGAACTGGTCGGTGGTGATGCCGGCGGCCTCGTGCCGCATCAGCTCGTCCTTGCTGATCTGCAGCAGTTTCGGCTGCTGGCGGCTGGCCTCGCGGAACCACTTTTCCAGCTGGTGCGCATTGCAGATGTCGCGCGGGATCTGCGCGTCATAGAAGGCGTAGATCAGTTCGTCGTCCACCAGCACGTCCTGGCGGCGTGACTTGTGCTCCAGATCTTCCACCTGGCGCACCATCTTGCGATTCGCGGCCAGGAACGGCAGCTTGCTCTCCCAATCGTCCTCGACCAGCGCCTGGCGGATGAAGATGTCACGCGCATGTTCGGGATCGAGCTTGTCGTAATCGACGCGGCGGTTGTTGTAGAGCACGATGCCGTAGAGCGTGGCACGTTCCAGCGCCACCACCTTGCTCGCCTTTTTCTCCCAGTGCGGATCGAGCAGCTGGCGGCGCAGCAGGTGCGCCCCGACCTCTTCCAGCCACTGCGGCTCGATGGTCGCCATGGTGCGGCCATAGAGGCGGCCGGTTTCCATCAGTTCGGCACATACGACCCAGCGGCCCGGGCGCTTGCGCAGGCGTGCGCCGGGATGGCGGAAAAACTTGATGCCGCGTGCACCCAGGTACCAGTCTTCCTCGTCATTCTTGCACCCGACGTTGCCCAGCAGGCCTGCCAGCATGCTCTTGTGCAGCTGCTCGTAGCTGGCCGGCTGTGGCTTGGGTTTCCAGCTCTGCTCCGACGCCACCGTCAGCAGCTGGCTGTGGGTATCGCGCCATTCGCGTACACGGCGCACATTGATGAAGTTCTGCCGCAACAGGGTTTCGTACTGGCGGTTGCTGAGCTTGTGCACCGGCTGTGCTGCAACTGCTGGCTCAGTCGGAGCCGGATCTGCCCTGCCCTGGCTGCGCTGCGCCACCGGCAACACGGCCTGCGAAGTCGGCTTGGGCCCAGCCTCGCGCTGCTGGCTGCGCGCCGAGCCCAGGCTGGAGTGGCCACCGCGCACGTCGTGCAGCCACTGCCACAATTTCAGCGTGCTGACGAATTCGCTGCGCTCGTCATCGAACTTGGCATGCTGCTGATCGGCCTGGGCCTGCTGCTCCAGCGGCCGGTCGCGCACGTCCTGCACGCTGAGCGCCGAGGCAATCACCAGCGCCTCGTTCAGCGCGCCGCGCTGCTGCGCCTCCAGCAGGATGCGGCCCACACGCGGGTCCAGCGGTAGCCGTGCCAGCGCCTGGCCGATGCGCGTCAGCTGCTTGTCGTCATCAACCGCGCCCAACTCGTTGAGCAGCTGGTAGCCATCGCTAATCGCCTTGGGGCGCGGCGCTTCCAGGAACGGAAAGTTCTCCACATCGCCCAGATGCAGCGCCTGCATGCGCAGGATCACGCCCGCCAATGAGGAACGCAGGATTTCCGGATCGGTAAACGGCTGGCGGCTGTTGAAGTCTTTCTCGTCGTACAGGCGGATGCAGATGCCGTTGGCGACACGGCCGCAACGGCCGGCACGCTGGTTCGCTGCTGCCTGGCTGACCGGTTCCACCAGCAGCTGTTCCACCTTGTTGCGATAGCTGTAGCGCTTGACGCGCGCGGTGCCGGAATCGATCACGTAACGGATGCCAGGCACTGTCAGCGAGGTTTCTGCCACGTTGGTGGCCAGCACGATGCGACGGCCCTTGTGATTGTCGAACACGCGGTCCTGCTCGGCCTGGCTCAGGCGCGCAAACAGCGGCAGCACCTCAGTGTTGCGCAGTACCGGGCTGTGGCTCAAGTGCTTGCGCAGATGGTCGGCGGCCTCACGGATCTCGCGTTCGCCGGGCAGGAACACCAGAATGTCTCCGGCATCCTGCGGCGTGCGCCAGAGCTCGTCCACGGCATCGGCAATCGCCGTATTCAGGTCGGTATCGCGCGTTTCCTCGAACGGGCGGTAGCGCATTTCCACCGGAAACAGCCGGCCCGATACCATCAGCACCGGTGCCGGGCCCTTGGCCGAGGCAAAGTGTTGCGCAAAGCGGTCGGCATCGATCGTGGCCGAGGTGACGATCACCTTCAGATCCGGCCGGCGCGGCAGGATCTCCTTCAGATAGCCCAGCAGGAAGTCGATATTCAGGCTGCGCTCATGTGCCTCGTCGATGATCAGCGTGTCGTAGGCCTTGAGCAGCGGATCGCTCTGTGTCTCGGCCAGCAGGATACCGTCCGTCATGAGCTTGACCGAAGCGCCCTTCTGCAGCCGGTCGGCAAAGCGCACCTTGTAGCCCACCACCTCGCCCAGCGGCGTCTGCAGTTCCTCGGCAATGCGCTTGGCCACGCTGCTGGCAGCGATCCGGCGCGGCTGCGTGTGGCCGATCAGGCGCGGCCGCTGGCCCGGCTGGGCGTTGCAGGCACCGCGTCCCAGCGCCAGTGCAATCTTGGGCAGTTGCGTGGTCTTGCCGGAACCGGTTTCACCACAGACGATGATGACCTGGTGGCGTTGCATCGCCGCCATGATCTCGTCGCGGCGGCTGGAAACCGGCAGCGATTCCGGGAACTGGATACGCAAGGGGGATTTATCTGACAAGTAAAGTCCTGATCTGAAGCAAAGTATCGGAAAATGCGGGATTATCCCAGCATTGCCGGCGGGCGTCACTTGGCACGCCTGTCACCATCCTCCCATATCGTTCCATGTCCAGCGTTTTCAATTTCACCTTTGTCCCCTGGTTCCGCTCGGTGGCGCCGTACATCCACATGCACCGCGACAAGACCCTGGTGCTGGGCGTACCCGGCGAGGCGATTGCCGCCGGCAAGCTGCCCAGCATCGTGCAGGACCTGGCCCTGATCAAGAGCATGGGCGTGCATATCGTGATGGTGCATGGCTTCCGCCCGCAGGTGAACGAGCAGCTGCGCGCCAAGGGCCAGGAGCCGCGCTACTACAAGGGCTTGCGCATCACCGATGAAATCGCGCTGGACTGCGCGCTCGAGGCTGCCGGCCAACTGCGCTACGAGGTTGAGGCCGCCTTCAGCCAGGGTCTGCCCAACACGCCGATGGCCGGTGCCACGGTACGCGTGATTTCCGGCAACTTCCTGACCGCGCGCCCGGTCGGGATCGTCGATGGCGTGGACTACCTGCACTCGGGCCAGGTGCGCAAGATTGATGCCAGCGCGATCCAGTCCATGCTGGACCAGAATGCGCTGGTGCTGCTGTCACCGCTGGGTTTCTCACCCACCGGCGAGGCCTTCAACCTGACCATGGAAGATGTCGCCACCGAAGTGGCCAGCGAGCTGCACGCCGACAAGCTGCTGTTCCTGACCGAAAACGGCGGCATCCGCCAGCGTCCGTTTGATCCGCCAGGCGACGACAACCCGATCGATACC
This sequence comes from Allobrachymonas wangyanguii, assembly GCF_045055315.1. Taxonomy (GTDB): domain Bacteria; phylum Pseudomonadota; class Gammaproteobacteria; order Burkholderiales; family Burkholderiaceae_C; genus Brachymonas; species Brachymonas wangyanguii. The sequence goes on from NZ_CP173677.1 coordinate 1,471,626, forward strand.
GAACTTTCGCTGCCCTATGCCGAATCGCTGATGGCCCAGCTGCCACCGCCGGAGAAACCAACCGACAAGGGCTTCTACCTGCGCCACTGCATCAAGGCCTGCAAGAACGGTGTGGAGCGCAGCCACATCGTGCCCTACAAGGTCGATGGTTCGGTGCTGCTGGAAATCTACACCCACGACGGTATCGGCAGCATGGTGGTGGACGAAAAGCTCGAAAGCCTGCGCGAGGCCACGATCGAGGACGTGGGCGGCATCCTGCAGCTGATCGAGCCGTTCGAGCAGGACGGCACCCTGGTCAAGCGCCAGCGCCACGAGATCGAGCGTGATGCCCACCTCTACACCATCATCGAGCACGATGGCGTGATCTTTGGCTGTGCCGCGCTCTACCCCTACCCCGAAGATGGCACTGCCGAAATGGCCTCGGTCACCGTCAGCCCACAGGTGCAGGGCCAGGGCGATGGCGACAAGCTGCTGCGCCGCATCGAGCAGCGCGCACGTGCCCAGGGCCTGAAGAGCATCTTCGTGCTCACCACGCGCACCATGCACTGGTTCATCAAGCGCGGTTTTCAGGTCATGGACCCGAACTGGCTGCCTGAAGCACGCAAGCGCAAGTACAACTGGGACCGAAGAAGTCAGGTTTTAGTGAAAAAATTGTGATGCATTTTCGGGGTCGGGAATTTAAAATTCTTCTTTGGGTTTAACACAGCATCAAGAAGGAGCCGTTGATGGTCACACGCCGCACCCCTGCCCCCGAAAAACCCCGCCTCGCCCGATCGGGTGACGTGATCCTCGGCAAGACATCGCCCGAGAATATTCCCAAGGTGGCCGCCCGCGATGCCGAGATGACCGCGCTGACACGTCGCGAAGTCGCCATCGAACAGATCCTGGAAAAGGCCGAAGACAAGGTCGAGGCCATGAAGACGCTGATGAGCCGCGCCTCCAAGGACGAACTGGACGCCTTGCGCCTGATGCTGGCCACGCCCTCGCACGCCGCACAGCGCGCCATCAGCGACGAAGAGCTGTCGCCGAACTGGCGCAAGGGGGGCTACCCATACAAGAACCTGATGAGCCGCAAGAGCTACGAGAAGCAGAAATACACGCTTCAGGTAGAGCTGCTCAAGCTGCAGGCATGGGTCAAGGAAACCGGCGCCCGCGTGATGATCGTGTTCGAGGGTCGCGATGCTGCCGGCAAGGGTGGCACTATCCGCCGTTTCATGGAGCACCTGAACCCGCGCGGCGCGCGCGTGGTCGCCCTGGAAAAGCCGACCGAGGAAGAAAAAGGCCAGTGGTACTTCCAGCGCTACGTCAAGCACATGCCGACGCATGGCGAGATCGTGCTTTTTGACCGTTCCTGGTACAACCGCGCCGGCGTCGAGCGCGTGATGGGCTTCTGCACCGAAGACGAGTACCGCGAATTCATGCTGCAGGCACCGCTGTTCGAGCGCATGCTGACGCGCAGCGGCATCTATCTGGTCAAGTTCTGGTTCTCGGTCAGCCGCGACGAGCAGCGCCGCCGCTTCAAGGAACGTGAACTGCACCCGCTCAAGCAGTGGAAACTGTCCCCAATCGACAAGGCAAGCCTGGACAAGTGGGACGATTACACGCGCGCCAAGGAAGCCATGTTCTTCGAGACCGACACCGTGGATGCACCCTGGACCGTGATCAAGTCGGACGACAAGAAGCGCGCCCGCCTGAACGCGATGCGCTACGTGCTGAACCGCGTGCCGTATGATAACAAGGACACCGACAGCATCGGTACGCTGGACAGCCTGCTGGTCGGCCGCGCCAACAGCATCTACGAGCATGGCGAGCACCCGATGGGTGAGTTCCGCCACGCGTTTGACCTGATGAGCCGCCGTTAAACACTGCGGCGCTGATGGCAGCGACAGGGGCTGGTCTGCGGGCCAGCCCTTTTTCATGTGTGCGGGATCAGGGATCGCGCCCGAACAGCACCATCTGGAAGAAGCGCAGCAGCTCCTGGTCGAGCGAGGCCTTGATACCCTTGAAATCGGCCTGGCGCGGTTCCGGGATGCGCTGGACTTCCGCACGGTGCAAGGCCTCGGCGCGGCGCACGGCATCGGCCTCTTCCGAACGCACGGCGTGATCGGCCAGCACATGCACATAACCCGGCCCGATTTCGGCCAGGCCACCAATGACATACATGCCGGCCGGTTCGGCATCGGGCGTGACGCGGTAACTCAGTGTTCCGGCGCGCAAGGTGGTCAGCACCGGCACGTGGCCGGCCAACACGCCCATGCCACCGGCCGCCCCGGGCAGGTTGACCTCGTGCACGACGCCGCTGAACAGCAGCTCGCTCACCGTGCCCACTTCCAGGTGCAGGTGCTTGGGCAGGCCGCGATGGCCAGGAGGATGGACAAGGGATTCAGCGTTCATCAATGGCTGCCGCTCCGGCCACGATCTCGATCAGCTCGCGCGTGATCGCTTCCTGTCGGGCCTTGTGGTATTGCAGGGTCAGTTCTTCCACGCGCTGGTCGGCGTTTTCGGAAGCGGACTTCATGGCCGTCATGCGCGCGGCCTGTTCGCAGGCGGCGTTTTCGGCTACGGCCTGGTAGATGATGGTCTCGACGTAGCGTAGCAGCAAGGCATCAACCACCTCCTGCTCGCCGGGCTCGTAGATATAGTCCACGCTGTCATGCAGCGCATGGCGGTGCAGCGACAGCTGCAGGTGCTCCGGCACGCCTGCCAGCGGATTGCCCAGTGGCAGAAAGCGTGACAGCAGTGGCTGGTAGCTCAGCACGTTGACGAAACGGTTCGTCGCCACATAGAGCTCGTCGATCTCGCCCTGCAGGAACTGCAGGATTGGTACCGACATGGTGCCAAGCAGATCTTCCGAGGCCTCGAATTCGCTGCCGGCCGAGGCATGGGCGACCACCTTGCAGCCACAGCGTTTCAGCGTGGCCAGACCACGCTGGCCAATGATGGTCAGGCTGCACTCCCGTCCGTCCTGCTGCCAGCGCTCCAGCTGCTGCACCACCTCCTGCAGCAGGCGGGTGTTGAGCGGACCGCACATGCCGCGATCCGTCGTGACGACGATCAGGCCAACCCGCCTGGCCGGCTCGCGCTGCGCCATCAGCGCCGGCTGGTAGTCGCCACCCACGTGCACGAAGCGTGCCATCATCTTGCGCAGGATGCGGCCATACGGGCGAATGCTCTCGGCGCGCTTGCGCGCCTGCGCCAGTCGCGCAAACGCCATGCGCTCCATGGCGCGCGTGATCTTGCGAGTCTTGTTGATATTGGTGATCTGGGCGCGTATCTCGCGCGTCTGTGCCATGGCTTGCGGACTGTCAGCGACGACGGCGCAGGATGGCCCAGAACCAGCCCAGGCAGACCAGCGCAATCGCGGCAAAGCCGACGAAAGACCAGTTGGCAATCGTGCCACCCAGGAAAGTCCAGTCCACCGCCGTACAGTCACCGCTGCCGGCAAAGATACGCGGCAGCGCCTGGCTCAGCGGCAGCTGCTCGATCATGCCGTAGAAGTCACGGCCGCAGCTGTAGAACTCGGGCGGATACCACTGCAGCCAGGACTGGCGCGCGGCGGTAAAGGCGCCAAACAGCGCCACCGGCAGGATCAGGCCCATGGCCGCTATCGGTGCCTTGCACTTGCCCAGCGCAGCCCCCAGCAGTGCCAGGATCAGCACCACGATATAGGCGTAGCGCTGCACGATGCACATCGGGCACGGCGTCAGGCCCAGGCCGTATTGCAGGTACATGCCAAAGCCCAGCATGCCGACGATGACGGCAGCCATCCACAACAGGGTGCGGCGCGGGGTGGAGAAAAACAGGGAGATGAAGCTGGTCATGATGGGACTTTCAGGTGGGCGGGATGACACCGGAATGCCTCCTCCAACTGAATATTATTCCCCAAATGCGCGCTTGTGTGCAGTGCAGCATCAATTCCGTGCAGGGATACCGGCCTTCGTGCTGGCCGCAGCGGAGTGACTGGCCTGCCCGGAGGGACTCGAACCCCCGACCTGCTGCTTAGAAGGCAGCTGCTCTATCCAGTTGAGCTACGGGCAGTCATGGCTGGCGATTGTACCGGGCGCGCAATGGCGCGCAGATACAAAAAAAGGATCGGCTGGCGCCAATCCCTGGAATATGGTCGGAGCAGAGAGATTCGAACTCCCGACCCTCTGGTCCCAAACCAGATGCGCTACCAGACTGCGCTATGCTCCGAAACACGAGATTATAGCGGGTCTGGCAAGGTCTTGCAGCACCGTTACCGCTTATTTCTGCAAGATGCCCCACGCGCCCCGGACAGGCGACCGGCAGCCGCTATAGTGGCATGAACGATCCGAGCATCGCTATGACTACAGGAACTACAGGAGACTTGCCCATGCAGCCCAGCTTTCGTCCGCTTGACGGGATCCGCATCCTCAGCCTGGCACTGAATCTTCCCGGCCCGGCCGCACTGCAACGCTGTGCCGATCTGGGAGCCGTCTGCAGCAAGCTGGAACCGCTGGCCGCACCCGGGCAGCGCAGCAGTGATCCGATGCTGGCCTACACGCCCAAGGGCTACGAAGACCTGCACCAGGGCATCCGTACCCTGCAGGCCAACCTCAAGACCCCCGAGGGCCAGGCCACGTTGCACGAAGAACTGGCGCGCACCGATGTGCTGCTGACCTCTTTCCGCAAGAGCGCCATGCTCAAGCTCGGCGTCGACTGGGACACGCTGCACCCGCGCTACCCGCAGCTCTCGCTAGTGGCCATCTACGGCAACCTTGACGATCCTGATGAGGCCGGCCACGACCTGACCTACCAGGCGCAGAACGATCTGGTCAACGGCCTGCACATGCCCCCCACCCTGTTTGCCGACATGTCCGGCGCGCTCATGGCGACCGAAGCCGTGCTCGGCTGCTGTCTGCATCGCCAGGAGCACGGCTGCGGCACGGTACGCGAAGTCGGTCTGAGCCAGGCGGTGTCCTTTCTGGCGATTCCGCGCACGCGCTACGCCATGCTCGGCCCTGATACGCAACTCGGCGGCCAGCACGTCGGCTACCGCGTCTATGCCTGTCAGGATGGCCGCGTGGCACTGGCGGCGCTGGAGCCGGTGTTCTACCAGCGCCTGTGCCAGCTGATTGGCGGACTGGACGCCTCCGAGCCCGACCTGATGCTGCGCGAGGAGACCGCCGGCATCATCGGCCAGTGGCTGGCCGGCAAGACGCGCGCCGAACTGGGCGAGCTGGCACGCCAGCACGACCTGCCACTGGAAACCCTGCCCGCCTGATCCCGCACTGGAGCCCCGCATGACCCCCAGCTATTCCCAACAACAGGAACTGATTGAACTGGCGCGTACCGCCATGCGCGAACGCGGCCTGTGGCCGGATTTTTCCTCGGCTGCCAGGGAACAGACGGCCGCCATGGACCAGCCCGGTGAACCGCATGCCGGCGAGGTGCGTGACCTGCGCGCCCTACTCTGGTGCTCCATCGACAACGACGATTCTCGCGATCTGGACCAAATCACTGCCAGCGAGCCGCTGGATGATGGCAGCGTGCGCATCCTGGTCGGCATTGCCGATGTCGATGCGCTGGTGCGCCAGAACACGCCGGTGGACCAGCATGCGGCGCACAACACCACCTCGGTCTATACCTCGGCCATCATCTTTCCGATGCTGCCCGAAAAGCTATCCACCGGGCTGACCTCACTGAACCCGCAGGAAGACCGGCTCGCCATGGTGACCGACATGGTATTCCAGCCCGATGGCACGCTGGGCAGCGCCACCGTCTACCGCGCCTGGGTGCATAACCACGCCAAGCTGGCCTATGACGCCGTCAGCGACTGGATCGTCGGCAAGGGGCCGCTACCCGAGGCAGCCGCAGCCGTGCCTGGCATGGACGTCCAGCTGCGCACACAGGATGCGGTCGCGCAACAGTTGCGCGACCGCCGTATTGAAAACGGTGCGCTCGAATTCCAGACCTTCCAGCCCAAGGCGGTGTTCAAGGACGGCAAGCTGGTCAAGATCACCGAACAGGAACAGAACCGCGCGCGCCAGCTGATCCAGGAATTCATGATCGCCACCAATGGCGTGGCGGCACGCTTTCTGGCGCAACAGGGCCGCAGCTCGCTGCGCCGCGTGGTGCGCTCGCCGGAGCGCTGGCAGCGCATCGTGACGGAAGCAGCCCGCCTCGGCACCGACCTGCCACCGGAACCGGACGGCCCAGCACTGGAGGCCTTTCTGGCGAAGCAGCGTGCCCGCGATCCGGACCGTTTCCCGGACCTGTCGCTGACCATCATCAAGCTGATGGGTGCCGGCGAATACGCGCTCGAAACCCCGGGCGGCAACAGCACCGGCCACTTTGGCCTGGCAGTACGCGACTACTCGCACTCCACCGCGCCGAATCGCCGCTTCCCCGACCTGATCACGGCGCGCCTGCTCAAGGCCGCGCTCAAGAATCTGCCCGCTCCCTACTCCGACGACGAACTGGCCCGCCTGGCCGAGCACTGCACGCGCCAGGAAGACGCCTCAAACAAGGTAGAGCGCCAGATCCACAAGTCCGAAGCAGCGCTGATCCTGGAAGCGCATATCGGCAAGGAGTTTGATGGCATCGTCACCGGCGTGTCCAAGGGCAACAACTGGGTGCGCATTTTCCAGCCGCCGGCCGAAGGCAAGCTCAACGTGCGCCGTGGCGACTCGGTGCACGTGGGCAAGCGCGTGCGCGTGAAACTGCTGTCCACCGATGTGGAACGCGGCCACATCGACTTCGAACTGGTCAGCTGAAGCGCCTGTCGCTCAGGCCTGATGCCGCTGCGTCGGCGGCATCGGCCGGCGGAACAGGTGCCGGCTGACCCACTCGCGCAGCGTCAGATTGTGCAGGAAGACGCCACCCACCACGCCGATCACGCTGCCGACCACGATATCGATCAGGCGCGCCTGGATGATCACGTCTGGCGGCAGCTGCATGTTGGCGCCAGCCTCGGCCAGCAGGATCGTCAAGGGTGTGATGAAGATCACCGCCAGCCCGTAGTGGCGCACCACCAGCATCTCGATGATGAAGCTCAGCGTCGTCAGGATCAGGAACAGGCTCCAGGGATTCAGCTGCAACGTCAGCAACAGCCAAGTCAGCACCATGCCGGCAGCCGTCCCCAGGATGCGGTGCACCTGCTTGTTCCAGACCGCGCGCATGGTCACGTTCTGCATGATGGCGATGCAACTCACCGGTGCCCAGTAGGCCGAGCGCAGGCCCATCAGTTCGGCTACCACCAACGCCAGGCCAACGAACACGGCAATCAGCACCGAGTCATAGACCACGTACTGGAAATCGTAATGGGGCGAAGGAGCTGGCTGCGGGGGTGGCAGGCGCGGCATCATCCACAAGCTGTAGAAAAAGGCCATCAGCAGCGCCAGCATGCTGCCCATGAACACCAGGCCGACGCGCAAGGGAATCAGTTCCACGTTCACCGGCAGGTAGGCACCAATCGACGCCACCATGATGAAGAAGAAGCTGCCCGGTGGCGGCAGGCGGTAGAAACGCGTCACCATGCCGACCAGCAGCGTGAGAAAGGTCAGCACCACTGGCGTTGCCAGCGGATGCAGCGCGCTGCCCATTTGCGCCAGGCCAAAGCTGGCAGCCATGGCGAAGGCGCACACCATCAGCACCACCATGCGCTGCGCCAGTGGCAGGTTGGCGATATAGAGGAACACCAGGCCGCCGAGCGAGGACAGCACGCCGTACTGCACATGGCCGAACCAGGCCCCTACCGCCAGCGGCAGACCGCTGGCCAGCGCCGCCGCAAACGGCAGCTGCCAGGGACGGTCGCTGTGCTTGAAGTCGGTCAGGTGGTACCACTCGGTGCGCACCAGTTGGGACAGCCGTTGCCAGAAGGTCATGTCGTCAGGTTTGCCTAGCATAGAAAGTCGGCGTTGTCAGCCTATTTGAGACTTTTATCTTGAATTTTTTCAGGGATTTTGTATAATATAGGGATTCGACACGGCAAGCGCGACAGCAGCACCTCCGAGCCCGGCCCACCGAGGGATATACACACCCCAACCGGCCACCTCCATCGCAAGGACTGTACTCCAAATGTTCGCCCTTCCCTCTTGCCAATGTCAACCCCGGTCACGCCGCCTGCAGCCAGGTCATGGATGTTCCGGGGTTGCTCTCCTTATGGCAAGTGTTTTCCTCTACTGGAAATCGGCTTTTCCGTTCCCATATGGCGAGCATGCGTCGCACCATGGCCTGCATGGTGCCTGCCCGGAACAGTTCAAAAGGAAGGGTTCAGCCTATGGCCACCAGTAAAACCAGCACCACCACCGATACCGAACAGGACGTGAACAGCACGCCTGCGACCGAGCCGGCCAAGAAGCCCGCGGTGCGTCGCACCACCACGCGCAAGACCACCACGGCTGCTGCAGCCGCTGCTCCCGAGGCTGCCGCTGACGGCACCGAAGCCAAGCCAGCTCCCCGTACCCGCCGCGTAGCCGCCAAGCCGGCTGCCGCCGCCGCAACGGACGAGGCCGCCACCCCGGTCAAGCGCACCACCACGCGCCGCACCACCGCCGCAGCCAAGGCTGCTGCTGACACCGAGACTGCCGCAGACGCTACGGCTGAAGAGGCCACACCGGCTAAGAAGCCGGCCACGCGCCGCCGCACCACCGCTGCCGCCAGCACCACCGCCGCCAAGACGCCGGCCCGCCGTGGCCGCAAGCCTGCTGCCAAGGACGATGACGACGATACCGATCTGTCCGACGTCGAAAACGAATTTGGCGTGGACGAGGAGCCCGAAGAGGAAGCTCCTGCAGCCGATGCTGCCGCTGCACCGGTCGAGAAGGTCAAGCCGCTGCGCATGAAGCTGTCCAAGGCCAAGGAACGCGCCCTGATGAAGGAATTCGGCCTGGACGAAGTCGCCCTGTCCGAAGAGGAAGTCTCGACCCGCCGCCAGCGCCTGAAGGAGCTGATCAAGCTGGGAAAGACGCGCGGCTACCTGACCAATGCCGAAATTTCCGACCACCTGCCCGACAAGCTGGTCGATGCCGAAACGCTGGAAGTCGTCATCTCCATGATGATCGACATGGGCATCTCCGTCTACGAGCAAACGCCCGATGCCGACACCCTGCTGCTGAACAGCTCCAACACCGCCACCACCAGCGAGGAAGAGGCCGAGGAAGAAGCCGAAGCCGCGCTGTCCAACGTGGACAACGAATTCGGCCGCACCACCGACCCGGTACGCATGTACATGCGCGAGATGGGCACGGTCGAGCTGCTCACGCGTGAAGGCGAGATCGAGATCGCCAAGCGCATCGAGGGCGGCATGATGGACATGATGGAAGCCATTTCCGGCTCCCCTGCCACCATTGACGAGATCCTGGCCATGGCCGAGGAGATCCGCGAAGACAAGGTCGTGATCACCACCGTGGTGGACGGTTTTGCCGATGCCGACGAGAACGACGACTACGTGGCCGAAGAGGACGAAGACGAGGTCGACGACGATGACGACGGCGGCACCAAGTCCCAGACCAAGATGATGGAAATGGTCAAGAACGAAGCCCTGCGCCGCTTTGACGACATGCGCACCAGCTTCGAGGCCATGCTGGCCGCCTACGAAAAGGACGGCTACGGCTCGCCCGCCTACCTGCAGGCGCAGAAGGAAATCAGCAGCAAGCTGATGACGATCCGCTTCACCGCCAAGACCATCGAAAAGCTGTGCGATACCGTGCGCGAACAGGTCGAGGAAGTGCGCAAGAACCAGCGCCTGCTGCGCCAGATCATCGTGGACAAGTGCCACATGCCGCAAGAGAAATTCGTTGCCGAGTTTGCCGACAATCTGCTCAACCTGCAGTGGGTGGAACAGCAGGCAGCCGCCGGCAAGCCCTGGAGCGAGACCCTGAGCCGCAACATCCCGCCGGTGCAGGAGCTGCAGCAGCGCCTGATCGACCTGCAGACGCGCGTCGTGGTGCCGCTGGAAGAACTCAAGGCGATCAACAAGCGCATGATCGACGGCGAGCGCTTCTCGCGCAATGCCAAGAAGGAGATGATCGAGGCCAACCTGCGCCTGGTGATCTCGATTGCCAAAAAGTACACCAACCGTGGCCTGCAGTTCCTCGACCTGATCCAGGAAGGCAACATCGGCCTGATGAAGGCGGTGGACAAGTTCGAATTCCGTCGCGGCTTCAAGTTCTCGACCTATGCCACCTGGTGGATTCGCCAGGCGATCACGCGCAGTATTGCCGACCAGGCTCGCACCATCCGCATCCCGGTGCACATGATCGAGACCATCAACAAGATGAACCGCATCTCGCGCCAGCACCTGCAGGAATTCGGCTTCGAGCCGGATGCCTCGATCCTGGCCGAGAAGATGGACATCCCCGAGGAAAAGATCCGCAAGATCATGAAGATCGCCAAGGAGCCGATCTCCATGGAAACGCCGATCGGCGACGACGACGATTCGCACCTGGGCGATTTCATCGAGGACAGCGTCAACACCGCACCGATCGAGGCCGCCATGCAGGCCGGCCTGCGCGATGTGGTGAAGGACATCCTCGATTCGCTCACGCCGCGCGAAGCCAAGGTGCTGCGCATGCGTTTCGGCATCGAGATGGACAACGACCACACGCTGGAAGAAGTCGGCAAGCAGTTCGACGTCACGCGTGAGCGTATCCGCCAGATCGAGCACAAGGCGCTGCGCAAGCTCAAGCACCCGACCCGCAGCGACAAGCTGCGCACCTTCCTGGGCAGCAACGACTGATGGCCAAGACCCTGTCCACCCGCGGCGTGCTCTGCGCAGCCGCGCTGTCCGCCCTGGCGCTGGCTGGCTGCAGCCAGAACGCCAGCAAGGCACCCGCTGCGGCGGCCAGTGCAGCGGCTGCTGCGCCGGCCTCCGCCTCCTCTTCCCTTTCCACCTCTTCTGATCCCAACAAGATGAACCAGACCATCACCACGGCCAGCGGCCTGCAATACATCGACACCCAGATCGGCGACGGCGCTGAAGCCAAGCCCGGCCAACACGTGCTGGTGCACTACACCGGCTGGCTCTATGAGAACGGCCAGCAAGGCACCAAGTTCGACTCCAGCCTGGACCGCGGCCAGCCGTTTGCCTTTGGCCTGGGCCAGGGCATGGTCATCAAGGGCTGGGACGAAGGCGTTGCCGGCATGAAGATCGGCGGCTCGCGCACGCTGATCATTCCGGCCGAGCTGGGCTACGGCAGCCGCGGAGCCGGTGGCGTGATCCCGCCGAACGCGACGCTGAAGTTTGACGTACAGCTGCTGGATCTGCGCTGATCCTGGTGGTGCTGCCTGGCGACAGGCTGCCGTTCCTGCAACCCCGATGCAGCTTGTCTGCTCGGGGTTTTTTCTTGCACAGGCTTCAGGTTCAGCGCCTGGCTGCTCCCAGCAGGTCTGCGCCACCATCGCGTTTCAGCATTTCGTACACCACTGACAGGAACAGACTGCGGGTGTCTTCATTGCCTGCTCCACGCGTCTTGTACAGCTCATGACTGCGCCGGACCGGCAAGCATGTTCATGATCAGCCGGATCAGGGTGTCCTTCTGCGCTGGATCAGACTCTGCGACCAGCAACGCCAACGCGGCCAGTCCAATATCATTGATCACCGGCTGACCTGCGGCATCCAGCAGACGGCCGTTGCGATGCAGGAAGTCGACGAACAGGTAGGCACCGCTACGCTTGTTGCCATCGGCAAATGGGTGATTCTTGATGACGAAGTACAGCAGGTGTGCCGCCTTGGCCTCGACACTGGGATAAGCAGGCTCGCCAAACACGCTCTGGTCCAGATTGCCCAGCAGAGCCGCCAGGCCATCGCTACGCTCGCGGGCGAACAGCTCGGTGGCTTCGCCACGCGCCATCAGGCTGGCCTTGAGACCGGCAAGCGCCTTGCGGGCTTCTTCTACTGTCGGCAGTACGCCGCCGGTCTGCACCAAAGGGTCAGCCAGCAAGCCTTCGTCGTAGCGTTGCAGCAGCAGGAAAGTCTGTGCATAACGACTGACAATATCCGCCAGTCCACGTCCGGCATCCGCACCCAGCTCCGGGTTGCCCGCCAGCCTGCGCACCATATGCAGCGCTGCTTCCAGTTCTCGGGCATTGGTTTCGAAGCGCTGGTGATCGAGGGTGTAACCACGGGTCAGGTGTTCACGCAGCACGCGGGTGGCCCATTGGCGGAAGCGAGTCGCACGCGCGGAATTGACCCGGTAGCCGACTGAAATGACGGCGTCCAGATTGAAATGTTCCAGGTTTCGGATAACCTGGCGCATCCCTTCGATTCGAACCATTTCCATTTTGGAAACAGTTGCCTCCCGCATCAGTTCGCCGCTGAGATAAATGTTTTTCAGGTGTTTGGAGATGGCAGCCTTCTGCACCGCGAAAAGGCTGGCCATCTGGTCCTGCGTCAACCAAAGGCTCTCTCCTTCCAGACGCACCTCAAGTTGTCCTGCCTCACCCTCGAAAATTACCATCTCGCTCATGCCGTCACCTCACCCAACAGCACGGCAATGTCGGCCTCGGCCGTCCGCGTGCGGCCATCGATCAGGCCATTGACTGAACTGATAACGACAACGCTGGCCAGCGCGGATTGCTTGAAGTCGCCACGCACGGCATCTGCCACGCTCCAGATGAAGTCGGCAAGGTTTTGTTGGTTCATGGTGTATGGCCTACAAGGTATTGCAGCGAGTATGCCACCGAAGGTGCTTGCCAGACCCCGGTTGCCCAGGCGTCGCGGGATGCGCCAGTCCTGCGCATTTTCATGCGCTCCATGTTCGCGCAATTCATGACCCCGTCCCCCACTCTCCATGAGGGGAATTCCCTGTATCGACAAGCACTTGCCCGAGCACAACAGCAGCTTGCACCAGCGCTCTTGAAATCCTCCGGCCCGCTCCCATTTGTAACCTGACGCGCAGCCCCGGCTGCCACCCTGTTTTGACCTTTCGGACCCATCACATGACGACTACCCCTGACCATCAGCCCGACAACGTCCAGAACGACACCCCCGAAGCCACCATCGACGCTGCCCAGGCGGCTACCGACACCGCTGCGCTGCAGGCGCAGGTGCAGGAGCTGCAAGACCAGTACCTGCGTGCCCAGGCCGAAGTGCAGAACGCACGCCGCCGTGCCGACGACGAGGTGCAGAAGGCGCGCAAGTTCGGTATCGAGAGCTTTGCCGAAAGCCTGCTGCCGGTGCTGGACAGCCTGGAAGCCGCGCTGGCGATCCCGAACGGCACCGCCGAGCAGCTGCGTGAAGGCACAGATGCCACGCTGCGCCAGCTGCTGAGCGCGCTGGAGCGCAACAAGGTGATCGCGATTGCCCCGGCACAGGGCGACAAGTTCAACCCCAACCACCATCAGGCCCTCAGCGTGGTCCCCGCCCCCGAAGGCGTGACGCTGGAGCCCAACAGCATCGTCAACGTGCTGCAAAAAGGCTACCTGATTGCCGACCGCGTGCTGCGTCCGGCGCTGGTGATGGTCAGCCCGAGCTGATCGCCCTGCCGGAAGCGCAGCACATGCGACGCCGGCCTTGAAATTCTTTTCTGCAACCACATATCTGAACCAAGCGGCAGCGCCGCAGCCCGGCATACACGGGACGGACGCTGCAAACACATTGCCTCAAGGAGCCATTCAACATGGGAAAAATCATCGGTATTGACCTGGGTACCACCAACTCTTGCGTTGCCATCATGGAAGGCAACACCACGCGCGTGATCGAGAACGCCGAAGGCGCGCGTACCACTCCGTCCATCGTCGCCTACCTGGAAGACGGCGAAGTACTGGTTGGCGCACCGGCCAAGCGCCAGGCTGTCACCAACCCCAAGAACACCCTGTTCGCGATCAAGCGCCTGATCGGCCGCAAGTTCACCGAGAAGGAAGTGCAGAAAGACATCGACATGATGCCTTTCTCCATCGTCGCGGCTGACAACGGCGATGCCTGGGTGGATGCCCAGGGCAAGAAGCTGGCACCGCAACAGGTCAGCGCCGAAATCCTGCGCAAGATGAAGAAGACCGCCGAGGACTACCTGGGCGAGCCCGTAACCGAAGCCGTGATCACGGTGCCGGCCTACTTCAACGACAGCCAGCGCCAGGCCACCAAGGACGCTGGCCGCATCGCCGGCCTGGACGTGAAGCGCATCATCAACGAGCCGACTGCTGCGGCCCTGGCCTTTGGCCTGGACAAGCAGGACAAGGCCGACCGCAAGATCGCTGTATATGACCTGGGCGGCGGTACCTTCGACGTCTCCATCATCGAGATTGCCGATGTTGACGGCGAGAAGCAGTTCGAAGTGCTGTCTACCAACGGCGACACCTTCCTGGGCGGCGAGGACTTCGACCAGCGCATCATCGACTACATCATCACCGAGTTCAAGAAGGAACAAGGCGTTGACCTGAGCAAGGACGTGCTGGCCCTGCAGCGCCTGAAGGAAGCTGCTGAAAAGGCCAAGATCGAGCTGTCCAGCACCACGGCTAGCGACATCAACCTGCCCTACATCACGGCCGATGCCTCCGGTCCCAAGCACCTGAACATCAAGCTGACCCGCGCCAAGCTGGAAGCCTTGGTGGAAGACCTGGTCCAGCGCTCTATCGAGCCCTGCAAGATCGCCATGAAGGATGCCGGCCTGAGCGTGAACGAGATCTCCGACGTGATCCTGGTCGGCGGCATGACGCGCATGCCCAAGGTGCAGGACACGGTGAAGGAATTCTTCGGCAAGGAGCCGCGCAAGGACGTGAACCCGGATGAAGCCGTGGCCGTCGGTGCCGCGATCCAGGGCCAGGTGCTGAGCGGCGACCGCAAGGACGTGCTGCTGCTGGACGTGACCCCGCTGTCCCTGGGCATCGAGACCATGGGCAACGTCATGACCAAGATGATCCAGAAGAACACCACGATCCCGACCAAGTTCGCGCAGACCTTCTCGACCGCAGAAGACAACCAGCCTGCCGTGACCATCAAGGTCTACCAGGGTGAGCGTGAAGTGACTGCCGGCAACAAGCTGCTGGGCGAATTCAACCTGGAAGGCATTGCCCCGTCTCCGCGCGGCGTGCCGCAGATCGAGGTGACCTTCGACATCGACGCCAACGGCATCCTGCACGTGAGCGCCAAGGACAAGGGTACCGGCAAGGAAAACAAGATCACCATCAAGGCCAACACCGGCCTGAGCGAGGACGAAATCCAGCAGATGGTGAAAGATGCCGAGCTGAACGCCGCCGAAGACCACAAGAAGGTCGAGCTGGTGCAGGCGCGCAACCAGGGCGATGCCATGGCGCACAGCGTCAAGAAGAGCATGACCGAGTACGGCGACAAGCTGGACGCTGGCGAGAAGGACAAGATCGAATCCGCCATCAAGGATCTGGAAGAAGCCATCAAGGGCGACGACAAGGAAGCTATCGAGAGCAAGACCAATGCCCTGATGGAAGCCAGCCAGAAACTGGGCGAGAAGATCTACGCCGACCAGGCTGCCACCGCTGGTGCCGAAGCACCGGCCGGCAACGCTGGCGCTGCTGACGACGACGTGGTTGACGCCGAAGTCAAGGAAGTGAAGAAGGACTGATCCGTCAGTTGCAGGGCAGTGCCGCCAGGCCCTGCCCTGCTGCCACGGACGTTGCGCCGCGCCCACCGTTTTCAGGTGACGCGGCGTTTGTGTTCCAGCCGGCTCCATGCGGCTGGTGAACAGGAATAGCCATGTCAAAACGCGATTACTACGAAGTCCTGGGCGTCCCCCGCAACGCCGGTGAGGACGAGATCAAGAAGGCCTACCGCAAGCTGGCCATGAAATACCACCCTGACCGCAACCAGGGCGACAAGGCCGCCGAGGCCGAAGCCCAGTTCAAGGAGGTCAAGGAAGCCTACGAGATGCTGTCCGACAGCCAGAAACGCGCCGCCTACGACCAGTACGGCCATGCCGGTGTCGATCCCAACATGGGTGCCGGCGGTTTCGGTGGCGGCTTTGGTGGCGGCTTCGAGAGCTTCAGCGACATCTTCGGCGACATCTTTGGCCAGGCCCGTGGTGGCCGCGGCGGCCGCCAGGTGCACCGTGGCAACGACCTCAGCTACTCGATGGACATCACGCTGGAAGAGGCGGCCAACGGCAAGGACGCGCAGATTCGTATCCCGAGCTGGGACGATTGCGACACCTGCCACGGCACGGGTGCCAAGCCCGGCACCAGCAGCAAGACCTGTACCACCTGTGGCGGCAGCGGCGTGGTGCAGATGCGCCAGGGTTTCTTCAGCGTGCAGCAGACCTGCCCGCACTGCCACGGCTCCGGCAAGATCATCCCCGAGCCCTGCACCAGCTGCCATGGCCAGGGCAAGATCAAGAAGCAGAAGACGCTGGAAGTGAAGATTCCGGCCGGTATCGACGACGGCATGCGCATCCGCAGCGCCGGCAATGGCGAACCGAGTCCGAACGGCGGCCCGCCGGGCGACCTCTACATCGAAATCCGCATCCGCAAGCACGAGGTGTTCGAGCGCGATGGTGACGACCTGCACTGCGTGGTGCCGATCAGCTTCACCAAGGCCGCCCTGGGTGGCGAGATCGAGGTACCGACGCTGACTGGCAAGGCCGTGATCGACATCCCGGAAGGCACGCAGCACGGCAAGCAGTTCCGACTGCGCGGTCGCGGCATCAAGGGCGTACGATCCTCCAGCAATGGTGACCTGTACTGCCATATCACGGTCGAGACGCCGGTCAAGCTGACCGAGCACCAGCGCAAGCTGCTCAAGCAGCTCGACGAATCGCTGGAGAAAGGCGGCGGCAAGCACAGCCCGAACGAGAAATCCTGGTTCGACAAGGCGAAGGACTTCTTCTCCTGATACCGGTAGCTCCAAAGACAAGGCCCTGCAGTGATCGCTGCAGGGCCTTGCTTTTGGTGGAATGCGTGGCTGATCAGACGTTCAGCAGCGCATCGCGCGCCTGCACGTATTCGCGCTTGAGCTGGCTTACGTAATCGGCCACCGGCTGCACCTGCTTGACCGCGCCAATACCCTGGCCACAGCCCCAGATGTCCTTCCAGGCCTTGGCCGCACCGCTGCCAAAATCCATCTTGCTCGGATCGGCTTCAGGCAGCTGCGCCGGGTCCAGGCCGGCAGCACGGATTGACGGGGCCAGGTAGTTGCCATGCACGCCGGTGAACAGGTTGGTGTAGACGATGTCGTCGGAGTTGCTGTCCACCACGCACTGCTTGTAGGCATCGCTGGCACGCGCTTCATCGGTAGCGATAAAGGGGCTGCCGATATAGGCAAAGTCGGCGCCCATGGCCTGCGCCGCCAGGATCGCGCCACCCGTCGCGATCGAGCCGCTCAGCGCCAGCGGGCCGTCAAACCACTGGCGCAGCTCCTGCACCAGCGCAAACGGGCTCTTCACGCCAGCGTGGCCGCCGGCTCCAGTGGCCACGGCGATCAGGCCATCGGCACCCTTCTCGATCGCCTTGCGCGCAAAGCGGTTGTTGATGACGTCGTGCATGACCACGCCGCCATAGCTGTGCGCGGCCTGGTTGATCTCTTCCACCGCGCCCAGGCTGGTGATGATGATCGGCACCTTGTACTTGACGCACAGCGCCATGTCTTCCATCAGGCGTGCATTGCTCTTGTGCACGATCTGGTTGATGGCAAACGGCGCCGCCGGCGACTCCGGATGCGCCGCATTGTGTGCATCCAGCGCCTCGGTGATCTCGGCCAGCCACTCGTCCAGCTGCGAGGCCGGGCGGGCGTTCAGCGCAGGCATGGAGCCGACGACGCCAGCCTTGCACTGCGCAATCACCATCTGCGGGTTGCTGATGATGAACATCGGCGAAGCGATGACCGGGAATTTCACGCGCGCCAGCGCGCCGGGGAGGGATCGGCCCATGGTGTCTCCTGTTGCGTGGCAGTTCTGTGCTGCCGGTTCAGTTCGGGTTGACGGCCACCGCATGGGTGGCCGTTTCGGCATCACGATATCATAAAATCGAACGAATGTTCACTTGTGGATTGCCCTCGGTCAGACGACCGACCACGGCAGCCTGGCCGAAGCCGGCATCGCGGAAAGTGGCCAGCACCTGATCGACGGCATCCGGCGCACAACTCACCAGCAGGCCACCCGAAGTCTGCGGATCGGTCAGCAGTTTCTGCTGCCATTCGGCCATGCCTGCCTCCAGCGCCACTTCACCGCCATAGCTGGCCCAGTTGCGCGTGGAGGCACCGGTGGAAATGCCCTGCTGCACCAGCTCCAGCGCCTGCGGGATCTTGGGTACGGCGTCAAAACCCAGCTCGGCCGACAGACCAGCCGCACGGCAGATTTCCAGCAGGTGGCCCAGCAGGCCAAAGCCGGTGACGTCAGTCATGGCATGCACGGCGTCCAGCTGGCCCAGCGTGGTGCCAACACGGTTGAGCTGCGTGGTGTACTGCACCATCAGGGCATAGCCCTCTTCGCTCAGGATGTCCTTCTTGAGCGCGGCCGACAACACGCCAATGCCAAGCGGCTTGCCCAGGATCAGCACGTCACCAGCCCGAGCGCTGCTGTTCTTCTTCATGCGCTGCGGATGCACCAGGCCGATCGCCACCAGACCGTAGATCGGCTCGACCACATCGATCGAGTGGCCGCCGGCAATTGGAATACCGGCTTCGGCACAGATGGAGGCACCACCTTCGAGGATCTGGCTGATGGTCTCGACCGGCAGCTTGTCGATCGGCATGCCGACCAGTGCCAGCGCCAGCAGGGGCTGCCCGCCCATGGCGTAGATATCAGAGATGGCGTTGGTGGCGGCAATACGGCCAAAATCACGCGGATTGTCGACAATCGGCGTGAAGAAATCGGTGGTAGCGACCACGGCCTGCTCATCGTTGAGCTGGTAGACGGCCGCGTCGTCAGATGATTCGGTACCGACCAGCAGCTGCGCCGGCAGCACGCCTGCCGGTACGTGCGACATGATTTCGCGCAGCAGCGAAGGCGCAATCTTGCAGCCGCAGCCGCCGCCGTGCGCCAGGGAGGTCAATCGGGGAGTCGTAGTCATGGGAATCCTGTCACTGTCTTTATCTCAAGGATGATACGACTTAAGATAGCGGGTTGCACCGACTCGGCTACTTTCATGAAAAACTCCTGGCTTGTTCCGCCCACTGACATTGGCAATTTCAGCACCATCATCGATGTGCGCACGCCGCTTGAATTTTCCGAAGACCATGTGCCCGGAGCCATCAACTGCCCGGTGCTGAGCAACGAGCAGCGCGCCAAGGTCGGCACCATCTACAAGCAGGTGTCGCCGTTCGAGGCCAAGAAGATCGGTGGTGCGCTGATTGCCGCCAATATCGCCACGCATATCCAGCAGCAGATGCTGGACATGCCGAAAGGCTGGCGACCGCTGATCTACTGCTGGCGCGGCGGCATGCGCAGCGGTGCCATGCAGATCATCCTGCGCCAGATCGGCTGGCAGGCGCACAAGCTCGAAGGCGGCTACAAGGCCTTCCGCCACCACGTGATCGAGCAGACCGCCCTGCTCGCGCCCAGGCTGCCGCTGCGCATCATCTGCGGCGCCACCGGCAGCGCCAAGACGCGCATCCTGCAGGCCATCGGAGCCCAAGGCGGCCAGATCCTGGACCTGGAAACCCTGGCCAGCCACAAGGGCTCGGTACTCGGCTCCTTGCCCGGACAGCCACAGCCCAGCCAGAAAGGTTTCGAGACCGCGCTCTGGCAGGCGCTGGAACGGCTGGACCCGACGCGCCCGGTCTTTGTCGAGGCAGAAAGCCGCAAGGTCGGCAACCTGCATATCCCCGAACCGCTGATCGAGCGCATGCGCGCATCGCCCTGCCTGGATATCGAGGCCACGCGCGAGGCGCGCATTGCCTTCCTGCAGCGCGATTACGACTATGCCTGCCAGAACCTGCCCTGGCTGGAGCAGCGCCTGGACAAGCTGATCGAGCGCCAGGGGCGCGCCGTGGTTGATGGCTGGAAAGCCCTGGCTGCACAAGGCGAATGGAGCAGCCTGGTCGGCGAGCTGCTGGACCAGCACTACGACCCACTCTACCGCGCTTCGCAAGGCGGCAACTACACTGGCGAACGTCCCTGGCCAAGCTTTGCCACCGATGACCTGTCCGAGGCCGGCATTGAAACGCTGGCACGCCAGATCCTGCAGCGCAGCGCCAGCTGAGCTGGCCACCCTGCTCTCCTAGCCCGCATAAAAAATCCCCAGCCGGTTGTCCGACTGGGGATGCGTGCCATTAACGGCCACCCCGTGCGGAGTGACCTGGCCTTGCCGATTACAGCAGGTCCACGTTGATGGCGTTGGTAGCCGCGTGACCGGCCACGATGCTGTGCGCCACGCCCGGAGCCTTGCTCAGGATGTGGTCAGCGTAGAAGCGTGCCACCTGCACCTTGGCCTGGTAGAACTTCTCGCCGTAGTTGTCGTCAGAAGCGACACCAGCGGCCAGCTTGCCTTCTGCCACCAGCAGGGCACGCGCCAGCTGCCAGCCGCAGACCATGTTGGCGGTCAGCATCAGGTAGGGCACGCTGCCAGCGTAGGCGGCGTTGGGGTTGCTCTTGCCGTTGGCAACCATGAAGTCCACCACCTGCAGCACGGCTTCGCGGGCAGCGGTCAGCGTCTTCAGCACGGCCTGGGCATTCTCGCCACCGTTGGCGGCCAGTTCGGATTCGGTCTGCTGCACCATGCCAGCCACTTTCTTCACCAGCTCGCCGCCATCACGCACGGTCTTGCGTCCCACCAGGTCGTTGGACTGGATCGCCGTCGTGCCTTCGTAGATGGTCAGGATCTTGCTGTCACGGTAGTACTGGGCCGCGCCGGTTTCCTCGATGAAGCCCATGCCGCCGTGCACCTGCACGCCCAGGCTGGTGACTTCCTGGCTCATTTCGGTGCTGAAGCCCTTGACCAGCGGCACGGTGAACTCGTACAGCGCCTGCTGCTCTTCGCGCACGGCCGCATCGGGATGGTGATGAGCAGCGTCAAAGGCGGCGGCAGACACGCTGGACAGCGCACGGGCACCTTCGGTATAGGCACGCATGGTCATCAGCATGCGCTTGATGTCCGGGTGCTGGATGATGGCCACGGCTTCCTTGGCGGAACCGTCCACCGGGCGGCTCTGCACGCGCTCGCGGGCGTAATTGACAGCGTGCTGGTAGGAGCGCTCGGCAATGCTGATGCCCTGCACGCCCACCGCGTAGCGGGCTGCGTTCATCATGATGAACATGTATTCCAGGCCGCGGTTTTCTTCACCGACCAGGTAGCCGGTAGCGCCGCCGTTGTCACCAAACTGCAGCACGCAGGTCGGGCTGGCCTTGATGCCCAGCTTGTGCTCGATGCTGACGCAGTGCACGTCGTTGCGATCGCCCACGCTGCCGTCGGCATTGACCAGGAACTTGGGCACCACGAACAGGCTGATACCCTTCACACCCTCCGGCGCACCGGCCACGCGGGCCAGCGTCAGGTGGATGATGTTCTCGGCCATGTCATGCTCACCCCAGGTGATGAAGATCTTGGTGCCGAACACCTTGAAGCTGCCGTCCTCGTTGCGCTCGGCGCGGCTGCGCACCAGCGACAGGTCGGAACCGGCCTGCGGCTCGGTCAGGTTCATGGTACCGGTCCACTCGCCGGACACCAGCTTGGGCAGATAGGTTTGCTTGAGCTCATCGGAACCTGCCGTCAGCAGGGCCTCGATGGCACCGTCGGTCAGCATCGGGCACAGCGCGAAGCTCATGTTGGCCGCGTTGGTCATTTCGCCGCAAGCTGCACCAATGGTCTTGGGCAGGCCCTGGCCGCCAAAATCGACCGGGTGCTGCAGACCCTGCCAGCCGCCTTCGACAAACTGCTGGTAGGCTTCCTTGAAGCCGGGTGTGGCGGTTACCACGTCGCCACTCAGCGAGCTGGGGTTCTTGTCACCCTCGAAATTCAGCGGTGCAACCACGTCCTGGTTGAGCTTGGCCATTTCTTCCAGCACGGCCTGCGCCGTTTCCACGCCCGCATCTGCGAACTCGGGAATGGCTTGCGCCAGGGCATCAAGACCAGCCAGATGCTCCATGTTGAAGACCATATCCTTGATCGGGGCGGTATAGCTCATGCATTTTCTCCTTGTATGAGTGAGGTAACGGGTTGTATTCAGTATAGGACAACAGCCGGACAAAAAAGGCCGCTCCGGTCAAGAAGCGGCCTGTCCTTGATTCAGGTCTGACTGCTGATTACAGCTTGCTGACCAGTTCCGGGGTGGCGGTGAACAGGTCAGCCACCAGACCATAATCGGCCACGCTGAAAATCGGCGCTTCCGGATCCTTGTTGACGGCAACGATCACCTTGCTGTCCTTCATGCCGGCCAGGTGCTGGATGGCACCGGAAATGCCCAGCGCGATGTACAGCTCGGGAGCCACGATCTTGCCGGTCTGGCCAACCTGCAGGTCATTGGGCGCGTAGCCGGCGTCTACGGCAGCGCGGGAGGCGCCAATGGCAGCATTCAGCTTGTCGGCCAGCGGCGTCAGCACTTCCTGGAACTTCTCGTCGCTGCCCAGGGCGCGGCCACCGGACACGATGATCTTGGCGGCGGTCAGTTCGGGACGGTCGGACTTGGTCACTTCACGGCCAACGAAGCTGGACTTGCCGCTGTCGGCAGCAGCCGCCACGGATTCGACAGCAGCGCTGCCGCCGGTAGCTGCAGCGGCGTCAAAGCCGGTGGAGCGCACGGTGATGACCTTCACGGCATCGGTGCTCTGCACGGTGGCAATGGCGTTGCCGGCGTAGATCGGGCGCTCGAAGGTATCGGCGCTATCAACCTTGGTGATGTCGCTGATCTGAGCCACGTCCAGCTTGGCCGCCACGCGCGGAGCGACGTTCTTGCCGCTGGCAGTGGCCGGGAACAGGATGTGGCTGTAATCACCGGCCACGGCCAGCACCTGGGCGGCCAGGTTCTCGGCCAGGCCTTCGGCCAGGGAAGCGCCATCAGCGTGCAGCACCTTGCTCACGCCGGCGATCTGGGCAGCCGCCTGGGCAGCAGCAGCGGCATTGCTGCCGGCCACCAGCACGTGCACTTCACCACCACACTGGGCAGCGGCGGTCACGGTGTTCAGGGTAGCGCCCTTGATGGAAGCATTGTCGTGTTCTGCGATCACGAGTGCGGTCATGTCTTATCTCCTGTGATTCTTGCTGTGGGGCCCGATCAGATGACCTTGGCTTCGTTCTTGAGCTTGTCGACCAGCGTGGTGACGTCGGGCACGATGATGCCGGCGCTGCGCTTGGCCGGCTCGGCCACTTTCAGCGTCTTCAGGCGGGACGTCACGTCCACGCCCAGGTCTTCCGGCTTCATGGTGTCGATCGGCTTCTTCTTGGCCTTCATGATGTTGGGCAGCGTGACATAACGCGGCTCGTTCAGGCGCAGGTCGGTGGTGACCACGGCCGGCAGGCTGATCGAGAGGGTTTCCAGACCGCCGTCTACTTCACGCGTGACGCTGGCCTTGCCATCGGCCACTTCGACCTTGCTGGCGAACGTGGCCTGCGGCAGATCCAGCAGCGCAGCCAGCATCTGGCCAACCTGGTTGGAATCATCATCAATGGCCTGCTTGCCCAGGATGATCAGCTCAGCCTGTTCCTTGTCCTGAACCGCTTTCAGCAGCTTGGCCACGGCCAGCGGCTGCAGCTCTTCGGCCGACTCGACCAGAATGCCACGGTCGGCACCAATGGCCATGGCGGTACGCAGGGTTTCCTGTGCCTGGGTCGGGCCGCAGGACACGGCGATGACCTCGGTCACGATGCCCTTTTCCTTCAGGCGAACGGCTTCTTCCACCGCAATTTCGTCGAACGGGTTCATGCTCATCTTGACGTTGGCAATATCCACGCCCGTGTTGTCGGACTTGACGCGAACCTTGACGTTGTAGTCAACCACGCGCTTGACTGCGACCAGTGCTTTCATGAAGTGATCTCCTGATTATTGAAACTTGTTTCGCAAGTGCTTCATTCACCCGCAGAGTGGCAATTGACGTAAACGTCAATTTATTGTCATTCTACTGAAGAATTCGGCATTTGCGCAGATTTTTTGTGAACGGTAGTGCTTTTTTCCAGCTGACTCAACAATGCATCCAGTCCGCCGGCCTTTTCAGCCAGCAGCGCCAGCCCGGCCAGGGTGTCGCCAGGTGCTGTGCTGGCGCCTGCCTCGGGTACGGGGTACAGGCGCTTGGGTAAAGGAAATTCTATGCCATGTTCACGCGCCCGTTCGAGGAAACGCCGATTGATTTCCGAGAACAATCCGGCGGTGCCATTATCAGGATCCTCCACCTTGATACCCAGGCTGAACTCCAGACCCTCCGGACTGAATCGCGATAGGTTGACACTGGCTTCGCCGATCACACGCGGCACATCGCGCGCGGCCTCGATCAGCAGGCGGCGTACCAGTTCGGCGTCGCTGTCGTAGGCCACGGTGACCGTGGTCGATACCGTCAGCGCACGCGTATGCAGGGAATTGTTCTCGACACGCTGCGTGACCATCAACTCGTTGGGCAGTATCGCTTCCACACCAGACAGAGAGCGAATGGTCGTGTAGCGCGCCCGGATATCCGTGACCTTGCCACTGAAGCCATCGACCACCACGGAGTCGCCGATGCGGATATTGCGCTCGGCCAGCAGCACAAATCCGCTGACATAGTTGGCAGCCAGCTTCTGCAGGCCCAGGCCGATGCCGACGCCCAATGCGCCGCCCAGCACGGACAACACGGTCAGGTCGATGCCGACCAGCGACATCGCCAGCATCACGGCAAATACCGCCAGACCGGCTCTGATCATGTTGCTGGCGATCTTGCGCATGGACAGTTCATTGCCGATGGCGTTGCGCAGCAGGCGCTGCTCGATCAGCGAGGCCAGCCAGAACGACAGCATCACTGCCATCGCAATCAGCAAAGCGCCCTGCAGGAAGGACAGCACGGTGAACTGGCTGCTGCCGATCTTGAAGCTGATCAGTTCCAGCTGCTCCAGGATCACAGGCAGCACGCCAAACATCCACAGCACCACCACGATCCAGACCGCCCAGGAAATCGTGTTTTCCACCAGTCGCACCCAGCGTGTTTCCTCATAGGCCAGGCGCAGGAGCTTGGCGCCCAGGCGAATCAGTACCAAGGCCAGCAACACCGGCAGCGCCACGCGAAACACCGAATACTGTGTTTCCACGCCCAGCATCCAGGGCGCCGCCGACGCCAGCAGCAGCCACAGCAGCGGAAACAGCACGCCGTCATAATGGCGCTGGCCAAACAGCACGGAACGGCTGCGGCGTTCTTCCGTGGCCGGCCAGATCGATTCCACGCGCTGGCGCAGCAGGCGCACCAGCCCGTAGGCGATCAGCCCCATCAGCAGCAGCAGTCCGAGCTGCTGCAGCACATCGGGGCGGCTGATGGTATCGAACCAGAGGATCCAGTCCTCCAGAAAAGCGTGGGCATTCTGCATCGGGGGCTATCGTGTCATGATGAAAAAGGCATTCTCACACACGATGCCGGCCCGCCCTGTCAGCGCACTGCCCGGCTGCAGAAACAACAAGGGCTGGCACAAGGCCAGCCCGATGCGCTCAGCAGATGGGGCAGATCAGACGTCGGCCAATACGCGCACGTGGGCCTCGACGCTGCGCGCCAGCGAGCTCAGGTTGTAGCCGCCTTCCAGCACGCTGACGATGCGGCCTTCGCAGTGGCGCTGCGCCACATACTTGATGCGCTTGGTGATCCACTGGAAGTCGGACTCGACCAGACCCAGCTGGCCCATGTCGTCTTCGCGGTGGGCATCGAAACCGGCCGAGATGAAGATCAGCTGCGGCTTGAACTCGTCCAGGCGCGGGATCCAGATGCCGTCCACCACTTCGCGGATGTCCATGCCCTTGGTATAGGCCGGCACCGGCACGTTGAGCAGGTTGTTGTCGTTCTTGAGCGAACCACCTTCGGGGTAGAACGGGTGCTGGAAGTAGCTGACCATCAGGATGCGGTCGTCGCCGGCAACGATGTCTTCGGTGCCGTTGCCGTGGTGCACGTCAAAGTCGATGATGGCGACGCGCTCCAGGCCGTGACGCGCCACGGCGTACTTGGCGGCAATCGCCACGTTGTTGAAGAAGCAGAAACCCATGGCCTTGTCGCCGCAGGCATGGTGGCCGGGCGGGCGCACGGCGCAGAAGGCGTTTTCCAGTTCTCCGGCCAGCACGGCATCGACCGCCTCGACGGCTGCACCGGCTGCCAGCAGCGCAGCGCGGTAGGTCTTGCTGTTCATGGAGGTATCGGTATCGAGCGAGAAGTGCTGCGAATCACCAGCGGCGATATCGTCTTCTTCCAGCCAGTCACTCATGCCGCGCATGGCGGCAATATGCATGCGGCGATGAGCCAGCTTGATCTCGGCCAGGTTGGCGGGGTTGGGCTGACGACGCTCCAGCGCATCGGCCACGCCGGTGATCAGCAGGCGATCTTCAATGGCATCCAGGCGTTCCGGGGCTTCCGGGTGGCCGGCGCCCATATTGTGCAATTTGCAATCATTATGAAAATAGTAGCCCGTGGCGCCCATTGTCCGTCTCCGAAGTCTCTTGTTAACATTTTGTAGTCTTATCAGTTTAATAGATTGTTGAGAGAGTGACAATCATGCGAAACCCTAGCGCCCACCCGTCCGGCCGCCGTCATCCGCTACACTGCTGACAAGCAATTGCATGACCAACCTTCCTGGCCCACCATGTCCGACTTCCAGCCCTCTTCCCCTGCCCTTCCCCAACGTGAACGCCTGCTGCTGCTGGGCGCCCTGACTGGTGCCGCCGCCCTTGGCCTGGCGGCCTGCGGCTCGACCAAGACGGAAAGTTCGGCTGCGCCCACACCCGCGAAGCCGGCCAGCCACGCACAGCCGCGCCGTGCCCGCAGCGGCCAGGTGCAGCCCATGCCGCTGAATGGCAGCTATGCCCAGCGCGCCGATGCCATGGCGGAGGTGCCCGAGATTGCGCGCCGTACCGGCCTGCCCGAAACCTGGGTACGCAATGCCATCGGCAATGCCAACTACCTGTCCAGCGTGCCGCGCCTGATCCTGCCGGCGGGCCGTGGCGTGCGCCGCAACTGGCGCGTGTATCGCAGCCGCTTTGTCGAACCGATCCGCATCCGCGCCGGCGTCAATTTCTGGCGCCAGAACCTGGCCACGCTGCAGCGCGCCGAGCGCGAGTACGGCGTGCCGATGAAGTACATCGTCGGCATCATCGGCGTGGAAACCATTTACGGCCGCAACAAGGGCGACATGCGCGTGATCGACACGCTGTCCACGCTGACTTTCGACTTTCCGCAGGCGCACCCGCGTGCGCGCGAGCGCCATGCCTTCTTCCAGGGCGAACTGGACCATTACCTGCAGCTGACCTGGGACAACCGCGACGATCCGCTGGCGCTGCGCGGCAGCTATGCCGGCGCCATGGGCCTGCCACAGTTCATGCCGTCGAGCTGGGTCAAGCACGCGGTGGACTTTGACGATGACGGCCATATCGACCTGATCAACAACACGGTCGACACGATTGGCTCGGTTGCCAACTACTTCAAGCAGTACGGCTGGGTCACCGGCCTGGAGCCGGTGTTCGATGTGCGCTTCGACACCAGCCGCCTGCAGCTGCCCACCCTGCTCGGCCCGGACATCGTGCCGAGCTTCACGCCGCAGCAGTTTGCCGAGCTGGGTGCCGTGGTCGAGCTGCCGCGTGGCTTTGACCAGAAGCTGGCGCTGATCGAACTGGAGAACGGCAACGCGCCATCCAGCTACCGCGCCGGCACGCAGAATTTCTACGTCATCACGCGCTACAACAACAGCAGCTACTACGCGCAATCAGTGATCGATCTGGCCGATGAGGTGGAGAAAGTGATCCGCCGCGGCGGCTGATCGGGCCAGCCCCGCACAACGACAAAAGGCGAGGAAAACCCTCGCCTTTTGTCTGTCCGGAGTACGTCGGGCACTCCGGTGGCAGCGGCATCAAGCCACAGCCAGGGCCTGCTCCAGATCCGCGATCAGGTCATCGATATGCTCGATGCCGATCGACAGGCGGATCATGTCTTCGGACACGCCGGCCTTTTCCAGTTCCTCGGCGGACAGCTGGCGGTGCGTGGTGCTGGCCGGGTGCGTGGCCAGGGTCTTGGCGTCACCGATGTTGACCAGGCGCAGGATCAGCTGCAACGCGTCCTGGAAGCGCGCACCGGCTTCGCGGCCGCCCTTGACGCCAAAGCTCATGATGCCGGAAGCGTTGCCAGCCATGTACTTCTGCACCAGCGCGTTGTCCTTGTGGCTGGACAGGCCGGCGTAGTTGACCCAGTTGACCTTGGGATGGTTCTGCAGGAACTCGGCGATCTTGAGCGCGTTCTGGCCGATGCGCTCCATGCGCAGGGCCAGCGTTTCCAGGCCCTGCAGGATCAGGAAGCTGTTGAGCGGGCTGATCGCCGCGCCCATGTTGCGCAGTGGCACGGTGCGGGCACGGCCGATATAGGCTGCCGGGCCCAGGGCTTCGGTATAGACCACGCCGTGGTAGCTCACTTCCGGCTCGTTCAGGCGGCGGAAGCGTGCCTTGTGCTCGGCCCAGGGGAACTTGCCACTGTCCACGATGATGCCACCCAGGCTGGTGCCATGGCCACCGATGTACTTGGTCAGCGAATGCACGACGATGTCGGCACCATGCTCGAACGGACGGCACAGGAACGGGCTGGGCACGGTGTTGTCGACGATCAGCGGCACACCGGCGGCATGCGCCACCTCGGCCAGCCTGGCCAAATCGGTGACGTTGCCCAGCGGGTTGCCGATGGACTCGCAGAACACTGCCTTGGTCTTGTCGTCGATCAGCGCGGCAAAGTCTTCCGGACGATCCGGATCGGCAAAACGCACTTCAATGCCGTACTGCGGCAGCGTGTGGGCAAACAGGTTGTAGGTGCCACCGTAGAGGCGCGCCGAGCTGATGATGTTGTCGCCGGCTTCGGCAATCGTCTGGATCGCGTAGGTGATCGCCACCATGCCGGAGGCCACTGCCAGTGCGCCCACGCCACCTTCCATGGCGGCAATGCGCTGCTCCAGCACGCTGCTGGTCGGGTTGGTGATGCGGGTGTAGATGTTGCCGGCCACCTTCAGGTCGAACAGGTCGGCACCGTGCTGGGTGTCGTCAAAGGTGTAGGAGGTGGTCTGGTAGATCGGCACGGCGGCAGAGCGCGTGGTCGGATCGGACTGGTAGCCGGCATGCAGCGCCAGGGTTTCGGACTTGAACTTGGACGGATCCAGTGACATGGGTGTCTCCTCGGGTCAGGGGGATTCTTGTGTTGGCGGAAAGTATCCGATGCTAGCACCTTACGCCGGCCTGTCCATGACCCGGCTCGGACAGATCAGTCATATGCTTATCGCCAGCTCTGCAGCAACAAGCCGGCCAGACCGGACAACAGCACCACCAGCCAGGGCGGCACATGGCGGCGCAACAGCACCCAGGCCAGCAGGACCAGCACGCCGTCGAGTGGCTGGCGCAGAGCCAGCGCGCCCTGCTGCAGCAAGGCCGCCAGCAGCAGCCCGACCACCGCCGCATTCACGCCCTGCAGCGCAGCGCGCAGACCGGCCAGATGGCGCCACTGCTCCCAGAACGGCAGCGCACCAACGATCAGCAGATAGGCTGGCAGGAAGATCGCCAGCAAGGCCAGCAGGCCGGCCCACCAGCCGCCCAGCGGCGCGTCCATGGCCGCACCCAGAAAAGCGGCAAAGGTGAACAGCGGACCCGGCACCGCCTGCGTCAGGCCATAGCCAGCGAGGAAGGTGTCGGCATCAAGCCAGCCGCGTTGCACGACTTCCGTTTCCAGCAACGGCAGCACCACGTGGCCGCCACCAAACACCAGGCTGCCGGCGCGGTAGAACGCGGCCGCCAGGCTGGCATGCAGGTCCGGCCAGGGTAGCCAGGCCAGTGCCAGCAGCACGGCAAACGCCAATAGCCAGAACAGCGCCTGTCGGCGCGACAGCGGCACCGTCATGGCCGCCCCGGGCTGGGCCGGTGCGCTACGCAGCAGCGCATAGCCAGCCAGTCCGGCCAGCAGCAGGAACAGGAGCACCAGTGCCGGCCATTGCGGCGTCAGCAGCACCGCCACCGTCATCAGCAGCATCAGCACGCGCTCCGGCAGCCCCTTGCAAAAGGTCTGCGCCATGCCCCAGACCGCATGCGCCACCACGGCCACCGCCGCCAGTTTCAGGCCCTGGATCAGCCCGTGCGGCATGCCGCCCCACTGTGTCAGCCCCAGCGCCGCCAGGATCAGCACGATCGCCGATGGCATGGTGAAGCCGATCCACGCCGCCAGCGCGCCCAGATGGCCGGCGCGCATCAGGCCGATCCCCATACCGACCTGGCTGCTGGCCGGGCCGGGCAGGAACTGGCACAGCGCCACCAGATCGCCATAGGCTTTGTCGTCCAGCC
Organism: Allobrachymonas wangyanguii; assembly: GCF_045055315.1. GTDB lineage: Bacteria > Pseudomonadota > Gammaproteobacteria > Burkholderiales > Burkholderiaceae_C > Brachymonas > Brachymonas wangyanguii. Next base: position 1,501,939 of record NZ_CP173677.1, read on the forward strand.
AACGCAGACGCTCCACAAAGGCTTCACGGAAATAGCCCAGATGCGCGCTAGGACCGCCAAACGAGGTCAGCCCGAGACGCAGGAATACCAGCAGCACCTGCCAGGCGCGTTGCAGAGAGGAATCGGAGGTATCAGGATGGGACAGTTCAGACATGGTGGCCATTCTCACCCGGCATCATGACGGTCTTGTCATGTCCAGCACCATCTGCACATGCGGGATGCCACCCTCGTCATAGGTATGCGGCGTACGCTGGTAGCCCAGTTGCGCATAGAACGGCGCGGCCACCTGCTGCGCTCCCAGCACCAGACGCTGGTCACCGCGCTGAAGCGCCTGCTCCTGCAACACCAGCAGCAGCTGACGGCCCCAGCCCTGGCCGCGAGCGGGTTGCATCACGGCGACACGGCCGATGCGGCCAGTGGGCGGTTCACCCTCGGCCACTGGCTCCCGCAGCAGGCGCGCCGTAGCCAGCACCACACCGCTAGCATCGCGAATCACCAGATGCAAGGCGTCGGCGTCCAGTGCATCGTATTCCTCGTCGTGCGTAAAGCCCTGCTCCTGCACGAAGACAGCATCGCGCACCTGCATTGCCGCTTCACGCAGATCCTCCCAGCTACCGAGCTGGCAGACATGGTCAGGCAGGGTCTTCATGCCAGCTCCGGCTGCAAGGCGGCGCGCAAGGCAGCAGCGGCATCGCGATGCGCGAGCAGAGCTTCGGGAATGGCACGACCCATCTTGATGAACTCGTGGATGGTGCCGTGGTAGATCTCCAGCTCGACTGGCACACCGGCCATGCGCAAGCGATCTGCCCACATCATGCTATCGTCAAAGATGGGATCGCATTCGGCCAGGCCGATCCAGGCCGGCGCCACGCCATCGACATCGTCGGCATGCACCGGGGCAAAGCGCCAGTCCATGAACTCATCCGGCTCGGTGACATAGCTGTTGAACATCCACTGGATCTGCGGCTCGGTCAGCAGGAAGCCGTAAGCGTATGCGCGGCGCGATGGCGTCAGCGCTGCCTCCTGCATGCCCGGGTAGAACAACAGCTGCAAGCGCAGCGGCAGACCGGCATCGCGCGCCTGCACGGCGCAGCCCGCTGCCAGCGTGCCACCGGCGCTGTCGCCGCCCACGGCGATGCGTTCCGGATCCAGACCGAGCACGGCGCCATGTTCATGCAGCCAGGCCAGGCTGTCCCAGGCGTCCTCGAAAGCCACCGGGAACTTGTATTCCGGGCCGAGCCGGTAATCGACCGATACCACGGCGCAGCCGCTGTGCTGCGCCAGCGCGCGGCACAGCGTGTCATGCGTATCCACGCTGCCGACCAGAAAGCCGCCGCCATGGAAGAACAGCAGCACCGGCAGCACGCCCTGCTGTTCGGTCGTGGCGACGTACAGGCGCGCCGGCATCGGGTAGCCGTCACGCGCCGGCATCGTGAAATCCTCGATACGCGCCAGCTGCGGCGCCGGAATTTCGAGCACGCCGGAGCCGCCGGCATAGGCGGCACGCGCTTCCTCCACCGGCAGCGTTTCCATTGGCGGGCGCGGATGGCGGTTGATGCGGATCAGCAGATCGCGCACATGGGGCTTGAGGCGGGCCCAGGCCTGGGGATCGATTCGGGGATCAGGGACTTGCATATACGGTCAAGGGGGTAAGACCTGGCCGGGATCGGGGCGCTCCAGCCAGGCGGCAAATTCATCCACCAGCTGTTCGCTGGCGGCAATGGCCTGGTTCCAGTCGCGCATGCGCGCAGCCGGGTCGGCCAGGTGAAAACGGAAGTCGCTGCGGTCAGGCAGCTTGCCGCGCGGCAGGCTGGCGACCCACTCCGGACGCAGGCCGAGCAGCAACACATGATCCAGCGCGGCACTGCTGCCGTGGCGCCAGCGCCAGGCCTTGTCCAGCCAGCCCGGAATCACGGCGCGCTGGAAATGCGGGTACAGCACGATGCCGCTCTCGCCGCCCTGCCCGCCGCGGTAGCGCAGATGCAGATGGTAGTCGGTGATGCCGCCATCCCAGCAGGCACCGGGCGGCGCGCCCGGAATATCGTGCACTGCCTGCAGCACGAACGGGATCGAACCGCTGGCCTGCAGCACGGTCAGCAGGTTGCCGGCCTCCAGCGCGATCTGCTGCGTGGGAAACCGGTCATCGTCAAACGGCAGCGCTGCGCCGCCGCTAGAAAACACCAGCCGTTGCAGCCAGCGCCCGAGCGCCTGGCGCTGCACCGCATTGCCGGCATAGGCCGCCAGATAGCCGGCCAGGGTTTGCCAGCGACCGTTCTCGCGCTGCAGCAAGCCGCGTCCCTGCGAGGCCAGCACGTGCAGGCGGTAACGCGGGTTCTGCACGATGGCCTGCTCGTGCCCGGCAAACATCTGCTGCAGGAAACGGGCAAAGGCCGCGCTGACCTCAGCCGGCGTCGGCACATGGCGCGCGCCGGCCTCCTGGCGCTGGCCAAAATCGCCGCGCACATAGATGCGCTCCAGTTCCTGCAAGGCCGCCACCGGATCGGGCATGCAGGCCGAAGCCCAGCGCCAGGCACCGATGGAGGCGCCAATCAGGTCGATCGGCTGATCTGACTGCGGCAGCCAGTCGCCAAACAGGAATCGGTCCAGCCGCAGCAGCATCAGGCCCTTGGGGCCACCAGCGGCGGCCGGCAGCGCCCGCACATGCTGCGGCTGCAGGCCATGGTGCTGGATATGGCGCAGCGCGGCAGGACCGGCATACAGGGCAAGGGCTCGCATCGGCAATCAGGCAGTGGAAGACTGTCCCAGTGTAAATCTGTGCACTGTGTCACGCGATCGGCCGGAAAATAGCATCTGCTTACAGCAGGATATGTCAGGAATATTGAACCGCGGACATCGTCACCCATCTAATTGGCTGTCCACCACCTCTTGAGGAGTCTGCCAGATGAATGCACTGGAAATGGCACAAGGTCACCCGACCCTGGAAAAGGCCGTGAAGCGCTCGCGCGCCATGCTGCACCGCAAGGCCATGACCGGCGCCGTGACCAGCATGGTGCCGATTCCGGGCATGGACCTGTTTGTCGATGCCACCCTGATGAGCAAGCTGATCCCACAGATCAACCAGGCCTTTGGCCTGACGCCGGAGCAGATCCGGCAGATGGATCCGGAGCGCCAGGAAAAGCTGCAAAACGCCATCGCCACCGTCGGCGCCGTGATGGTCGGCCGCATGGTCACGCGCGACCTGGTGCTGCGCGCCATCAAGATGGTCGGCGTGCGCCTCACCACCAAGCAGGCCGTGCGCTATGTGCCGATCGCCGGTCAGGTCGCTGCCGCCTCGCTTGGCTACGCCGCGCTGCGCTACCTGGGCGAACAGCATATCCGCGAATGCGTGCGCGTCTGCCTGGAAGCTGGCCATGCGCCGGCGCTGCCGGGGCCGGTCACTGCGCAGGTCGCCGAGGTGGTGCCGGAGAAGAAGCGCCGCTTTCCTCTGTGGCTGAGCCGGCCGGCGGCCTGAGACTTCACGCTTGACCAGCCAACCGCCATGCATGCATGGCGGTTTTTTTGCGCCTGTCCGCCAGTGCCTCCACGTTATCCCGCCCATAGCCCCAATCCATCGTCACCCCCGGCCCCAAGGGCTAAAATCGGGAGTGTTGCCCGGCCACGCGCCAGGCAAGCCCTTTCCATACCCATAACGAGGACACACCCCATGACGACCATCATCAAGCAGGACGATCTGATCGAATCGATTGCTGGCGCGCTGCAGTACATCAGCTACTACCATCCGGCTGACTACATCTCGCACCTGGCGCGTGCCTACGAGCGCGAGCAGTCGCCTGCGGCGAAGGATGCCGTGGCGCAGATCCTGACCAACAGCAAGATGTCCGCCACCGGCCATCGCCCGATCTGCCAGGACACCGGCATCGTCAACGTGTTCCTGAAGGTCGGCATGGACGTGCGCTTCGAGGGCCTGACCGGCAGCCTGGATGACGCCATCAACGAAGGCGTGCGCCGTGGCTATGGCCTGGCCGAAAACCGCTTGCGCGCGTCCGTCGTGGCAGATCCGCACTTTGCGCGCAAGAACACCAAGGACAACACGCCGGCCGTGATCTTTGTCGAACTGGTGCCCGGCGACAAGCTGGACGTGACCGTGGCGGCCAAGGGCGGCGGCTCCGAGAACAAGACCAAATTCGTCATGCTGAACCCGTCCGACAGCCTGGTCGACTGGGTGCTGAAGACCGTACCGACCATGGGTGCCGGCTGGTGCCCACCGGGCATGCTGGGTATCGGCATTGGCGGTACTGCCGAGAAAGCCATGCTGATGGCCAAGCAGAGCCTGATGGAAGACCTGGACATGTACCAGCTGCAGGAAAAGGCCGCCAAGGGCGAAAAGCTGGACCAGGTGGAAGAACTGCGCCTGGAGCTGTTCGAAAAGGTCAACGCCCTCGGCATTGGCGCGCAAGGCTTGGGCGGCCTGACCACGGTGCTGGACGTGAAGATCGCCATGTACCCGACGCACGCGGCCTCCAAACCGGTTGCCATGATCCCGAACTGCGCGGCCACCCGCCATGCCCACTTCGTCATGGATGGCAGCGGCCCGGTCTACCTGGACGCACCCAGCCTGGACCTGTGGCCGCAGGTCAACTGGACGCCCAACACCGAAACCAGCAAGCGCGTTGACCTGAACACCCTGACCAAGGAAGAAGTCGCCAGCTGGAAGCCGGGCCAGACCCTGCTGCTCAACGGCAAGATGCTGACTGGCCGCGATGCTGCGCACAAGCGCATCCAGGACATGCTGGCCAAGGGCGAACCGCTGCCGGTCGATTTCACCAACCGCGTGATCTACTACGTTGGTCCGGTCGATCCGGTCGGTGACGAGGCCGTGGGCCCGGCTGGCCCGACCACCGCCACCCGCATGGACAAGTTCACCGACATGATGCTGGAAAAAACCGGCCTGATCGCCATGATCGGCAAGGCCGAACGCGGCCCGGTCGCCATCGAATCGATCAAGAACCACCAGTCGGCCTACCTGATGGCCGTGGGCGGTGCCGCCTATCTGGTGTCCAAGGCGATCAAGAACGCCAAGGTCGTCGGCTTCGAGGACCTGGGCATGGAGGCGATCTACGAATTCGACGTGGTAGACATGCCGGTCACCGTAGCGGTGGATGCCGGCGGTACCAGCGCCCACATCACCGGCCCGGCCGAATGGCAAAAGCGTATCGCCACCGGCGAGTTCAAGGGCATTGACATCGCCACGGCCTGATCGCCGCCGGCTGCCCGCTGCGGGCGGTGGCCTTCGGGCTACCGCCCTTTTCCCCCTTGCAAAGGTCTTGCCATGACACAGGACAGCTACCTCTTCCCGCCCCCGCCGGTGGCCTCGGCCGAGATCGCCGGCGACAGCCGCCGTTTTCCGGTCAACCGCATCTTCTGCGTTGGCCGCAACTATCTGGCACACGCCATCGAGATGGGCTTTACCGTCGACAAGTCGGTCGATCCGGCGTTCTACTTCATCAAGTCGAATGCGCACCTGATCCCGTCCGGCAGCAGCCTGCCCTACGCACCGCGCACCAACAATCTGCACTACGAGATGGAGCTGGTCGTCGCCATTGGCAAGGGCGGCCGCAACATCGATGAAGCTGATGCACACCAGCACATCTTCGGCTACGCCTGCGGCTTTGACATGACGCGCCGCGACCTGCAATACCAGGCGCGCGACAAGGGTCGCCCCTGGGATACCGGCAAGAACTTTGAAGGCGCTGCTGTGCTGTCGCCCATCGTGCCGATGCCGGAACAGGTGCTGGAGCAAGGCGCCATCACGCTGCAGGTCAATGGCGAACAACGCCAGTCGGGCAACCTGAACCAGCTGATCTGGAACATCCGCGAAGTCATCGCCGACCTGTCGCGCTACTACACGCTGCAGCCTGGCGACCTGATCTACACCGGCACGCCCGAAGGCGTCGGCCCGGTGCAGCCGGGCGACCAGCTGCACGGCGAAGTCGAAGGCGTGGGCAGCATCGCGCTGCGCATCACGGCTGCGGCCTGATGCTGACGGGCAGAGCGTGAGCGAGACCGATTACTCCCGCCAGCCGATCGGCGTGTTCGACAGCGGCGTCGGCGGCCTGAGCGTGCTGCGCGAGCTGCTGCATGTGCTGCCGCAGGAAGACCTGGTCTATCTGGCCGATACCGCCTGGGCGCCCTATGGCGAACGCAGCACGGAAGAGATCCAGGCGCGCAGCTTTGCCATCGCCGATTTTCTGGTCGAACGCTACCGCATCAAGGCGCTGGTGGTGGCCTGCAATACCGCCACCGCGCAGGCGGCACAGGAGCTGCGCGCCCGTTACCCGACACTCCCTCTGATCGGCATCGAACCGGCGATCAAGCCGGCCGCCGCCCTCACCCGCACCGGCCATATCGGCATCATGGCTACCCATGGCACGGTTGCCAGCAGCAAGTTCCAGCAGCTGGTACAGACCTGGCGGGGTGAGCATGATGTGCGCGTGCAGGCCTGCAACGGCCTGGCACTGGCGATCGAGAATGCGCTGGATGGCCCGGCCGGGCTGGCCGAAGTGCAGCGCCTGTGCGCGATCTACGTGCAGGCGCTGGAACCCTTTGCCGGACAGGACCCGGAGCACGGCATTGACACCCTGGCGCTGGGCTGCACGCACTACCCGTTTGCTGCCCGCACGCTGCAGGAGCTGGTCGGCCCGGCCGTCACGCTGATCGATCCGGGCGAATCGGTGGCGCTGCAGACGCGCCGCCTGCTGGAAAAGACCCGCCTCAACACCCCTGATCCGGAAGTCGGCACGCCACGTCAACTGTCCTGGCTGTGCACTGCCGCGCCCGAACGGCTGGCACTCGCCGCCGACAAGTGGCTGGGCATTCACGCTGCCCAGGTTGAACAGGTCCAGATCTGAAGATCAGGCTGCCAGCGCCGCCTGGCGACCGCGCTGCACCCGCATCGGCCACAGGAAGGCCATGCCAAGCACAAAGAACAGGCTGCAGGCCAGAATCGCCACGCGCTGGTTGCCCGACGCGGCCCAGGTAATCAGGCCGTAGCTGATCGGCCCGAGGATGCTGGCCAGCCGCGTGACCGTGGTCCACAGGCCAAAGTATTCCGCCAGCTGCTGCGGCGGTGCAAACAGCCCGACCATGGCGCGCCCGGCTGACTGGCTGCTGCCCATGCACAAGCCGGCAATCGTGGCCGCCACCCAGAACTGCGGCTTGCCACTGGCCGATGCCGCCAGCAGGCAGACCATGATCCAGCCGACCAGCGTCAGTGCCAGCGCCAGCCGGTGGCCAATGCGGTCCTGCAGCTGGCCAAACAGCAGCGCCCCGAATGCCGCCGCCAGGTTCAGCGCCAGCACCATGATCATGGTTTCCTGCGATTCAAAGCCGATTACCTGCTCGGCATAGATAGCCGCCAGCGTGATCGCCACCGCCACGCCAGCCTGATAGCACACCGTGCTGCCGAGCAGCAGGCGCAGGTCCGGCAGTTGTCGGGTCTGCTGCCAAGTGTAGCGCAGCTGGCCAAAGCCATGCGCGATACCGGTGCGCGTGGTCTGCGCGCGTGGCCGTGCATGCTCGCGCAGCAGCGCAAACGTGCCCAGCGCCGGCAGCCCATACAGTGCCGCCGTGATCAGCATGGTCACCGCCACATACTGCCCGGCCGGCATGCCCTGCGCCTGCGCCCACAGCACGAAGGCCAGGCACACGGCCAGCGTCAGCATGCCGCCGGCATAGCCAAAGCCCCAGCCGAGTCCGCTCACTCGCCCCATCGCCTCGGGCCGCGCCAGCTCCGGCAGGAATGCCGCCGTGAGCGACTCGCCCATGCTGTAGAAGGTATTGGAGATGACAATCAGCAGCACCGCCAGCGCCACCATCCCCGGCTGCGCCAGTGCCAGCGCAGCCGTAAACAGCACGCACAGCAGCGTCACCAGCATCAGCAGCCGCTTCTTGGCGGCACGCTGGTCGGCCCAGGCGCCCAGCGCCGGCATCAGCAGCATCACGATGGCATTCGACAGGCCGATTGCCAGCGTCCACAGCAGCGTCGCCCAGCTGGTCGCACCAGCTACAGCCGAAACGAAATAGGCAGAGAACACCGCCGTGAGCACCACGGTGGTGTAGCCGGAATTGGCAAAATCGTACAGCGCCCAGCCAAACACCTCGCGCCGGCGCACACCGGGGTTGAGCGCCGTCTCAGGCAGCAAGGCGCGCATCGGCGATCAGTGCAGGTGGCGCTTGTTGCGGCCCGGGCCGCGATGGCCAGCCGGGCCGGAGCCGCTTGGCGGCTTGCCCAGTTCCAGCGATTCGACCAGCGCATCAAAGCGCTGTGTGAACAGCTTGTCCACCTCTTCCACCACGCCGCGCAGCTCGTTGCTGTCGAAGTGGCGCTCCATCACCGCGATCACATCCTGCACCAGCAGGTCGCGCTGGATCTGCATGATGGCGGCCGGCGTCGGGCCGACGAACACGATCATGAAATCGTCGCGCGCTTCCTCGCCACGATTCTCGTTGTCCTCGTCGTCGTATTCGGTGTCGTAGAAAGTGACCTCGATCGGCGCGCCGGTGCTGGCCAGTTCGTTGAGGTTCATGCACATGTCATCGATATGGCGGCGGAAACCTTCATCGCCGCGCACTGTCCAGCACATGCGCAGCAGATTCTGGCGCTGGTCGTACTGGATGCCGGGCTCCTCGTCATAGGCGCTGGCAGCGCCATCGGCGAGCGAGCGCGCACCCGCATACTGCCACAGCGGACGCAGCGCTTCGGCCACGTCATCGGTCGTCACTTCAGGATGCAGAGAGACCTCGCCGTGCACATGAATTTCAAAAGGGGGATCGTAATGTGCCATAGGATTTCTCTTGCTTTCATCATCTGGGGCGCACTGACTGCAGGCACCCGGTGCTGCAAGTGTACCGGAGCCCATCCGGCAACTGGTCATGATTTGTACACATTTGCCAAGCCCTTGCAAGCCGGAAAATGCCAGTCTGGCGCAGACAGGGTAAAATGCGGGTATTCCCTTCAACCAGCAAGAGCAGGAAAGGCAGCACGGGTTATGACACCGCGAACTAGCACCTCGCCCATGCACGGCAACCGCACTACGGCTGCCGGCACGCTGCCTGCGCGCCCGGTTTTCCCGGCCTGACCCGGAAACCACCCCCACCAAGCGCGGCACCCCGCGCTTTTTTCTTGCCCCCATTGATGCACACCATGATCCAGATCACTCTTCCCGACGGTTCCCAGCGCAGTTTCGAACAATCCGTCACCGTGGCCGATGTCGCTGCCAGCATTGGCAGCGGCCTGGCCAAGGCCGCCCTGGGCGGCAAGGTCGACGGCAAGCTGGTCGATACCAGCTACCTGATCGAGCAGGACGCCGCCCTGGCCATCGTCACCGCCAAGGACGCCGACGGCCTGGAGCTGATCCGCCACTCCACCGCCCACCTGCTGGCCTACGCCGTCAAGGAACTGTTCCCCGACGCCCAGGTCACCATCGGCCCGGTGATCGACAACGGCTTCTACTACGACTTCAGCTACAAGCGCCCGTTCACGCCGGAAGACCTGGTTGCCATCGAGAAGAAGATGACCGAACTCGCCAACAAGGACGAGCCGGTGCAGCGCCGCGTGCTGCCGCGCGACGAGGCCGTGGCCTTTTTCAAGGGCATGGGCGAAGACTACAAGGCCGAGATCATCGCCAGCATCCCGAGCAATGAAGACGTCTCGCTCTACCGCGAAGGCGCCTTCGAGGACCTGTGCCGCGGCCCGCACGTGCCCAGCACCGGCAAGCTCAAGCACTTCAAGCTGATGAAGGTGGCTGGCGCCTACTGGCGCGGCGACAGCAAGAACGAGATGCTGCAGCGCATTTACGGCACCGCCTGGGCCAGCAAGGACGAGCTGAAAGCCTATCTGCACATGCTGGAAGAAGCCGAGAAGCGCGACCACCGCAAGCTGGCACGCGAGCTGGACCTGTTCCACATCGACGAGCACTCCCCCGGTACCGTGTTCTGGCACCCCAAGGGCTGGACCATCTGGCAGCAGGTCGAGCAGTACATGCGCAACGTCTACCGCGACAACGGCTACCAGGAAGTGAAAGGCCCGCAGCTGCTCGACAAGGGCCTGTGGGAAAAGACCGGCCACTGGGACAAGTACCGCGAGAACATGTTCACCACCGAATCGGAAAAGCGCGATTACGCACTCAAGCCGATGAACTGCCCCGGCCACATCCTGATCTACAAGCAGGGCGTGCGCAGCTACCGTGACCTGCCGCTGCGCTACGGCGAATTCGGCCAGTGCCACCGCAACGAACCCAGCGGCGGCCTGCACGGCATCATGCGCGTGCGTGCCTTCACGCAGGACGACGGCCACATCTTCTGTACCGAAGACCAGATCCTGGCCGAATGTAGCGCCTTCACAAGCCTGCTGCAAAAGGTCTATGCCGATTTCGGCTTCAGCAACATCATCTACAAGGTCTCGACGCGTCCCGAGCAGCGCATCGGCTCCGACGAAGTCTGGGACAAGGCCGAGCACGCGCTGATGGAAAGCCTGCGCGCTTCCGGCTGCGACTACGTGATCTCCCCCGGCGACGGTGCCTTCTACGGCCCCAAGATCGAGTACACGCTGAAAGACGCCATCGGCCGGGAATGGCAGTGCGGCACGATCCAGGTCGACTTCTCGATGCCAGAACGCCTGGACGCCGAATTCGTCGGCGAGGATGGCGGCCGCCACCGTCCGGTGATGCTGCACCGCGCGATTGTCGGCAGCATGGAACGATTCATCGGCATCCTGATCGAACAGTATGCGGGCGCCCTGCCCTCCTGGCTGGCGCCGGTTCAGGTTGCCGTGCTCAATATCACCGATGCACAGGCCGATTACGCCAAAAACGTGGCAGAAACGCTGCGAAAACAAGGCATCCGGGTCATCACGGACCTGCACAACGACAAGATTACCTATAAAATACGCAGTTATGCCACGCAGAAGCTGCCGTACATCCTGGTCGTTGGCGACAAGGAAAAAGAGCACAACAGCGTGGCCGTGCGCGCCAGAGGCAACCAGGATCTGGGCGTGATGTCGGTGGATGCGTTCGCCGAACTGCTCCAGCAGGACATCGCCCGCAAGTCCCTGCAGACAGAAGCCCCTTCTGCCTGATCGCTGCCGGCGGCCAACCAGCAATGGATGGTCGCCTGTCTTGCGTGAACCTACCGTAACTGAAAAAAGGATATCTACCATCGCTACCGAATTTCGTGATCGCCGCCAGCGTGAAGAACGCAAGCACCGCCTGAACCGTGAAATCACGGCTCCTGAAGTACGCCTGTCCAGCCCGGACAACGAGCCCCTGGGCATCGTTTCCCTGCAGGAAGCCCTGCGCATGGCCGGAGACCTGGACGTGGACCTGGTGGAAATTGCCGCCACGGCCAATCCCCCGGTCTGCCGCCTGATGGACTACGGCAAGTTCAAGTACCAGGAACAGAAGAAGGCTGCCGAAGCCAAGGCCAAGCAGAAGGTCATCGAGGTCAAGGAAGTGAAATTCCGCCCTGGCACCGATGACGGCGACTACAACATCAAGATGCGCAACATCCGCCGCTTCCTGGAAGACGGCGACAAGTGCAAGATCACGCTGCGCTTCCGCGGCCGCGAGATCACGCACCAGCAGCTGGGCATGGACCTGCTGCAGCGCATCCGCGATGAGCTCGGCGACAGCATCGTGGTAGAACAGTTCCCCAAGCTGGAAGGCCGCCAGATGATCATGATGATCGCCCCTGGTCGCAAGAAGGCAATCAGTCCCAAGGACAACAAGCCGCAGGCCGCTTCCGCGCCTGCAGCTGAAGCCGACGGCCAGTAAGGCTGTCGCACCCCGTCTGACAGGCGGCGCAAGCGGCCTGTCATTCAGTCGTTCCGGCAACGGAATCGGCAACAACAAGTGGCTCGGGGCCTGCAAGAGGATGTCAAGGTGACGTTCCGCCTCACGAGCACAACAAAAAAGGAGCATTCCAATGCCCAAAATGAAGACCAAGAGCAGCGCGAAGAAACGTTTCCGCGTTCGTCCGGGTGGTAGCGTCAAGCGTGGCCAGGCTTTCAAGCGCCACATCCTGACCAAGAAGACCACCAAGAACAAGCGCCACCTGCGCGGCGCAGTGGATGTCCATGAGACCAACATGGGTCACATGGCACAGATGCTGCCCAAGCAAGGCCTGTAATCAACTGACGAACAAGGAGAAATAATATGCCTCGCGTCAAACGTGGTGTAACGGCACGTGCCCGTCACAAGAAAGTCCTCGCCCTGGCCAAGGGTTTCCGTGGTCGTCGTGGTAACGTCTATCGCGTAGCCAAGCAGGCAGTCATGAAGGCTGCCCAGTATGCCTACCGCGATCGTCGTAACAAGAAGCGCGTGTTCCGCCAGCTGTGGATCACCCGTATCAACGCCGCTGCCCGTGCCAATGGCCTGACTTACAGCCAGTTCACCAATGGTCTGAAGAAAGCCGCCATCGAAATCGACCGCAAGGTGCTGGCCGATATCGCCGTGCATGATGCGGCTGCTTTCACCAGCATCGTGAACCAGGTCAAGGCCAAGCTGGCAGCCTGAGTCACGACGGGTTCACTGCGTCGCCTGTTGCCTGTCAACTGACACCTGGCGAACCCGCTGGCCAAAGCAAAGGGCTGGTCCTGCACAAGGTCCAGCCCTTTTTCCATGGCCTTCTGCCCCAGTCGCAGAGACCGCATCCACCCATTTGTCACCCAAAGCGGCGACAATGGCTGGATGCCGTTTCACGGCGTGCTGCCTTGCAGCACACTCCCGTATTCCCTTTGTCAGACCCAGGCAGCGCCTGCCGCGCTGCCACCATTGCAAGAATCCTCCATGAACGACCTGGAAGCCATTGTTGCCAGCGCGCAGCAGAGTTTCGACCAAGCCAGCACCCCGAATGACCTGGAAAACGCCAAGGCGCGTTTCCTCGGCAAATCCGGCCAGATCACCGAACTGATGAAGGGCATGGCCCAGCTCAGCGTCGAGGACAAGAAGACCCGTGGCGCCGCCATCAACCAGGCCAAGCAGGCGATCGAGGCCGCGCTGACGGCACGCCGCCAGGCGCTGGCCGAAGCCGAGCTGCAGGCCCAGCTGCAGGCCGAGGCGCTCGACGTCACCCTGCCCGGCCGCCAGCGTGGTGCCGGTGGCCTGCATCCGGTGACGCTGACCATGGAGCGCATCGAGCAGCTGTTCGGCTCGATGGGCTTTGAAGTGGCGCGCGGCCCGGAAATCGAATCCGACTGGTTCAACTTCACCGCGCTGAACACGCCGGAAGACCACCCGGCACGCTCCATGCACGACACCTTCTACGTCGAAGGCGGCAGCCTGCTGCGTACCCACACCAGCCCGATGCAGATCCGCCATGCGGTACAGCACGTCAAGCGCCACCAGAACCTGCTGGACGCCGGCCAGCGCATCCCCGAGGTGCGCGTGATTGCCCCAGGCCGTACCTATCGCGTGGACAGCGACGCCACCCACTCGCCGATGTTCCACCAGTGCGAAGGCCTGTGGGTTGGCGAGAACATCAGCTTCAAGGACCTGAAGGTGGTGTTTACCGAGTTCTGCCGCAAGTTTTTCGAGAGCGATGACCTGGTGCTGCGCTTCCGCCCGAGCTTCTTCCCGTTCACCGAGCCCAGCGCCGAAATCGATATCCAGTTCCAGAGCGGCCCGCTGGCCGGCAAGTGGCTGGAAGTGGCCGGCAGCGGCCAGACGCACCCGAACGTGATCCGCAACATGGGCCTGGATCCCGAGCAATACATCGGCTTTGCCTTTGGCATGGGCCTGGACCGTTTCACCATGCTGCGTTATGGCGTGAACGACCTGCGCCTGTTCTTTGATGGCGACGTGCGCTTCCTGAGCCAGTTCCGCTGAACCGGCTGACCGCACTGCCGCCCTCCCCGCTGACCGCATTCCTGTCCTGAATATCCCATGCAATTCCCCGAATCCTGGCTCCGTCAATTCTGCAACCCGCCCCTGAGTACCGAACAGCTGGCCGACACCCTGACCATGGCTGGTCTGGAAGTCGAAGAGCTGCGTCCGGTGGCGCCGCCCTTCACCTCCATCGTCGTGGCCGAGATCAAGGAGGCCGAACAGCATCCCGATGCCGACCGCCTGCGCGTGTGCAAGGTCGATGCCGGCACCGGCGAGCTGCTGCAAATCGTCTGCGGCGCACCCAACGCGCGCCCCGGCATCAAGATCCCCTGCGCCATGGTGGGCGCAGAGCTGCCGCCCGGTGAAGACGGCAAGCCGTTCAAGATCAAGGTCGGCAAGCTGCGCGGCGTGCAGAGCTTTGGCATGCTGTGCTCCTCGCGCGAACTGGGCCTGTCCGATGACCACGGTGGCCTGCTGGAACTGCCGGCCGATGCGCCGGTCGGCCAGGACATCCGCGAGTACCTGGATCTGGACGACACGCTGTTCACGCTCAAGCTCACGCCCAACCTGGCGCACTGCCTGAGCGTGTACGGCATCGCGCGCGAGGTGTCGGCCCTGACCGGCGCGCCGCTGCAGGCCCTGCCTGAAGCCAGCGTCGCCGTCAGCAGTGACGATGCCGTCAAGGTCACCGTGGAAGCCCCTGAACTGTGCGGCCGTTTCAGCGGCCGCGTGATCCGGGGCGTCAACACCGAGGCCGCTACCCCGGGCTGGATGGTGGACCGCCTGGCACGCTGCGGCCAGCGCAGTGTCTCGGCCCTGGTGGACATCTCCAACTACGTGATGTTCGAGCTAGGCCAGCCTTCGCACATCTTTGACCGCGACAAGATCCATGGCTCCGAACTCAACGTGCGCTGGGGCCGTGAGGGCGAACAGCTCAAGCTGCTCAACGGCAACACGGTAGCGCTGGACAGCCAGGTCGGCGTGATTGCCGATGCGCAGGAAGTGGAATCGCTGGCCGGCATCATGGGCGGCGACGCCACCGCCGTCGGTGACGACACGCAGAACGTCTATGTCGAGGTCGCCTTCTGGTGGCCCAAGTCCGTGGCTGGCCGTTCACGCCGCTACAACTTCAGCACCGATGCTGGCCACCGCTACGAGCGCGGCGTCGATCCGGCGCGCACGCTGCAGGTGGTGGAACGCATCAGCCAGCTGATCCTGGAGATCTGCGGCGGCGAGGCCGGGCCGGCCAGCGATGTGCAGCCGGCTATGCCGCAGGCCAAGCCGGTCACGCTGCGCGTGGATCGCGCCAGCAAGGTCATCGGCATGCCGGTCACGGCCGAGCAATGCCTGTCCGCGCTGCGCGGCCTCGGTCTGCCGAGCGAGCTCGATGGCAATCTGATCACTGTCACGCCGCCGAGCTACCGCTTTGACCTCAGCTGCGAAGAAGATCTGATCGAGGAAGTGATCCGCATCATCGGCTACGACAACCTGCCGACGACACCGCCGCAAGCCCCGATCACACCCAAGATTTCGCTGGAGACGCAGCGCAACCCGTTTGCCGTGCGCCGCCAGCTGGCCGCGCTGGGCTACCAGGAAACCATCAACTACAGCTTTGTCGAGGAGCGCTGGGAGCGTGAGCTGGCCGGCAACGATAACCCGATCCGCCTGCTGAACCCGATCGCCAGCCAGATGAGCGTGATGCGCACGTCGCTGATCGGCTCGCTGCTGAACGTGGTCAAGTTCAACCTGGACCGCAAGGCCAGCCGCGTGCGCGTGTTCGAGGTCGGCCACATCTTCCTGCGTGACGATTCCGTGGTGGACAGCGATACCACCGTGGCCGGCTTCAATCAGCCGATGCGTGTTGCCGGCATGGCCTACGGCGCGCTGAACGTGCCGCACTGGGGCAATGCCAAGGAAGGCGCAGCCGATTTCTACGATGCCAAGGGCGATGTGGAAGCGCTGCTGGCACCGCAGCGTCCGGTATTCGAGGCCGCCGAGCATCCGGCACTGCACCCGGGCCGCTGCGCCCGCATCCTGCTGGATGGCCGTGCAATTGGCGTGGTGGGCGAACTGCACCCGCGCTGGCGCCAGGCCTACGAGCTACCGCAGGCCCCGGTGCTGTTCGAGCTGGACTGGGAAGCCGTGCTGCAGCGCCCGCTGCCGCATTCGCAGCCGGTGCCCAAGTACCAGGCCGCCGAACGCGACATTGCCGTGATCGTGAAGGAATCGGTCACGCACGACCAGCTGATCGCAGCCGCCCGGGCCGCACCGACGCAAGGCCTGCTGCGCAGCGCCAGCGTGTTCGACATTTTCCGCGCCAAGGCCGGCCAGGCCGTGGACTGGCTGGCCACCGACGAGAAAAGCGTCGCGATCCGCCTGCTGCTGCAGAACGATGCCGCTGCCCTGACCGACGAGGCGCTGGAACAGGCGCGCCAGGCGGTGCTGAACCAGCTGATCAGCAGTGTTGGCGCACGTCAACGCGGCTGATCGCAGAACACGCTACCATTACGCTCCTGAACTTCTTGCTGCACGACCATGGACATTGCCCTCGACTCCCTCGAAACCCCGACCCTGACCAAGGCCCAGCTGGCCGAAAAGCTGTTCGACAACATCGGTCTGAACAAGCGCGAAGCCAAGGACATGGTCGACGCCTTTTTCGACCTGATCGTGCAGGAGCTGGTCAAGGGCAATGACGTGAAGATCTCCGGTTTCGGCAACTTCCAGCTGCGCTCGAAGTCGCCGCGCCCGGGTCGCAACCCGCGCACTGGCGAGCTGATCTCGATCGACGCACGCCGTGTCGTCACCTTCCACGCCAGCAACAAGCTCAAGGCCATCGTGCAGGGCGACGAGCCCTCTCCCGGCGACGAGGACTGAGACGGCACTGGCACCTGCCACCTCCGGTGGCGCATTGGGTATGCCGGCCAAGCCCCTGATTTGCACCGGCATTGGCGTATGATGATGGAGTTTTTGTCTCCTATACAGGCACATGAGCAGTACCGAACTTCCCCCGATTCCAGCGAAACGCTATTTCACCATTGGTGAAGTGGCCGAGCTGTGTGGCGTCAAGCCACACGTGCTGCGCTACTGGGAGCAGGAATTCACCCAGCTCACGCCCATGAAGCGACGCGGCAACCGCCGCTACTACCAGCACCACGAGGTGCTGATGGTGCGCCAGATCCGCAACCTGCTGTACGAGCAGGGTTTCACCATCAGCGGCGCGCGCCACCAGCTGGAGATGAGCAAGAACAGCAAGTCTGCCGCAGCCGCTGCTTCCAGCAGACCGGCCACCCTGCCCGTTCACCCGGACGTCAAGAGCAGCGAACTGCCACCCATCACCGATGTCGGCAGCCTGCGCAAGGAGCTGGAAGCCATCCTGGGTTTCCTGTCCTGAGCCATTCCCCTCTGAAGATTTTCACAGGCGCTTGAGAAAATCCTCAAAAACAAGCTATAATTTATGACTTCGGCGTGTGGCGCAGCCTGGTAGCGCACTTGCATGGGGTGCAAGGGGTCGCGAGTTCGAATCCCGCCACGCCGACCAATAAAAACAACGGGTTAGCTCTTCTGGAGCTAGCCCGTTTGTCTTTTCTGGAGGAAGATTCTCCTCCTCGTCTCCCCAAGGTCTCCCTTTGTGCCTGGCTGGTGCCTATTTTCGGCCGGCTTCCCGCATATGCTGCGCCATGGCATGCTCACCGCGCGTTTCCAGGCCGTCTGCTGCGCCCAATCGGTCCCGATCTTCCTTATTCTGGCCGAGCTTGAACTTGCCGGTGATGCTGTCGACAAAAACCTCGATGCCGACGATTTCCTTCAGCTGATCGAACAGGAAGTCGTGCTCGGCATCCTTCATTTTCCAGGGCTTGGCCTGCGTGACCTCCTGCTGTCGCGTCAGGCGAGCCAGCACCCCGAGCAGAAAGCGCTGGTCTTCGCGCAGTTGCACACGGCCACGCACATGGACCACGCGGTAGTTCCAGGTCGGTACCTGGCGATGCGCCTCTTCCTTGCTCGGGTACCAGCTGGGCGAGATATAGCTGTCGCCGCCCTGAAAAACCAGCAGCACCGGCTGGCCGTCCTGCAGTTGCTGGCACAGCGGATTGGCGCGCGCCATATGGGCACGCAAGCTTCCCGTTTCAGGATCGAGATAAAACGGCAGGTGGTTGGCCACGGGCAGGCCATCCGGACCCACGTTCACCAGCGTGGCGAATGGAAATTCAGCGATCAGCTGCTGCAGCACGTCTGGTCGTGTTTCGTGGAACTGTTCTGGCAGGTACATGGCATGCGCTCCGATCAATGAGGCTGTCCGCATGATAACCAGCGGGCATCGGCCTTGCCCCGCCCGGGCCATGACACCACCCGAGATTTCATATAGTGAATAGTTATGATTTTATTTCCCCTCAACACATTCGGAAATACAGGCTAAAGGCCTGAAATCGGTTTTTTTGCGTTTATTCTGGTAACAGGTAAAACCAATTTTCAGCCGGAGCCGCCGGATCGGGCCTCTTGTGTGTCCATCCGGCTCTCTTGTCTCCCTTCTGCAGGGAAGGTTCCGCGCTACGTGATGCCCCCATTCAGACCGGGACTGCAGTTCTGCCCGGCCCAGCAAAGGAGAAACACACGATGATGACTGTCGGATTGATGGGTTATGGCAAGGCCGGCCAGGCCGTGGCACGGATCCTCGCCAACGACCCACGCTATCAGCTCCAGTGGATCATGCGCCGCTCGGCGCCCCCGGACAGCCACATGGAAGAACGCCCGGAGATTCCGATCGTTGGCCTGGACGAACTGGATCTGGAGCAATGGCTGGACGACCACCCGGTACAGGCCATCGTGGATTTTTCCGATGCGTCCAGTGTGGCGCGTTATGGCGAGATCGTCGCGCGCCGCGGCATCATGCTGGTGACGGCGATTTCCTCTTACGACGACGAACAGCTGGCTTTCGTGAAGCGACTGGGCGACAAGACGCGCGTGATGAGTTCGCCCAATATCACGC
The DNA here is from genome assembly GCF_045055315.1 of Allobrachymonas wangyanguii. Lineage (GTDB taxonomy): Bacteria > Pseudomonadota > Gammaproteobacteria > Burkholderiales > Burkholderiaceae_C > Brachymonas > Brachymonas wangyanguii. The sequence goes on from NZ_CP173677.1 coordinate 1,520,764, forward strand.
TGGGGATCAACTTCCTGATGCTGTCAGCGCGGCTGCTGCGCACGATTGCACCGTTTGCCGATGTCGAGATCGTGGAGCAGCATTTCCGCGACAAGCCCGAGGTGTCCGGCACGGCACGCAAGCTGGCGGAAAAGCTCGACGTCGATCCCGACAACGTGGTGTCCCTGCGCGTGGGTGGCATCGTCGGTCACCACGAGGTGATTTTCGGCTTCCCGCACCAGACCGTGCGCCTGATCCATGATTCGATCCGGCGCGAGGCCTTTGGCACTGGCGCGGCCTTTGCCCTGGCCGAACTGGCGCAGTGCGATGTCGGCTTCCACTCGCTGGATGACCTGATGCTGCACCGCTTGCGCTCGGAGTTGCTCGAGCCCCACCATTGACTATCAGCTGTCGCTACCCGCTTGCGGCTTGAAGCGCCGCAGCCGCAGCGCATTGCCCAGCACAAATACCGAGCTCATCGCCATGGCGCCAGCCGCAAATACCGGCGACAGCAGGATGCCGAAAGACGGATAGAGCACGCCGGCCGCCACCGGAATCAGCGCCGTGTTGTAGGCAAAGGCCCAGAACAGGTTCTGCCGGATATTGCGCATGGTGGCGCGTGACAGCGCGATCGCGTCCGACACCGCGGTCAGACGGCCGGTCATCAGCACCACATCCGCTGCCTCGATGGCGATATCGGTGCCGGTCCCCACAGCCAGGCCGATATCGGCTTCGGCCAGCGCCGGCGCGTCATTGATACCATCCCCGACAAAGGCCAGCTTGCCGTGCTGGCGCAGCTGCTGGATGGCGGCGACCTTGCCATCGGGCAGCACCTCCGCCACCACCTCATCGATGCCGAGCTGGCGCGCAATGGCATCGGCGGTACGGCGGTTGTCGCCGGTGACCATGGCCACGCGCAGGCCCATGGCATGCATGGCCTGGATCGCGGCGGGCGTCGTCGGCTTGATCGGGTCGGCCACAGCCAGGATGGCGGCCAGGCGGCCATCGATCGCGGCGTACATCGGCGACTTGCCTTCATCGCCCAGGCGTTGCGCATCGGCGGCAAAGCCATCGACAGACAGGCCGAGTTGTTGCATGTAGCGATCGGCACCGATGTCCACGCGCTGGCCACCGGCCTCGGCGGCAATGCCAAAGCCCGTGACGGAATCGAACCGGCTGACGTCGGGCAGGGTCATGCCCTCGGCGGCAGCCACAATGGCGCGCGCAATCGGGTGTTCGGACTTGCCTTCGGCGGCGGCCAGCAGCGGCAGCACCTGCTCGCGCGTGAAGCCGTCAGCCAGCACCAGATCGGTCAGCACCGGGCGACCTTCGGTCAGGGTACCGGTCTTGTCGAAAGCCACCACCTGGACCTCCTGCAGCGTCTGCAGCGCCTCGCCCTTGCGGAACAGCACGCCCAACTCGGCACCACGGCCGGTACCGACCATGATGGAAGTCGGCGTGGCCAGACCCATGGCACAGGGGCAGGCGATGATCAGCACCGCCACGCCATTGACCAGGCCAAAGGTCAGCGCCGGCTCCGGGCCGAACAGCAGCCAAACCAGGAAGGTCAGCACCGCCAGCGCCATCACCGCCGGCACAAACCACATGGTGATGCGATCGACCAGGCCCTGGATCGGCAGCTTGCCGCCCTGCGCCTGCTCGACCATACGAATGATTTGCGCCAGCATGGTGGATTCGCCAACCGCGGTGGCGCGAAACGCAAAGGCGCCGGTCTGGTTGACCGTGCCACCCGTCACGCTGGCACCGGCGGTCTTCTGCACCGGCACCGGTTCGCCCGAGATCATGCTTTCATCGATCCAGCTGTCGCCATCGGTCACCTCGCCATCGACCGGCACGCGTTCGCCCGGACGCACCTCGACGATATCGCCGGGGCGCACTTCGGCAATCGACACTTCCTGCACACTGCCGTCGCGGCGTACGCGCGCCGTCTTGGCCTGCATGCCGACCAGGCGCTGGATCGCTTCTGAGGTGCGGCCCTTGGCGCGTGCTTCCAAGTAGCGACCGAGCAGGATCAGCGTGACGATGACCGCCGCCGCCTCAAAATAGACGTTGACGGTACCCGCCGGCAACAGGCGCGGCAGAAAGGTGGCCACGATGGAAAACGCATAGGCGGCCGAGGCGCCCACCGCCACTAGGCTGTTCATGTCCGGTGCAGCACGGAACAGCGCCGGAAAACCCAGCGTGAAGAAACGCCGGCCCGGTCCGGCCAGCACCAGCGTGGTCAGCACGAACTGCAGGTACCAGCTGTTCTGCATGCCGATGGCGTCCTGCACCCAATGGTGCATTGCCGGGATCAGGTGCGATCCCATTTCCAGGATAAACACCGGCAGCGTCAGGATGGCGGCCAGCCACAGGTCACGTTTCAGGGCGGATTGTTCGGCCTGCTTGCGCTGTTCCAGCTCCTGCTGCATGGCGGCGCTGTTGCTGGCCTGGCGCGCCGGATAGCCGGCACGCGTGACGGCATCGATCAGGGCCTGCACATCGGCACTGCCGTGCACGGTGGCGCGCTCGGTCGCCAGGTTGACGCTGGCGCTGCTGACACCGGGCACCTTCTTCAGCGCCCGCTCGACACGCGCCACGCAGGAGGCACAGGTCATTTCCTCGACCGAGAGCTCAATAGTCTGCTGCGGCACGGCATAGCCGGCCTTTTCGATTGCGGCAATCAGGCTGGCGCGATCAGCACCGTCCACCGTGACATCGGCGCGTTCGGTCGCCAGGTTGACGGCGGCATCGCTGACGCCGGGGACTTTCTTCAGGGCGCGTTCGACCCGGCCTACACAGGAGGCGCAGGTCATGCCCTCTACGGGCAGGCTGATCTTGTCGGCTGGCATGTTCTTGTCCTATTTGCGGTATGGTGCTCATCATCGTCCACACACTCTGCCAGCTAGGGTAAGCCTTGCCATCATGTCAAGGTCAAGCGCGGCTGAAAGACCTTGACCGGGATCATGGCATGGCAGAAACAGGCACACTGGAAGCCTGCCTGCACACGCAAGGAGTCGCATGAAGATCGGAGAACTGGCGCGCGCCACCCACACCACAGCCGAAACCATCCGCTACTACGAGCGCAGCGGACTGCTGGAGGCGCCGCCGCGCAGCGAAGGCAATTACCGCCTCTACACGCCGGCGCATGTGGAGCGGTTGTCCTTTATCCGGCATTGCCGAAATCTGGACATGACGCTGGACGAAATCCGCGCGCTGTTGCGCTTCCAGCAGGAGCCGCTGCAGAACTGCGCCCAGGTCAACGATCTGCTCGACGAGCATATCGGCCATGTCGCGGCGCGCATCCGTGAATTGCAGGCACTGGAACTGCAGCTGCAGGCATTGCGCGAAACCTGCCGCGAGGCGCGCCAGGTCTGCGAATGCGGCATTCTGCGCACGCTGCAGGAACATGCCCAGCAGGATCCCGAACCCGCTTCCACCCCGTCTGCCGAAGGCCATGTGCATGGGACGCACGGCCTGGGCGGACGCCCCTGACCAGGAGTATCGCTATGCAAACCCCGCAACGCATTCCCCCGCGCAAGGCCGAGATCGGCGACGGCATGGCCGTGGCGCGCACCCTGCCCTCGCGCCTGCAGCGCACGATTGGCGCCTGGTGCTTTCTGGACCATGCCGGTCCGGCGACTTTCGCGCCCGGCCAGGGCCTGCGCGTCGGCCCGCACCCGCATATCGGCCTGCAGACCTTTACCTGGATGCTCGAAGGCCAGGTGCTGCACCGCGACAGCCTGGGCCATGTGCAGATGATCCGGCCCGGTCAGGTCAACCTGATGACCTCCGGCCACGGCATCAGCCACACGGAAGAATCGGCTCCGGGCGAGACGCGCCTGGACACGGCGCAGTTGTGGATTGCGCTGCCGGAAGCGCTGTCGCACATGGAACCCGATTTCCAACACTATCCGGAACTGCCACGCTGGCGCCAGGGCGGTCTGGAACAGACACTGCTGGTGGGTGACTGGCTGGGCTACACCTCGCCGGTGGAGATACATTCTCCGCTGCTGGGTGTGGACCTGCTGGCGCAGCAAGACGTGGCGCTGCGGCTGCCGCTGGAACGCGATTTTGAATACGGCCTGATGCCGCTGACCGGCCCGGCCAAGGTCAATGGCGAGGCGCTGGACGCCGATGAGCTGCTCTACCTGCCGCCCGGCCAGGACAGTCTCCAGTTGCAACTGCCGGCCGGCACGCGCGCCCTGCTGATTGGCGGCGAGCCGCTGCCGTCCACGCCGACGATCTGGTGGAACTTTGTCGGCTACAGCCGCGAAGCGATTGCCCAGGCACAGCAGGATTGGGAAAGCGCCAACGGCCGTTTTGGCCAGGTGGACGGCTTTGACGGGCCACCGCTGGTGGCGCCACGTGTGCCGTGGGCTGTGCGTTGACGGAAGCACTTATGCCCATGCCCACCCTGCTGATCGTCTACCACAGTCTGACTGGCGGCACGCTGCAGATGGCACAGGCCTTTCAGGCTGGCGCCAGCGCGGCAGGCGAAGTGCAGGTACGCCTGCAACACGCTGCCGCTACCCAACCCGACGATGTGCTGCAAGCCGACGGCCTGGTGTTTGCCACGCCGGAAAACCTGGCCAGCATGAGCGGCATGCTGAAGGATTTCTTTGACCGCTGCTACTACCCGGCGCTGGACCGCATCCAGGGCCGGCCCTATGCCACGCTGATTTGCGCTGGCAGCGATGGTAGCAATGCGGCACAGCAGATTGCGCGCATTGCCACCGGCTGGCGGCTCAAGCCGGTCGCCGAACCGATCATCGTCTGCACCCATGCGCAGGAGCCGGAACAGATCCTGGCGCCCAAGCAGATTCCGGTGGAAGAGCTGGAGCGCTGTCGGGAGCTGGGAGAGGCGATGGCGGCGGGGCTGGCGATGGGGGTGTTCTGAGGTCCTGCCCTCAGGTTCAGAAGCCCCAGCGCAGGTTGCGGATGGTGCCTATTACGCCATTGACGGTTTCCAGCGCCCGGTTGGCAGTGTTCAGTGTGTCCTGCACTTCCTCAGTCTTGGCGCGACGTTTGACGGTATCCAGCGCCAGTTCCTCCACAGCATTGCTGCGCTGGCGACGGTGCTGGCGCAATTCGCTTTCGGACAGTTGTGCCACGCTGCGGTTGCGTCCCTGCTTGACGGCTGCAGTATCGTCACCGGTGGCGTAGCTGCTCACAGTATTGTCCGTGGCGCAGGCTGTCAGCAGGCTGACCAGTATGGCAGCGGCAATCAGATGGTATTTCATCGCATTCCCCCTGCTACATCAGTAGATGAGATATGCGGCAGCATTGCCGCCGGTGGCACGCTGGATCGCATCAGCCTGATCCATCAGGGATTCGCGCTCTTCCTGACGGAATTCGGCGCGTTCCTGTCGCTCAGCGGCGCGGATCTGTGCAGACTGGACTGCCAAATCGGCTGCTGCCGCCGAATCGATCTGACGATGGCCCGTGACGATGCTTGTACAGGCACTCAGGCCAATACTAAGCATGAGAAGTAGGGAAAGGTGGTGCTTCATGTTGTCTTCCTGAGAACTTTAGACAACAATCATTGTAGATCACAATCCCTATTTTCGTGAATGAATCCAATCTTTAGTTTTAATTTTGTAGGCTGCCGCCCTTGTTCAACCTGCAACACCTGGGCCTATCCCCAGGAACTGCATCAGAGCTGCCAGTACCAGCACGCCGGTGATGATAGCCAGCACCGTGGCCCAGAAGCGGCCCAGCTTTGATTTAGCCACCACCACATAGACCACGATCGCGGCCAAGCCAGCCACCGGGCCAAGGATCTGGATTGCCAGGATGATGCCGATGGCGGTGAGAATCCAGTTCCAGGGGCTGGATTTCTTCTTGGGGGGCTGGTCAGGGGATTCGGGCGGTTCGATTTGGTTCATGAAGGTTGTCTCTGAAGGAGGGCAAATGAAAGCCGGTGAGCCATCTTATCTGCAGAGACTACACCCCTCTATTACCCCCGCAACGAAAAAGGCACCTACGGTTTCCCGTAAGTGCCTGTTTTTATTATTGTTTTTTGGTGGGTGATAGTGGGTTCGAACCACTGACCCCTGCCGTGTGAAGGCAGTGCTCTACCACTGAGCTAAACACCCTTTGTCTGGTGAGCGGTTGAAGAACTGGTGCTCGTCAACCGCTTAAGCCATGATTATGGCACAACTTTCAGGTGTTCTGCAGGTCGTCTGAACTTTTTTTCCAGATCGTGTTGCCGCCACTGGCCTTGTCCAGTACCGCCAGCATGGCCACGTGCGCATCCTGCTCGGCGGCGTTGGCGCGCAGCACCGGCAGCACGATCTGGCTCAGGTCCACCTGCGCCACGGCGGTACCAGTGCCCGTGTCATCGGCCTGCTCGGCGTACATCACCAGGGTTTCCTGACCACGCGTCAGGCTGATGTAGACGTCGGCCAGCAGCTCCGCGTCCAGCAAGGCGCCGTGCAGCGTGCGGTTGGAGTTGTCGATGCCAAAGCGGTCGCACAGCGCATCCAGCGAGTTGCGCTTGCCCGGAAACTGCTCCTTGGCCAGCGCCAGCGAATCGATCACGTTCGCCACATGGCTGCGAAAACCTTCCTGGCGCTGCAGCAGGCTCAGTTCGTAATCCAGAAAGCGCACGTCAAACGCCGCGTTGTGGATGATCACCTCGGCACCCTGCACATAGTCCAGGAACTGCTGCACGATCTCGGCAAAGCGCGGCTTGTCGCGCAGGAACTCGGTCGTCAGGCCGTGCACGCGCAGCGCGCCCTCCTCGCTCTCGCGCTCCGGGTTGATGTACAGGTGCAGGTTGTTGCCGGTCAACTGGCGGTTCAGCAGCTCCACGCAACCGATCTCGATGATGCGGTTGCCGTCGCTGACTTCCAGGCCGGTGGTTTCAGTATCGAGAATGATCTGGCGCATGCTGCCCGTCCGCTCAGTGGTTTTCCTTGGCGTGGTTGATGGAGTACTTGGGAATCTCCACCACCAGGTCCTGCTGGCCGACCATGGCCTGGCAGGACAGGCGCGAATCGGGCTCCAGGCCCCAGGCGCGGTCCAGCATGTCTTCTTCGCACTCGTCCATCTCGTTCAGGCTGTTGAAGCCCTGGCGCACCACCACGTGGCAGGTGGTGCAGGCGCAGCTCATGTCACAAGCGTGGTCGAGATTGATGTCGTTGTCGAGCAGGCCCTGGCAGATGGTGGTGCCAAACGGCACCTGGATTTCTGCGCCCTCGGGGCAGTACTCGGGATGGGGAAGGATCTTGATGGTTGCCATATCACATAGTCTCGATGTTCTTGCCGGAAAGCGCCTGCTGGATGCCGCGGTTCATGCGCATGGCAGCAAAGGCTTCGGTGCCGGTAGCCAGGGTCTTGGTAGCCGCCTCGATGGCAGCCGGGTCCGTACTCTGGCGGGTGGTGTCCAGTTGTGCGATCAGCACGTCGATCTGCTGGCGCTCATCGTCCGTCAGCAGATCACCGTCTGCCTTCAGCGCGCTGTGCGTGGCCAGGATCATGCGGTCGGCATCGACGCGGGCCTCAGCCAGCGCACGTGCCGCCATGTCCTGCTCGGCCGTGGCAAAGCTGTCCTGCAGCATGGTGGTGATGGTGGCATCGTCCAGGCCATAGCTGGGTTTGACCTCGATCTGCGCCTGCACGCCGCTGGTCTGCTCGCTGGCGCTGACATTCAGCAGGCCATCGGCATCCACGGTAAAGGTGACGCGGATGCGCGCCGCACCGGCCGACATCGGCGGGATGCCGCGCAGCGTGAAGCGCGCCAGGCTGCGGCAGTCGTCCACCATGTCGCGCTCGCCCTGCACTACGTGCAGGCTCATCGCGGTCTGGCCGTCCTGATAGGTGGTGAAATCCTGTGCCATGGCGACCGGAATCGTCTGGTTGCGCGGGATGATGCGCTCCACCAGGCCGCCCATGGTCTCGATGCCGAGCGAGAGCGGAATCACGTCCAGCAGCAGGATGTCGCCCTCACGGCTGTTGCCAGCCAGCTGGTTGGCCTGGATCGCTGCACCCAGCGCCACGACCTCGTCGGGATTCAGGTCGGTCAGCGGCTCGCTGCCAAAAAAATCTTTCACGGCCTGGCGGATCACCGGCATGCGGGTCGAGCCGCCCACCATGACCACGCCCTGCACTTCTGCCGGCAGCAGCTGGGCATCGTGCAGCGCCTGGCGCGTCACCTGCAGGGCGCGTCTGGTCAGCTCAGCGGTGGCATCGGCAAAGTCCTGGCGCGTGATGACCAGCGCAATCTGGCCGGTCGTCAGCGTAACCTCGAAACGGGCACTGTCAGCTTCAGTCAGGCCGTGCTTGCAGGCACGTGCCGCCAGCTGCAGCGCCGCCTGATCTTCAGCCGTGACGGCGCTGATGCTGGCGCGTTGCTGCGCGAGTTGCGACAGTGTGCGGTCGTAGTCGTCACCGCCCAGGGCGGAATCGCCATTGGTGGCAATCACTTCGAACACGCCCTGCGTCAGGCGCAGGATGGAAATGTCAAACGTGCCACCGCCCAGGTCAAACACCGCGTAGACGCCTTCGCTGGCATTGTCCAGACCGTAGGCAATCGCGGCGGCTGTGGGTTCGTTGATCAGGCGCAGCACATTGATGCCAGCCATTTGCGCGGCATCCTTGGTCGCCTGACGCTGGGCATCGTCAAAATACGCGGGCACGGTGATCACCGCACCATACAGGTCGTCGTCAAAAGTATCTTCGGCACGATAACGCAGCGTGGCCAGGATCTCGGCGCTGACCTCGACCGGCGACTTGTCACCGGCGCGCGTCTGGATGCGCACCATACCCTTGTCGGCATCGTCGGCATCGAGCGCGTAGTGCAGTGCATCGCCATAGCTGGCGCGGATATCGTTCAGGCTGCGGCCCATGAAGCGCTTGACCGAGACAATCGTGTTGTGCGGGTCATCGGCCAGATGCTCCAGCGCCTGGTAGCCGATCTGGCGGCCGCCATTGTCCAGGTAGCGCACGGCCGACGGCAGCAGCAGCTTGCCATCGGCATCGGGCAGGCATTCGGCGTTGCCATGGCGCAGCGATGCCACCAGCGAATGCGTGGTGCCCAGGTCGATGCCGACAGCAATGCGGCGTTCGTGCGGGTTGGGCGACTGGCCCGGTTCGGAAATTTGTAGGAGTGCCATAGATCAGAAAAAATGCGCAGGCCAGCGAGTCTGCGCCAAGTATCCGTATTGCGTATTGTCCAAGAAGTGTCTGGCAGGCTGTAATGGGCGATAGCGGCGTATCAGCCGGCCTGGCGCAGCTGGTGCTGTCGCACCTCCTGTGCAAACTTGTGGATGAACATCAGCTTGCGCACCCAGGTGCTGGCTGCCACATAGTCCTGCTGCTGGTCGATGGCCTCGGTAATCGCGGCTTCGGCAATCTGGCGCTGCTGCTGCACGTCGTCTGCCAGTGCCTGCAGGGCCGGGGCGTCCTTGGCCTCTTCCAGCGCCTCGCGCCATTCCATCTGCTGCACCAGGAAATCCGGCGGCATCGCGGTATTGCTCTCGGCCTGGATCGGTTCGCCGTTGAGCTCGCACAGGTAGGCACCACGCTCGAGCGGATCCTTCAGGCGCTGGTAGGCCTCGTTGATGCGCACCGCCCATTGCATGGCCATGCGCTGCATGGCCGGCCCTTCGGCGACAAAGCGGTCCGGATGGACCTCGCGCAGCAAGGCCTTTCGGGCATTGTCCAGCTGGGCCAGATCCTGGGAAAACTGCGTCGGCACGTTCAGCAGCTCGAAATCGGTAGATTGCAGATTGATCATGGATGCTCGCTCACGACCGGCCGGCTGCGCATCGGTGCCGGCAGGTCATCAAAGGCTTCGAGTGGAGCCTCGACCTGCCAGACATCCACGCAGCAGCCACAGCCCTGGTTGTCAGAACAGTGCAGGCTGGGCCCCCAGCGACGGAACCAGCGGTTGATCGCCAGGATCTCCGCCTCGTTGTCCAGCGTCACCGACACGGTGGCCCGGGCCTGCATGGTGAATCAGACGCGGAAGCTTTCGCCGCAACCGCAGCGATCGCGTTCCCGCGGATTGAGGAACTTGAAGCCTTCGTTCAGGCCTTCGCGCACGTAATCGAGCTCGGTGCCATCGATATAGGCCAGGCTCTTGGGATCGACCAGTACCTTGACGCCGTGCTGCTCGAAGATCACGTCCTCGCTAGCAGGCTCGTCCACGTACTCCAGCGTATAGGCCAGGCCGGAACAGCCAGTCGTCTTGATGCCCAGGCGCACACCCACGCCCTTGCCACGCTTGCTGAGCGAACGGTTGACATGTCGTGCCGCCGCTTCTGTCATCGTAATTGCCATGTCGGAAATTCCTTGCGAGCAGGTGCCAGCCGGCACCTGCGTTCAGCCGGGCACGCTCAGGCCTGGTGCTTCTGCTTGTAGTCGTTGACGGCGGCCTTGATGGCGTCTTCCGCCAGGATGGAGCAGTGCACCTTGACCGGCGGCAGCTCCAGCTCTTCGGCAATCTGGCTGTTCTTCAGCGCAGCGGCCTCGTCCAGCGTCTTGCCCTTGACCCATTCGGTCACCAGCGAGCTGCTGGCGATGGCGGAGCCACAACCATAGGTCTTGAAGCGTGCATCCTCGATCACGCCGGTCTGCGGGTTGACCTTGATCTGCAGCTTCATGACGTCGCCACAGGCCGGTGCGCCCACCATGCCGGTACCGACGGATTCGTCGCCCTTGTCAAAAGAGCCAACGTTGCGGGGGTTTTCGTAGTGGTCAACGACCTTGTCACTGTATGCCATTTCTTTTCTCCATGTATTGCGTGGACGATATTGCTTCGTACTTGCGCCAGACACTGCCGCTACGATCGTCCCCGTAGCGATAGCTCATCCAGATCCGGTCACCGGACTTGTAGGCCAGTGTCTGGGGCAGCTTGTTCAGGTTCAGGCTGGCCCACAGGCTGTCACCAGCCTTGAACTGCTTGCGGCATTCCACATCGTTGCGCTGCGTGTTGTCGTCACGCACGCCCTGGATCTGGAACCGCACCACCAGCTCGGACAGCGGTTGTGCGCGCACCTCCTTGACCTGCCCCATCAGCAGGCAGGCCACCTGGGTGGAGGCCTGCGCCTGCAGCGGCAGCATGCTGACGGCCAGAGCGCCGGCCAGCAGCCAGGGAGTGGCGCGCCGGGCGGTCATCAGTGCGCCGCCCATTCGATGGCGTCCATGTCGACGCCATCCAGGAACATTTCCCACAGCGGGCTCAGCTCGCGCAGCTTGGCCACGTTCTCGGTGATCTCGGCAATCGCGTGATCCACGTCGGCTTCGGTGGTGAAGCGGCCAAAGGACATGCGCAGGCTGCTATGGGCCAGTTCGTCGCTGCGACCCAGGGCGCGCAGCACATAGCTGGGCTCCAGGCTGGCGCTGGTACAGGCCGAGCCACTGGACACCGCCAGCGACTTCACGCCCATCATCAGCGATTCGCCTTCGACGAAGTTGAAGCTCATGTTCAGGATGTGCGGGATGCGGTTCGGCGTGTCACCGTTGACGAAGGACTGGTCAATCTTGCTCAGGCCGGTCAGCAGGCGCTGGTACAGCTTGTTGGCGTGTTCGCGATCCTGCTCCATCTCGGCCTTGGCCAGGCGGTAGGCCTCGCCCATGCCGACGATCTGGTGCGTGGCCAGCGTGCCGCTGCGCATGCCGCGTTCGTGGCCGCCACCGTGCATCTGCGCTTCCAGGCGGATGCGCGGCTTGCGACGCACGTACAGCGCGCCAATGCCCTTGGGGCCGTAGACCTTGTGCGAGGCCAGGCTCATCAGGTCGATCGGCATGGTCTGCACATCAATCGGCGTCTTGCCGGTGGCCTGGGCCGCGTCCACATGGAACACGATGCCCTTCTCGCGGCACAGCGTGCCGATGGCCTGGATGTCCTGGATCACGCCGATCTCGTTGTTCACGAACATCACGCTGATCAGGATGGTGTCGGGGCGGATTGCCGCCTTCAGCACGTCCAGGTCGATCAGGCCGTTTTCCTGCACGTCCAGATAGGTCACCTCAAAGCCCTGGCGCTCCAGCTCGCGCATGGTGTCCAGCACCGCCTTGTGTTCGGTCTTGACCGTGATCAGGTGCTTGCCGCGGCTCTTGTAGAACTGGGCCGCGCCCTTGATCGCCAGGTTGTCGGATTCGGTAGCGCCGCTGGTCCAGATGATTTCACGCGCATCGGCGTTGATCAGCGCAGCGACCTGCTCGCGGGCGTTGTCCACCGCGTCTTCGGCTTCCCAGCCCCAGGCGTGGCTGCGCGACGCCGGGTTGCCGTAGTGCTCGGCCAGCCAAGGGATCATGGCCTCGGCCACACGGGGATCAACCGGGGTGGTCGCGGCGTAGTCCAGATAGATCGGGTATTGCTTGCTCATGATGGGTCTAGATCTGTTGGATGGTTTACTTGGAAATCGGGGTGGTGCCCAAAGCGAACACCGAGTTGGGTGCGTTGACGCGCAGCGGCTTGATCACCGGCGTGCTGGAAATCGCGCGCTTGATGATCGGCTTGTCCTCGACCTGCACTCCCCTGGCGATCTGCTCGTCCACCAGCTTCTGCAGGCTGACCGAGCGCAGGAAGTCGAGCATGCGCTCGTTCAGGCTGGTCCACAGGTCGTGGGTCATGCACGGACCGGTATGTTCACCGCGGCAATTGCTCTTGCCGCCGCAGCTGGTGGCGTCGAGCTGTTCGTCTACCGACACCACGATGTCGGCCACCGTGATGTCCTGCGCCTTGCGCGCCAGCGAATAGCCGCCGCCCGGGCCACGGGTGGATTCCACCAGTTCGTGGCGACGCAGCTTGCCAAACAGCTGTTCCAGATAGGACAGCGAAATTTGCTGGCGCTGGCTGATCGCGGCCAGCGTTACCGGGCCACTGGACTGGCGCAGGGCCAGGTCGATCATGGCAGTAACGGCGAAGCGTCCCTTGGTCGTGAGTCGCATGGTCTGGTACCTCTTCAATCGTTCCTTGAAAGGACCCGGGAAGGTCGATATCCCGAGTAATTGTGTCGAGTATAGCAGATAACCATACATCCCACTAGGACAAAGGGATGGTTTTGCCTGATGGAAACGATAAAAATTTCAAATCACACTGTCGCGTGCTGCTCCGCCCAGCACACGCTCGCGCAAGGCCGCCAGCTGATCGCGCGTACGCGCCGCCTGCTCGAACTCCAGATTCTTCGCGTGCTCCAGCATCTGCTTCTCCAGACGCTTGATTTCCTTGGACAAATCCTTTTCGCTGACGTCCTCGACATAGGCGCGCTGCAATTCCTGCTGCTGTGCCGCCTTGCTCGCCTTCTCGCTATAGACGCCATCGATCAGGTCGCGTACCTTCTTCACCACACTGCGCGGCGTGATGCCATGCTCCAGGTTGTGCGCCAGCTGCTTCTCTCGGCGGCGGCCGGTTTCCGACATGGCGCGCTGCATGCTGTCGGTAATGCGGTCGGCATACAGGATTGCCTTGCCGTTGACGTTGCGCGCGGCGCGGCCAATGGTCTGGATCAGGCTGCGTTCAGAGCGCAGGAAGCCTTCCTTGTCGGCGTCCAGGATCGCCACCAGGGAGACCTCGGGAATATCCAGGCCTTCCCGCAGCAGGTTGATACCGACCAGCACGTCAAACTCGCCCAGCCGCAGGTCGCGCAGGATCTCCACCCGTTCCACCGTATCGATATCGCTGTGCAGGTAGCGCACGCGCACGCCGTTCTCGGCCAGGTAATCGGTCAGCTGCTCGGCCATGCGCTTGGTCAGCGTGGTAATCAGCACGCGATCGCCCTGCTCCACGCGCAGGCGGATTTCCTGCAGCACGTCATCGACCTGGTGCGTGGCAGGCCGCACTTCCACTTCCGGGTCCACCAGGCCGGTCGGGCGCACCACCTGCTCCACCACCTGGCCGGAATGGGTTTTCTCGTAATCGGCCGGCGTGGCCGAGACAAACACCACCTGGCGCATCTTGCCTTCGAATTCCTCGAACTTGAGCGGCCGATTGTCCAGCGCGCTCGGTAGCCGGAAGCCGTAATCGACCAGGGTCTGCTTGCGCGAACGGTCACCGTTGTACATGCCGCCGAGCTGGCCGATCATGTTGTGGCTCTCGTCCAGGAACATCAGGCTGTCGGGCGGCAGGTAATCGGTCAGCGTGGACGGTGCCTCGCCCGGCGCAGTACCGGCCAGGTGGCGCGAGTAGTTCTCAATGCCCTTGCAGTGCCCCACTTCGGACAGCATTTCCAGATCAAAGCGGGTGCGCTGCTCCAGCCGCTGCGCTTCCACCAGCTTGCCCTCTTCATAAAAGAAGGCGAGCCGCTCCTTCAGCTCTTCCTTGATGGTTTCGACTGCCGCCAGCACCTGCTCGCGCGGCGTCACGTAATGGCTGCTCGGGTAGACGGTAAAGCGTGCCAGCCGCTGGCGCACCTTGCCGGTGAGCGGATCGAACAGCTGCAGCGTCTCGATCTCGTCGTCAAACAATTCGATGCGCAGGGCCAGTTCGCTGTGCTCCGCCGGAAACACGTCGATGGTGTCGCCGCGCACGCGGAACTTGCCGCGCGTGAACTCCATCTCGTTGCGCTGGTACTGCATGCGCACCAGCTGCGCGATTACCTCGCGCTGGCTGTAGGTATCGCCCTCGCGCAGCGTCATGATCATGCGGTGGTAGCTTTCCGGCTTGCCGATACCGTAGATCGCCGACACGGTGGCCACGATCACCACGTCACGCCGCTCCAGCAGGCTCTTGGTGCAGCTCAGTCGCATCTGCTCGATATGCTCGTTGATCGCGCTGTCCTTCTCGATGAACAGGTCGCGCTGCGGCACATAGGCTTCGGGCTGGTAGTAGTCGTAATAGCTGACGAAATATTCCACCGCATTCTTCGGAAAGAACTCGCGGAACTCGCTATAGAGCTGCGCCGCCAGCGTCTTGTTCGGCGCAAACACGATCGCCGGCCGGCCGAGCTGGGCGATCACGTTGGCCATGGTGTAGGTCTTGCCGGAGCCTGTCACGCCCAGCAGCGTCTGGTAGGCCTCGCCATCACGGACCCCTTCCACCAGGCCGGCAATCGCCGTCGGCTGGTCACCCGCCGGCGGATAGGGCTGGAACAGCTGGAACGGGGAATCGGGATAGGACACAAAGCTGCCCTGGGGCGCTTGTGCCGTATTGGCGTCGGGCAGATCGGGCTTGGGAGAAACAGGCATGGCACGGCAGATGGGGACGAAACCAGCAATGTAAAGCATGGCCGGCGCTCCAGCCAGCGCAAAGAAATTCATCTCCATGCCGGCGCCACGCCCTACAATGGAATGTTGTGTCTGCCGCTGGCTGAAACGGCCTGCCCGGCACACCCGTTTTGCCTGCACACCACGGCACTTTTCATCCACCAGAGGTAAACCATGTCCCTTTTTTCCGCCGTCGAAATGGCCCCGCGCGATCCGATCCTGGGCCTGAACGAACAATTTGGCGCCGACACCAACCCCAGCAAGACGAATCTGGGCGTGGGCGTGTACTTTGACGACAACGGCAAGCTGCCGCTGCTGGAATGCGTGCAGATCGCCGAACAGCGCCTGATGGAAAAAAAGGCCGCGCGCGGCTACCTGCCGATCGACGGCCTGGCCGCCTATGACAGCGCGGTCAAGGGCCTGGTTTTCGGTGCCGACAGCGAAGTCGTGCAAAGCGGCCGTGTCTCCACCGTGCAGGCCCTGGGCGGTACCGGCGGCTTGAAGATCGGCGCCGACTTCCTGAAAAAGCTCAATCCCGATGCCAAGGTGCTGATCAGCGATCCGAGCTGGGAAAACCACCGCGCCCTGTTCACCAATGCCGGCTTCACCGTCGAGACCTATGCCTACTACGATGCCGACAAGCGTGGCATCAACTTTGACGGCATGCTGGCCAGCCTGAACGCCGCACCCGCCGGCACCGTCGTGGTGCTGCACGCCTGCTGCCACAACCCGACCGGCTACGACCTGACCGCCGCCCAGTGGGATCAGGTGGTTGACGTGGTCAAGAACAAGAACCTGGTCGCCTTCCTCGACATGGCCTACCAGGGCTTTGGTGCCGGCATTGCCGAAGATGGCGCCGTGATCGGCAAGTTCGTTGCGGCCGGCCTGCAGTTCTTCGTCTCTACCTCCTTCAGCAAGAGCTTCAGCCTGTACGGCGAGCGCGTTGGTGCCCTGAGCGTGGTCAGCGCCAGCAAGGAAGAAGCCGCCCGCGTCATGAGCCAGCTCAAGATCGTGATCCGCACCAACTACAGCAACCCGCCGACGCACGGCGGCAGCGTCGTCGCCATCGTGCTGAATGACCCGGAACTGCGCGCCCTGTGGGAAAAGGAGCTGGGTGAAATGCGCGTACGCATCAAGCAGATGCGCCAGGCGCTGGTTGACGGCCTGAAAGCCGCCGGCGTACAGCAGGACGTGTCCTTCATCACCACCCAGGTCGGCATGTTCAGCTACTCCGGCCTGAACAAGGACCAGATGGTACGCCTGCGCAACGAGTTTGGCGTCTACGGCACCGACACTGGCCGCATGTGCGTGGCGGCACTCAACAGCCAGAACATCGGCCATGTCTGCAACAGCATCGCCCAGGTGATCTGATCGCATCACGCCAGTCAAGCCACTCCAGCCGGAGTGGCTTTTTTTTGTATACAGACAACACTCTGGCGCATCTTGACATGCGTCATGCAACTTACTTCTCTAGGGAATATCCTTATGTTCCCGAGTAATAGCAGGCGCAAAATGACTTGTTGAGGTCATTTAGCACGACCGTTTGTTCGTTGAAGCAGCCAGCATAAGCTGTTACCATTGTTGCACTGCAGCAAAAAAGAAACAGGGAATCACCATGCTCTACCAGATTTACGAAGCCCAGCGCACGCTGATGGAACCGTTTGCCGAACTCGCGCTCGTTGCCTCGCGTCTGTTCACCAACCCGCTGGCGCCGATGAGCCACGCGCCCATGGCCAACCGCGTTGCCGCTGGCTACAACCTGCTCCACCGTCTCGCCAAGGATTACGAAAACCCCGAATTCGGCATCACCTCGGTACCGGTCGATGGCGTCAGCGTGACGATCCACGAGCGTGTCGAGATCAGCAAGCCATTCTGCAACCTGCTGCGCTTCAAGCGCTACGCCGACGACACCAAGACGCTGGAAACCCTGCTGCGTTCCCCGGTGGTACTGGTGGTGGCCCCGCTGTCCGGCCACTACTCCACCCTGCTGCGCGACACCGTGCGCACGCTGCTGCGTGACCACAAGGTCTACATCACCGACTGGAAGAACGCACGTGAAGTGCCGCTGTCCGAAGGCACCTTCAGCCTGGACGACTACGTCAACTACGTGCAGGAGTTCATCCGCTACCTGCAGGAAAACAACGGCGAAGTGCACGTGGTCAGCGTCTGCCAGCCGACCGTGCCGGTGATGGCGGCCGTGTCCCTGATGGCCACGCGTGGCGAAAAGACCCCGGCCTCCATGACCATGATGGGTGGCCCGATCGACGCCTCCCGTTCGCCCACCGCCGTGAACGACCTGGCGATCAAGCGCAGCCTGGCCTGGTTCGAGACCAACGTGATCCATCGTGTGCCGAACAACTACCCCGGTGCCGGTCGCCGCGTCTACCCCGGCTTCCTGCAGTACGCCGGTTTCGTGGCCATGAACCCGAACCGCCACGCCACCAGCTACTACGACTACTTCAAGGATCTGGTGCGTGGTGACGGTGGCAGCACCGAATCCCACCGCAAGTTCTACGACGAGTACAACGCCGTGCTCGACATGGATGCCGAGTTTTACCTCGACACCATCAAGACCGTGTTCCAGGACTACGCCCTGCCGAACGGCACGTGGGAAGTGCGCAATCCGGAAGGCACGCCCGAGCTGGTGCGTCCGCAGGACATCACCAAGACCGCCGTGCTGGCGATCGAGGGCGAACTGGATGACATCGCCGGTCTGGGCCAGACCCAGGCCTCGCTGGACCTGTGCAGCAGCGTGCCGGAGAGCGAAAAGCAATATTTCGAGGTCATGGGTGCCGGTCACTACGGTATCTTCAGCGGCCGTCGCTGGCGCGAAGTGGTCTACCCGATCCTGCGCGATTTCATCGGCAGGCACCATACCGGCATCGTCACGACCAAACGCCGTGCCGCCTCCCAGGCCCTGATGGAAGCGCTGGAAAACCGCGAAGACCTGTACGAACAACTGCAACTGGGCAACAACTACCAGCCGGTCGAAGATGCTCCGGCTACCAGCCAGGCCAAAGCCACCACGCCGGCCGTGGCGGCTGCTGCACCGGCCGCCAAGGCGCCGGCTGCCAGAAAGCCGGCTACGACCCGCGCCAAGCCGGCCGCAACGCGCAAGCCGGCTGCGAGCAAGACGGCTGCCGCTGCCAAGGCCACTGCGGCCAAGCCCGCAACAGCGGCCCAGCCTGCCGAAGCCGCCAAGGCCGAAAGCAAGCCGGCTGTCGCTGCCAGCAAGCCGGCCACGTCCAGCCAACCGAAGGCTGCGGCTACGACTCAGGCAGCAGCGGCCCCCCAGGCAGCGAGCAAGACGCCTGCTGCCTCAGCTCCGGCCAAGACAGAAGCTGCCAGCAACAGCACGCCCGCTGCGGCCCCTGAAGCCGAAGCCAGCCGCCCGGTCACTGCCTGGCGTACGCCTGAAACCGCAGATGGCGCACAGCCGGTGAAGCAGGAAGCCAGCGCCAGCAAGCAGCCCTGATCTTCTATACTGCAGATCTGACACGCCAGCCCGGCCCTGCCGGGCTGTGCTGTTTCTGCCTGCTGCCAATCCTCCCATGACCTCTCGGAATCTCCCCCTCCCTGTCCCTACCCTGCCTGATGCACGCGCCCAGGCAATCCACCGCGTGCTGCCGCAGACACAGTGCCAGCGTTGCGGCTACCCGGATTGCGCAGGCTACGCCCAGGCGATTGCCACGGCTGAAGCCGGCATCGACCAGTGCCCGCCGGGTGGCGTCGAGGGCATGCAGCGCATTGCCGCAGCTATCGGGCTGGAGGAGGCACGGCTTCCTGCAGCGCTGAACCCCGAATTCGGCCAGGAAGGCCCAATGACGGTCGCCGTGATCGACGAAGCCTGGTGCATCGGCTGCACGCTGTGCATCAAGGCCTGCCCGACCGATGCCATCCTGGGCAGCAACAAGCGCATGCACACCGTGGTGGAGCCACTCTGTACCGGCTGCGACCTGTGCGCCATCGCCTGCCCGGTCGATTGCATCGCCATGGAGCCAATCAGCGGCGAGCGCAGCGGCTGGGATGCCTGGTCACCGGCGCTGGCGCAACAGGCGCTGGAACGCTATACCTTCCACCAGTTCCAGCTGCAGCGCGCCGAAGCAGAAAACGCCGATCGGCTGGAAGCCAAGGCCGAGCACAAGCTGGAGCATCTGGAAGAACAGAGCCTGCACACTGATCCGGTGGTGCTGGACAAGAAGCGCGCCATCATTGAGGCCGCGCTGGCCAAGGCCCGCGCACGCCGCCAGAGCTGAACGCCTTGCCCCAATACGACAACAGGCGACCGTTTCCCCGGTCGCCTGCCTGTTTTCTGGCCCTGCCTTCACACGGCAGCGGCCAGACAATCAGTTGCCCGCCAACTTGGCAAAGGCGTCGATCACTTCCTGCGGAGCCTGCACCAGCTCGATCAGCACACCCTCGCCACCAATCGGCAGCTCCTCGTTGCCCTTGGGGTGGATGAAGGTGATGTCAAAGCCGGCTGCGCCCTTGCGGATGCCGCCCGGCGCAAAACGCACGCCTTGCGCCGACAGCCATTCGACGGCCACGGGCAGGTCATCGATCCACAGGCCGACGTGGTTCAGCGGCGTGGCGTGCACGGCCGGCTTCTTCTCCGGATCCATCGGCTGCATCAGGTCGACCTCGACCTTGAACGGGCCGCTGCCAATGGCGCAGATGTCCTCGTCCACGTTCTCACGCTCGCTCTGGAAAGTACCAATCTTTTCCAGGCCGAACATGTCGACCCACAGGGTCTGCAGGCGCGCCTTGCTCGGGCCGCCAATGGCGATCTGCTGGATGCCCAGCACCTTGAACGGACGCGGGCTGCCTTTGGCGATAACGGTTTCGGTCATGGGATTCTCCTTGTTTGCTCTGTCAGTAGGCGATTGAAAATAAAACAATGATACTCAGGCCGGCAGCCGCATCGGCAGGCGCAGGATGCCGCGGTACGCCGGGTTGCCATTGCGCTCGACCTCACCGGCCAGTTGCAATCCCGGCAGCCGCTGCACCAGCTGCGTGAACAGGGTCTGCGCCTCCAGCTGGGTCAGTGCCGCACCAATGCAGACGTGCGGCCCGCTGCCAAATGAGAGCGCACCGGGGTTCTCGCGCTGCACATCCAGTGTGTCCGGGTCAGCATGACGCGCCGGGTCATGGTTGGCGCAGCCGATCATCGGCAGCACCAGTTCACCACGGCGCAGTTGCTGACCGTGCAGGGTAAAGCTGCTGGCCACACGGCGGCCGGTCCACTGCACCGGGCTGTCAAAACGTAGCAGCTCCCGGATCGATCCCGGCACCAGTTCTGGCTGGCGGCACAGCTGTTCCCACTGGGCGCGATGCTGCATCAGCACCAGCATGCCATTGCCGAGCAGGTTGCGCGTGGTCTCATAGCCGGCAAACAGCAGCATGGCGCACTGCGCCAGCAGCTCGGCATCGGAGCTGATACGACCATCATCACGCACCTGTACCAGCTCGGTGACCAGGTCGTCCTGTGGTTCGCGACGGCGGCGCGGCAGCAGCTCACGCTCAAAATAGCCTGCCATCTCCAGCGTGCTGCGCTGGGCCAGTCGGGTCTGTTCCGCTGTCGGGCGCACCGCGCCGATAAAGGCGGCAATGTCATCAGCCCAGCGCATGAAATCCTGCTCCAGCGACAGGTCCACGCCCATCAGGCGCGCAATCACGCGTACCGGCAGCGGACGTGCGATACGCTCCATGAAATCGAAGTCTTGGCCAGGCGTGATACCCGCCACCAGCTCAGCGGCAAACTGTTCGATCTCGGGTTGCAGGGCCTGCAGGCGCTGCGGCCGGAATGCCGGCATCAGCACCTGGCGCAGCCGCGTGTGTTCGGGCGCGTCCAGGAACAGCAAGGCGCGCGTAAACAGGCGCTGGAACGGGGTCAGGCCGGCGCGATCGCCCTCGGCCACATCCATCACCCAGCCGCCGGTACGCTGTGCCGACAAGCGCGGATCGCGCAGGGCGTTCTCGACATCGGCATGGCGCGTCAGCAGCCAGGCGCCGCCAAAAAAGGCATTGCTCCACAGCAAGCGGCCTTCATCGCGCCAGCGTGCGTACGTGGCATAGGGGTTATCGGCAAAATCCGGCGCCAGCGGACTGGCCTGCGGCCTGCCTGCTGCCTGCGCGTCCGTCAGGACGATGGATTCCGGTGGATTCATGACTCGTTCTTCTCCAGGGTAGCCAGTACAGCGAGCAGCTGGTCGAGCTGCGCATCCGTGTGGGCGGCACTCAGGGTAAAGCGCAGGCGCGCCGTGCCGGCCGGTACGGTCGGCGGGCGGATCGCCGGCACCCAGATGCCGGCCTGCTCCAGCGTGGCCGAGAGGCGCAGCGCATCCTCGTTGCTGCCGACCAGCAGCGGCTGGATGGCAGTGGCGGAATCGGGCAGGCTCCAGTGCGAGTGCTGCTGCACCAGCGCCGACAGTCCGGCGCGCAGTCGGCTGATCAGCTGTTGCAGGTGGCGGCGGCGGGCAGCGCCCTCTGGCGACTCTACCAGCTCCATCGCGGCCAGCAAGGCCTGCGCCAGTGCCGGTGACATGCCGGTGGTGTAGATATACGGGCGTGCACGCTGCACCAGCCAATCGATGATGGTGGCGTGTGCCACCACCACGGCGCCGGCCACGCCCATCGCCTTGCCCAGCGTGCCCATCCAGATCAGGCGTTCGCTGCACAGGCCAAAGTGCTCCAGGCTACCGTGGCCCTGCGCGCCCAGCACGCCCAGGCCATGCGCATCGTCCACCACCAGCCAGGCGTCGTACTGTTCGGCCAACGCCAGCAGCCCGGGCAAATCAGCCAGGTCACCATCCATGCTGAACACGGCATCGGTCACGATCAAACGCAACGACGTGCTGCAGCGCTGCAGCAGGCGCTCCAGTTGTGCCAGATCGCCGTGCACATAGCGACGCACCTCGGCATCGGCCAGACGCGCGCCGTCGATCAGCGAGGCATGGTTCAGCTTGTCGGAAAAAATCGTGGTCTGGCCATCGCCCAGCGTCGTCATCAGCGCCATATTGGCCATGAAGCCACTGCAGAACAGCAAGCCCTCGGCCTGCGGGATATGCGCCTGCTGCCAGCGCGCAAAGCCCTGCTCCACGTCTTCATGCACCTGGTAGTGGCCGCTGACCAGATGCGAGGCGCCGCTGCCCACGCCCCAGCGCTGCCCGCCTTCGGTCAGCGCCTGCGCCAGCAAGAGATGCGCGGCCAGGCCCAGATAATCATTGCTGCAGAACGACAGCCGCGGCTGTGCCTGCCCGGCCAGCTGCTGCTGCGGGCCGCAGGGCAGCTGCACCGTGCGCCGGCGACGGCGCAGGCCGGACTGCTCCAGGGCAGCCAGTTGCTGCTGCAGGTGTGCCATCAGCATGGCGTGCTCTCCTTCTGTTGGGTCTGTCCTGCCCGCCGGGGACGGCCAGCACATGCGGGACATGGCGTGTCTGCGCCATCTCCGGCATCCGCTGCGGGATGTCTGGTTTCAGCTGCTGCGCAAGCGCTCCAGCAGTACTTGTGCCGATGCCAGTGCCTGCGCATCGGGCAGGTGCACGGCCAGCACCTTCTGCCGTCCGGCTGCGCCGTGCAGCAGCTCCACCTGCTTCTTCGGCACGCCAAAGGTGGCGGCGGCCCAGGCAATCAGCGCCTCGTTGGCCTTGCCATCCACCGGCGGGGCTCCAAGCCGCACGCGCAAGGCATCGCCGTACAGGCCGGCCGCCTCGGTGCGCTTGGCACCGGGCGTGGCATGGATGGCAATCTTGAGGATGTGGCTCATGGAAAAAACCGCCCATGCTTGCACATGGACGGTCCGGTGCTACTCAGCGATCAGGCGGAGTTGCTTATTCGAACGCCACGATGGCCTGGTCGACCGCCAGGCTCTCGCCCGGCTGTGCCAGCACTTCCTTCACCACGCCGTCGGCGGTGGCGAACAGGATGTTTTCCATCTTCATGGCTTCGATCACGGCCACGCGTTCGCCGGCCTGCACCTTCTGGCCCGGCTGCACGGCCACCTGCGTCAGCAGGCCCGGCATCGGGGACAGCACGAACTTGCTCATGTCCGGCGGTGCCTTGTACGGCATCAGCTTGTGCAGTTCGGCGGTACGCGGGTGCATCACCAACGCATCGATCTGGGTGCCGTTGTGGATCACGCGGATCGCCAGCGGGTTCTTGCCTTGGCCACGCTCCATCTGCACGGTGAAGGCTTCGCCGTTGCAGGTACCGGTGATGCGGCTATCGCCCAGGAAGTGGTCGATCAGCATGTCGTACTGGCGCTCGCCGTCGGGCGTCTGCAGCGTCACCACGGTGGACTGGCCCGGTGCGGTTTCGCTCAGGCTGGCGTCCACATAGACGTTGGCGCCTTCCTTGCCCAGGGCACAGACGGTGAACTCGCGCTTGGGCAGGCGCTTGTAGCCTTCCCAGAACTTGCCCTGCAGGTCTTGTGCGCGGTTGCGGTAGTACATGTTCAGGCGTGCCGCCATCGCCATCAGGAAGTACGGGTCGCTGTGCGGCACGTCTTCTGCGCGGAAGCCATCGGCATAGTTTTCGGCGATAAAGCCGGTGTTGAAATCGCCGGAGATGAACTTGGGATGCGCCAGCAGCGCGGCCTGGAACGGGATGTTGCTCTGCACGCCCTTGATCACGAAAGCGTTCAGGGCTTCACGCATGCGCGCGATAGCGTCATTGCGGTCCTTGCCATGCACGATCAGCTTGGCGATCATGGAGTCGTAGAACATGGAGATCTCGCCGCCATCCACCACGCCGGTGTCCACGCGCACGCCGTAATCGGTGCTGGGCTCGCCCTGGAACAGGTTCTGCTCCGGCGGCTGGAAGCGCACCAGACGACCAGTGGAAGGCAGGAAGTTGCGGAACGGGTCTTCGGCGTTGATACGGCACTCGATGGACCAGCCTTCCTTCTTGACGTCGGACTGGCTGATGGTCAGTTTTTCGCCGGCCGCCACGCGGATCATCTGCTCCACCAGGTCCAGGCCGGTGATGCACTCGGTCACCGGGTGCTCCACCTGCAGGCGGGTGTTCATTTCCAGGAAGTAGAAGTCCTGGTTCTTGCCCACCACGAATTCCACGGTACCGGCAGACTGGTAGTTCACTGCCTTGGCCAGGGCCACGGCCTGCTCGCCCATCGCCTTGCGCGTCTCGTCGCTGATGAAGGGAGACGGCGCTTCCTCGATCACCTTCTGGTGACGACGCTGGATTGAGCACTCGCGCTCGTTCAGGTAGATCACGTTGCCGTGCGCATCGCCCAGCACCTGGATCTCGATGTGGCGCGGCTGCTCGACGAACTTCTCGATGAACACGCGGTCATCGCCAAAGCTGTTGCGGGCTTCGTTGCGGCAAGAGGCGAAACCTTCGTGCGCTTCCTTGTCGTTGAAAGCCACGCGCAGGCCCTTGCCACCGCCGCCAGCGGAGGCCTTGATCATCACCGGGTAGCCGATGCCCTTGGCGATCTCGACCGCCTGCTCCGGCGTGTCGATCGGGTCGTTGTAGCCCGGAATCGTGCTCACGCCAGCGCCATCGGCCAGCTTCTTGGAAGCGATCTTGTCGCCCATGGCGGCAATCGCGCCGTGCTTGGGGCCGATGAAGGCGATGCCATTCTCTTCAACCTTGCGGCAGAACTCCTCGTTCTCGGACAGGAAGCCATAACCCGGGTGGATGCCCTGGGCACCGGTCTGCTTGGCGATCTCGATGATCTTGTCGCCCAGCAGATAGGACTCGCGCGACGGCGGCGGGCCCAGGCGGACAGCCTCATCGGCCATCTGCACGAAGCGTGCGTCCTTGTCGGCGTCGGAATAGACCGCCACGGTCTGGATGCCCATTTTCTTGGCAGTGGCGATCACGCGGCAGGCAATCTCGCCGCGGTTTGCAATCAGGATCTTGGTAAACATATGCGATGTTCTTTCAATCTGGTGAGAGTCGAAACGATGCGGATCGGCAAGCGATTACAGCGGGATATTGCCGTGCTTGCGCCACGGGTTTTCCAGCTTCTTGTCCTTCAGCATGGCCAGGCTACGGCAGATGCGCTTGCGCGTCTCGTGCGGCTGGATCACGTCGTCGATAAAGCCACGGGCGCCGGCGACGAACGGGTTGGCGAAACGCGCCTTGTATTCGGCTTCGCGGGCTGCCAGCTTTTCCGGGTCATTCTTGTCTTCACGGAAGATGATCTCCACCGCGCCCTTGGCACCCATCACCGCGATTTCGGCGTTCGGCCAGGCCAGGTTCACGTCACCGCGCAGGTGCTTGGAGCTCATCACGTCATACGCGCCGCCGTAGGCCTTGCGCGTGATGATGGTGATCTTCGGC
Source organism: Allobrachymonas wangyanguii (assembly GCF_045055315.1). Lineage (GTDB taxonomy): Bacteria > Pseudomonadota > Gammaproteobacteria > Burkholderiales > Burkholderiaceae_C > Brachymonas > Brachymonas wangyanguii. The sequence goes on from NZ_CP173677.1 coordinate 1,546,204, forward strand.
ACCGTGCACTCGGCGTAGGCGTACAGCAGCTTGGCGCCGTGCTTGATGATGCCGCCGTATTCCTGGCTGGTACCGGGCATGAAGCCGGGCACGTCGACAAATGTGACGACCGGGATATTGAAGGCATCGCAGAAGCGCACGAAACGGGCCGCCTTGATAGAGGACTTGATGTCCAGGCAGCCGGCCAGCACCAGCGGCTGGTTGGCCACGATACCGACCACGTTGCCGTCCATGCGGGCAAAGCCGATCACGATGTTGGCGGCGTAGTCAGGCTGCAGCTCGAAGAATTCGCCGTCGTCCACCGTCTTGGTGATCAGCTCCTTCATGTCGTAGGGCTTGTTCGGGTTCTCCGGCACCAGCGTGTCCAGGCTCATGTCGGCACGATCGACCGGATCCAGCGTCGGGCGGTACGGCGCCTTCTCGCGGTTGTTGGACGGGATGTAGTTGTACAGGCGACGCAGCATCAGCAGCGCTTCCACGTCGTTCTCGAAAGCCAGGTCGGCGACGCCGCTGCGGCTGCTGTGGGTGATGGCACCGCCCAGCTCCTCGGCCGTCACGGATTCGTGCGTCACGGTCTTCACCACTTCCGGGCCGGTCACGAACATGTAGGAGCTGTCCTTGACCATGAAGATGAAGTCGGTCATGGCCGGAGAGTACACCGCACCACCGGCGCAGGGACCCATGATCATGGAGATCTGCGGCACCACGCCGGAGGCCATCACGTTGCGCTGGAACACCTCGGCGTAACCGGCCAGGGAGGCCACGCCTTCCTGGATGCGCGCACCGCCGGAGTCGTTCAGGCCGATCACCGGTGCACCGACCTTCATGGCCTGGTCCATCAGCTTGCAGATCTTTTCTGCGTGCGCTTCGGACAGCGCGCCGCCGAACACGGTGAAGTCCTGGCTGAACACGAACACCAAGCGGTTGTTGATGGTGCCGTAGCCGATCACCACGCCGTCACCCGGAATGTGGCTCTGTTCCATGCCAAAGTCCGTGCAGCGGTGCTCCACGAACATGTCCCATTCCTCGAACGTACCGGCGTCGAGCAGTACCTCGATACGCTCGCGCGCGGTCAGCTTGCCCTTGCCGTGCTGCGCATCGATGCGTCGCTGGCCACCACCCAGTCGGGCGGCTTCGCGCTTCTGATCAAGTTGGTCAAGAATTGCCTTCATCTCGGATCCTTTGGTTTTTAAAAATGGAAAGATTGAAACAGGTACAAACAGGAATGGCTGCCGGCCTCAGGCCTGCGGCCCGGACTGGAACAGTTGCAACAGCTGGCGCGCCGCGGTCGAGGCCGCCAGCGAACCCTCCTGCACACGCTGCGACAGCGCGGGCAGCTGGCCGGACACGCCGGCATGGGTGCGGAAGGCATCCTTCAGGCCGGCATCGATGCGTTCCCACATCCAGGCCTGCGACTGCTGCTGGCGACGCTGCGCCAGCTTGCCGTTGCCGGTATTGATGCCGCGGTACTCTTCGACCGCAGCCCAGAAATCCTCGACCCCCGTGCCCTCGAGTGCGCTGATCTGCAGCACACGCGGTTGCCACTGGGGCGCATCGTTGTCGTCGTGGCGACCATGGAAGCCGAGCAGGCGCAGGCTGGAAGTGATCTGGGCCTGAGCGCGCGTGGCAGCCACCGGATCGATATCGGCCTTGTTGATCACGACCAGATCGGCCATTTCCATCACGCCCTTCTTGATCGCCTGCAGGTCATCGCCGGCATTCGGCAGCTGCAGTACCACGAACATGTCGGCCATATCGTGCACCGCGGTTTCGGACTGGCCGACACCGACGGTCTCGATGATCACCACATCATAGCCGGCCGCCTCGCACACCAGCATGGCTTCGCGCGTCTTCTCGGCGACACCACCCAGGTTGCAGCTGCTCGGGCTGGGACGGATATAGGCATTGGGCTCGCGGCTCAGGCGTTCCATGCGGGTCTTGTCGCCCAGGATGGAACCACCGGACACGCTGGAAGACGGATCGATCGCGAGCACAGCCACCTTGAGGCCCAGACCGGTCAGGTGCAGGCCCAGGGTCTCGACAAAGGTCGACTTGCCCACGCCCGGCACACCGCTCAGGCCCAGGCGCAGCGCCTTGCCGGTATGCGGCAGCAAGGCCGTCAGCAGCTCGTCGGCCAGCGCACGGTGATCGGCGCGGGTGGATTCAAGCAGCGTGATCGCCTTGGCGATGCCGCGACGGCGACGCGGGGCGTCACCGTGCAGGATGGCTTCCAGGATGGCGGGAACTGCTGGCAACATGGATCAGGACAGGCTTGCCTTGATCTGTTCCAGCACGTCCTTGGCGCTGACCGGGATCGGCGTACCCGGGCCGTAGATGCCCTTGACACCAGCTTCGTACAGGTAGTCGTAGTCCTGACGCGGAATCACGCCGCCGACGAACACCACGATGTCGTCAGCGCCCTGCGCCTTCAGTTCGTTGACGATGGCCGGCACCAGCGTCTTGTGGCCGGCAGCCAGCGTGGAGATGCCGATCGCGTGCACGTCGTTCTCGACGGCCTGGCGTGCGCACTCTTCCGGCGTCTGGAACAGCGGGCCAATGTCGACGTCAAAACCGAGGTCAGCAAAGGCAGTGGACACCACCTTGGCGCCGCGGTCATGGCCGTCCTGGCCCAGCTTGGCGACCATCACGCGCGGACGGCGGCCCTGCTGCTCGGCGAACTGGTTGATTTCTTCCTTGAGTTTTTCCCAGCCTTCGGCCGAATCATAAGCAGCAGCGTACACACCAGTCACCTTTTGCGTATCCGCACGATGGCGGCCAAATGCCTTTTCAAGCGCGTCGGAAATCTCGCCACCGGTGGCACGCAGGCGCGATGCCTTGATGGCCAGATCCAGCAGGTTGCCTTCGCCGGATTCGGCGGCGGCCGTCAGGGCGTCCAGAGCGGCCTGCACGGCCGCGCTGTCACGCGAGGCCTTGATCTGGTTGATGCGGGCCACCTGGGACTCGCGCACCTTGACGTTGTCCACTTCCAGGATCTCGACCGGATCTTCCTTGGCCAGCTTGTACTTGTTGACGCCGACGATGACATCCTTGCCGGAGTCGATGCGCGCCTGCTTCTCGGCCGCGGCGGCCTCGATCTTGAGCTTGGCCCAGCCGCTGTCCACGGCCTTGGTCATGCCGCCCATGGCGTCCACTTCCTCGATGATCTTCCAGGCGGCATCGGCCATTTCCTGGGTCAGCTTTTCCATCATGTAGGAACCAGCCCAGGGGTCGATCACGTTGGTGATGTGGGTCTCTTCCTGGATGATGAGCTGCGTGTTGCGCGCGATGCGGGCGGAGAACTCGGTCGGCAGCGCAATGGCCTCGTCCAGCGCGTTGGTGTGCAGCGACTGGGTGCCGCCGAACACGGCAGCCATGGCCTCGATGGTGGTACGCACCACGTTGTTGTACGGGTCCTGCTCGGTCAGCGACCAGCCGGACGTCTGGCAGTGCGTGCGCAGCATCAGGCTCTTCGGGTTCTTGGGGTTGAACTCCTTCATGATGCGGCACCACAGCAGACGGGCGGCACGCATCTTGGCGATTTCCAGATAGAAGTTCATGCCGATGGCCCAGAAGAAGGACAGGCGGCCGGCGAAGGCGTCCACGTCCATGCCCTTGGCCAGGGCCGTCTTCACATACTCTTTACCATCAGCCAGCGTGAAGGCCAGCTCCAGCGCCTGGTTGGCGCCCGCTTCCTGCATGTGGTAGCCGGAGATCGAGATCGAGTTGAACTTGGGCATGTTCTGGCTCGTGTACTCGATGATGTCGCCAATGATGCGCATCGACGGCTGCGGCGGGTAGATGTAGGTGTTGCGGACCATGAACTCCTTGAGGATGTCGTTCTGGATGGTGCCGCTGAGCTTGTCCTGCGAAACGCCCTGCTCTTCGGCCGCCACCACGTAGCCAGCCAGCACGGGCAGCACGGCACCGTTCATGGTCATGGAGACGGACACCTTGTCGAGCGGAATGCCGTCGAACAGGATCTTCATGTCCTCGACGCTGTCGATGGCCACGCCGGCCTTGCCGACGTCACCGGTGACGCGCGGATGGTCGGAGTCGTAGCCGCGGTGCGTGGCCAGGTCAAACGCCACGGACACACCCTGACCACCGGCAGCCAGTGCCTTGCGGTAGAAGGCGTTGGATTCTTCGGCGGTAGAGAAACCGGCGTACTGGCGGATCGTCCAGGGACGCACCGCGTACATGGTGGCCTGCGGGCCGCGCAGGAAGGGCTCGAAGCCGGGCAGCGTGTTGGCGTACGGCAGGTCGGCGGTATCGGCTGCGGTGTACAGCGGCTTGACCGTGATGCCATCCGGCGTGATCCAGTTGAGGGCCTGCACGTCACCGCCGGGGGCCGACTTGGCTGCCGACTTGAGCCAGTCTTCCATTGTGCTGGGGTTGAACACGGTGTTGTCGGAATTTGCCATGGATTGCAGTCCCTCTCTGTAATGATGGATAACCCGGGCGGCAGACGCACGGAAACCGCGCACGCGGCGCGGTGCCGTCAGCCAACACGGGCTTGTCGTGTTATAGCAAAAAAAAACCAAACTAAGCCACTCGCCAAGTGCGCCGGACCGTTGGCTGGAAAGCCCCCGCTGTTGCATTTGGCAATGCTGTAATTATGAATGCAAATACAGGTAAGATGCGCCCATTGTGACCCTTTTTTTACGATAGGCCCGCGGATATGCCTCTTGCCAGCTCGATCCTGACACGCCAGCAGTCTGAACGACTGCCCGGTGCCGCACGTCCGCTCTACGCCGATGTGGCCGACAACCTGCGCCGCCGCATCCTGCAGCAGCAGTTGCAACCCGGCAGCTGGATCGACGAACAGAAGCTGGCCGAAGAAATGGGCATCAGCCGCACGCCGATGCGCGAGGCGATCAAGGTGCTGGCCGCCGAAGGCCTGGTCACGATCCGGGTACGGCGCGGTGCCTACGTCACCGAAGTGCCGGAAAACGAGGTGCGCGAAATCTACCACCTGCTGGCCCTGCTCGAAGCCGATGCTGCCGCCGACGTGGCGCGCCAGGCCAGCGACAGCGAACTGCAGGAACTGTCCAGCCTGCATCAGCAGCTGCACCAGCTGGCTGCCCTGCTGGCCGACGCGCCCACGGACAACACCCTGATCGACCAGTTCTTTGCCCTCAACCAACAGTTCCATGGCCGCATGCTGGAGATCAGCGGCAACCACTGGCGCATGCAGATCGTGAATGACCTGCGCGGCGTGATGCAGCTGGGCCGCCACCACTCGCTGTTCAAGACCGGTCGCGTGCAGCAGTCGCTGGAAGAGCACAGCGCCATCCTGGCCGCCCTGGTGGCGCGCGATGCCAGTGCCGCCAGCGCTGCCGTGCACACCCATTTCGCCAACGGCCTGCTCGCCGCCGGCTGAGCACTCCAGCACCTACAATCCCTGCATGGCCATTCCGCAGGGTTTCATCCAGGATCTGTTGCAACGCGTCGACGTCGTCGAGGTGGTGGGTCGCCACGTCCAGCTGAAAAAGACCGGTTCCAACTTTTCCGGCCTGTGCCCCTTCCATTCGGAGAAATCGCCCTCCTTCACGGTCAGCCCGAGCAAGCAGTTCTACCACTGCTTTGGCTGCGGCCAGAATGGCGATGCGATCCGCTTCCTGATGGAGCACAACGGCATGAGTTTCATCGAGGCGGTGCAGGATCTGGCACAGCAGCACGGCCTGCAGGTGCCAGAAGAGAACATCAGCCCGCAACAGCGCGCCCAGCAGGAAGAACGCAAGCAGAAGCAGGCAACGCTGACCGATGTGCTGGAACGTGCCGGCGCCGATTACCGCAAGCAGCTCAAGCAGGCACCGGTCGCCATCGACTACCTGAAGAACCGCGGCCTGACCGGCCGCATCGCGCTCCGCTTCGGCATGGGTTACGCGCCGGCCGGCTGGCACCATCTGACCAGCGTGTTCCCCGAATACACCGATCCGTTGCTGGAAGAAGCCGGCCTGGTGATCCGCCAGCCCGACCAGGCCGGTGACAGCACGCAGGACCGGCGCTACGACCGATTCCGCCATCGCATCATGTTCCCGATCCGCAATGTGAAGGGGGAATGCATCGGTTTTGGCGGCCGCGTGCTGGGCGATGACAAGCCCAAATACCTGAACTCGCCGGAAACCCCGGTGTTCAGCAAGGGCCGCGAACTGTACGGGCTGTTCGAGGCTCGCGATGCCTTGCGCAGCCACGGCTACGCGCTGGTGACCGAAGGCTATATGGACGTGGTGGCGCTGGCCCAGCTCGGCTTTGCCAATGCCGTGGCCACGCTGGGCACCGCCTGCACGCCCGAGCATGTGCACAAGCTGTTCCGCTACACCGACCAGATCGTGTTCAGCTTCGATGGCGACAAGGCCGGCCAGCGTGCCGCGCACAAGGCGCTGGTCGCCGCCCTGCCCTACGCCAGCGATACCCGCAGCGTCAAATTCCTGTTCCTGCCGCCCGAGCATGATCCGGACAGCTTTATCCGCGCCCATGGGCCGGAAGCTTTCAGCGCCCAGGTGCAACAGGCGCTGCCGCTCAGCCAGTTCCTGATCCAGGTGGCCTGCGAGAATTGCGACCTGGCCACCGCCGAAGGACGTGCCCGCATGAGCAGCCAGGCGCGTCCGCTCTGGCAGGCGCTACCCGATGGCGCGCTCAAGGCGCAGTTGCTGGCCGAACTGGCCGCGCAGGCACAGCTGACAGCCGCCGACCTGCAACATGTCTGGCAGGCCCAGGGCGGATCGTCCCCGCACGGCCAGCCTGCGCCACGGCAGTCGGGCAGCGCGCCGGCGCAGTCTGCCCCGGCCACGGCCGAATGGCGACCGTCCTCCGGCCAGCGCACGCAACGGCAGAAACAGCCGTGGAAAAAAAATACCAGCCCAGCTACGCCCGTCAACCAGGGCCGGCGCAGCCCGCCGGCCAGCCGCGCCGACCACGCGCTGCGCCTGCTGCTCTTGCACATGCCATTCTGGGGCCGCTTGCCGCCGGCGCTGCAAGGCCTGCTGTGCGCGCTGCCAGTACCGCACGGTCCGCTGTTCGGCTGGATCGACAGCCAGTACCAGGAACATGGCGCGCTGGCCTGGGGCGCGCTGCAGGAAAGCCTGCCGCAGGTGGCCTGGGGCGATGTGGCGCTGCAACTGGTGCAGAACTACCAGACGCTGGAGCTGAGCCCGAGCCAGGACGAGGCGCTGGCCGAACTGCGCTCTGCCGTGACCTGGCTGCATGCCGACGAACTGGATCGTCAGGCCAACCAGGCGGCCGCCGCTGGTGACGTGGAGCGCGTACGCACGCTGCTGCAGCAGAAGACGGCACTCGACATCCTGCCGCCACCCCAGCAGGACTGATCAGGACGCATCCACCACGGGCGGCGGCACATCGGCCAGCACATCTGATGCACCGGGCAGCGACACGGGCAAGGTTGGTGCCGGCTCGGGCGGCGACACATTGACCCACGGCTGCATCACCGGCAGCAGGAATTCGGTCGCCTGGCGGCCAACATCAATCGCCTCCTGCGCCCGGTGGAAATCCATCAGCGACAAATGTGCCAGCCGTGGCGCAATCACCATGTCGGGCGGATCGCCGGCCATGCGGCTGCGCGTGATGCGTTCCTGCATGATGTTGATGCTGGTCGCCAGCACTTCCAGCATCGAGGGCAAGGGCGAGCTGACGATATCGGTAACGCTGTCCGGCAGCCAGCCACCCAATGTGTTCTGGATCGATTGCAGCCAGGGAGAACGTTGCGCCGGCTCGTCCGGTGGCTGCAGGTGGCGTTGCAGGATGTCGCGGTTCAGGTCTACCGCGATCACGATATCGGCACCCATGGCGCGTGCCAGCGTCACCGGCACCGGATTGACCAGGCCACCGTCCACCAGCAGGCGCTCCTGCACCATGACCGGCGTGAACACGCCGGGCAAGGCAATCGAGGCGCGCACCGCATCGACCAGCGAGCCCTCGCGCAGCCACAATTCGTTGCCGCCGTGCAGCGCCGTCGCCACCGCGCCGAACGGCATCGGCAGATCCTCGATCCGGCAATCCTCAAAATGCTTGCGGAAAAAGCTGACCAGCTTCTCGCCCTTGAGCATGCCGCCGGTCAGGCGAAAATCCATCAGTGAGATCACGTCGCGCATGCGCAGGCTGCGGATCCACTCCTCGAAACTGTCGAGCTTGCCGGTGGCATAGGCAGCGCCAACGATGGCGCCCACGGACGAACCGCAGACAATATCGGGACGGATGCCGGCCTCGAGCAGCGTGCGCAGCACGCCCACATGCGCCCAGCCACGCGCCGAGCCGCTGCCCAGCGCCAGGCCAATGACCGGCTTGCGCTTCGGCATGTCAGGCCTGCTCCGCCGCTACCGGCTCCGGCATGCGCAGGAAGTGCTCGCGGTAATAGACCAGCTCGTCGATGGACTCCTCGACATCGGCCAGCGCGGTGTGCTTCTGGTGCTTCTTGAACTGCGCGTGCAGTTCCGGGCGCCAGCGGCGCGCCAGTTCCTTGAGCGTGCTCACATCCAGGTTGCGGTAGTGGAAGTAGGCTTCCAGCTTGGGCATTGCCTTGACCAGGAAACGGCGATCCTGGCCAATGGTGTTGCCACACATCGGCGACTTGCCCTTGCTCACGTACTTGCGCAGGAAGGCCAGGATCTCCTTTTCGGCATCGGCTTCGGTCACGTTGCTGGCCTTGACCTTGTCGATCAGGCCGCTGCGGCCATGCGTGCCCTTGTTCCAGGCATCCATGCCATCCAGCAGCTGCTGGCTCTGGTGGATCACCAGCACCGGGCCGTGCACGCGCGTCGCCAGGTCCGGGCTGGTCACGATCAGCGCGATCTCGATGATGCGCTCCTTCTCGGGATCCAGTCCGGTCATTTCGCAATCGAGCCAGATCAGGTTGTCATCGTGCTTGGCCAGCACGGGAGGGGCAGCCGCTTCGGCGGCGGGGTTCAGGGTTTCACTCATGGCCGTATTGTCTCGCATCCAGTGGCATCTCGCGCCGATCGGGTCAGCGCAATCCCCCGCAGACAGGTACACTTGTGCCGCATGGATGCACTCCCCTTTGATATTACCTATCTGAACCTGTTTACCACGCTGTTCGTGCTGGCCCTGGTCGGCAGCCTGCTGCTGCGCTATTGGCTGGCGACGCGCCAGATCCGCCATGTGGCCTGGAACCGGCATCAGGTACCGGCACCGTTTGCGCCTTATATCAGCCAGCAGGCACACCAGAAAGCCGCCGCCTACACCGTGGCGCGCAACCAGATGGATCTCTGGCAAAGCACCTACAGCGCCGCCATCGTGATCGGCTGGACACTGCTCGGTGGCCTGGCCGCGCTCAACTACCAGCTGCACAACCTGATCGAACATCCGTTCTGGCAGCAGCTGGCGCTGATCGCCGCCTTTTTCCTGATCAATGGCGCACTGGAACTGCCGGTGAGCTGGTATGCCACCTTCAAGCTGGAAGAACGCTTCGGCTTCAACAAGAGCACGCAGGGCCTCTGGTGGGCGGACGTGTTCAAGAGCACGCTGATGACCGCCGTCATCGGCCTGCCGCTGGCGGCGCTCTACCTGTTCCTGATGGAACGTGCCGGCAGTCTGTGGTGGCTCTGGGCCTGGGGCGTCTGGGTGCTGTTTGCGCTGCTGATGATGGTGCTCTACCCGAGCGTGATCGCACCGCTGTTCAACAAGTTCCAGCCGCTGCAGGACAGCCAGCTGAGCGAGCGCGTGCAGGCGCTGATGCAGCGCTGCGGCTTCCAGGCCAAGGGCCTGTTCGTGATGGATGGCAGCCGCCGCAGCGCCCATGCCAACGCCTATTTCACCGGCCTGGGCAGCTCCAAGCGCGTAGTGTTTTTCGATACCCTGCTGTCCAAGCTGAGCACCGATGAGGTCGAGGCCGTGCTGGCCCATGAGCTGGGCCATTTCCACCACCGCCACATCATCAAGCGCATGGTGCTGATGTTTGGCCTGAGCCTGGCCGGCTTTGCAATGCTGGGCTGGCTCTACAACCAGGTCTGGTTCTATAGCGGCCTGGGCGTGATGCCCAACCTGCTGTCGCCGAATGCCGCGCTGGCGCTGATCCTGTTCCTGCTGGTGGTGCCGTCCTTCGTGTTCTTCCTGTCGCCGCTGCTGGCCTCGCTGTCGCGACGTGACGAATACCAGGCCGATGCCTATGCCGTGCAGCAGACCGCTGCCGAACCGATGGCCACCGCCCTGCTCAAGCTGTACGAAGACAATGCTTCCACGCTCACGCCGGATCCGCTCTACGTGAAGTTCTACTACTCGCACCCGCCGGCCAGCAACCGCCTGGCGCGCATGGGCATGGCCTGAATGGGCAAACCCCGCCGCCCTGCCCCTGCCGCCTCCACCACCGACCTGATGGACGGACTGGTGGTATCGGCCCATGGCCGCCACTGCGTAGTCGAAACTGATGACGGCAGCCGTCGCATCTGCCACCCGCGTGGCAAGAAGAGCACCGTCGTCGTCGGCGACCAGGTGCGCTGGAGCGCCCCACCACCCGGCCAGGGCGAGGAAGGCAGCATCGAGCAGGTGCTGCCGCGCCGCAACCTGTTCTACCGCCAGGACGAGATGCGCACCAAGGCCTTTGCCGCGAATATCGACCAGGTGCTGATCTGGATTGCCGCCGAACCCGAGTTCTCGCACAAGCTGCTGGCGCGTGCCCTGATCGCGGCCGATGCCGCCGGCATCCGGCCGCGCATCGTGCTGAACAAGGCCGATCTGGCCGAGGCGCATGCGCGCGGCTGGGAGCGGCTGGAACCCTACCGCGCCATGCAGTACGACACGCTCGGCGTCTCGCTGACGGAACATGCCGCTGACGATCCGGCACTGGCGCAGCTGCAGCAGTGGCTGCAAGGCCGCAAGACGCTGGTGCTCGGTCCGTCCGGCACCGGCAAGAGCACGCTGATCAACTGGCTGCTGCCCGATGCCAATGCGCAGGTCGGCGAGATTTCGCAGGCACTCAACTCGGGCCGCCACACCACCACCAATACGCGCTGGTACTGGATGGACCGCGACAGCGGCAGCGCAGTGATCGATTCACCGGGTTTCCAGGAATTCGGCCTGCGCCATATCGCGCCAGCCGATCTGGCGTCCTGGATGCCGGACCTGCGTCAGCACGTGCCTCAATGCAAATTCTACAACTGCACCCATCTGCACGAACCGGGCTGCGGCGTGCTCGCCTCGCTAGACCAGCCAGTGGCCGAAGGCGGCGTACACCCGCTGCGCCACAAGCTCTACGCCGAGCTGTTCGAGGAACTGTCGCAGGTGCGTTACTGAGCCTCAGCTGACCCAGCGCGTCAGCGTGATCAGCGCCAGCAGCAGGCACCAGAGCCAGAGCGCACGCCGGATCAGGCCGGATAGCGCCTGCAGCGAACGCAAGCCGGGCTGCTCCACCAGCATGCTGGCGCCTGGTGCGTCAGCGGCAGGCAGGTCTTGCGGAGCCGGCAGGCGCGGCGTACCCACCGCTGCCGGCAGCGGCCAGGACAGGTCAATCGCCCCCATCGCCGTCGCCTGCACCAGCGTATCGGCATCGGTATCGGTATCGGAGACGCTGGCCGGCAGCCCCTGCATCTGGAAGCGCCAGTTGTCCAGCGCCTGCTCGAAATTGCCGGCAACGGCAAAGCTCGCTGCCGTCACCCGGGCCGGCAGCCAGTTGATCCAGTTCCAGGCCTGGCGCGACACGTCCGTGAGCAGCGCATGCGCTGCAGCATCTTCCCCGGCACGCGGCTGGCGCCAGTGCTGTGCCAGCACATCGGCCGCGCGGAACAGCACGGCACCGGCCGGACCCAGGCCCAGCAGCATGCCGATCAGGAAAGCGGCCAGCACACCAAACAGCTGGCGATGCGCATCGCGCGTGCCCTGCTCCAGCGCCTGGCGCAGCACGTCATGGTGTGGCAAGGCCATGACATCCACCTGCTTCCAGTCAGCCAGCCATTGGCGCGCCTGCTGCTCCTGCCCCATGTCGAGTGCATCGCGGATGCGTGCCAAGGGCTGGCCGAACGGGCGATACGCCAGGCAGACATGCAGCACGGCCACCAGCCAAGGCAAGGACAGCAGCCAGCCCACCGCATCCAGCAGGTAGTACAGCAGCGCCGACAGCCCTGCCGGCAGCAGCACGGCCAGCGCCCAGGCCAGCCAGCCCTGGCGTCGTTGCGCCAAGGGCAGACGGTCCGCCACGCGATCCGCCAGCTGCAGATAACGGCGCAGCACCGGCTGGCGCAGCGATGACGGCTGGAGCTGTTCGATCAGCAGGACGAGCAGAAGGGAAATCAGGGACATGCGGCAATCGGAGAGAAAACGGGCAGGCCTAGCATAGCACTGCCCGGTGTCAGGTCAGGCCGCCAGGAAACGGTAGAAATCGCGCAAGATGCCGGCGGTCACGCCCCAGATATAGCGTTCGATGCCAGTATCCGCCTCCTGGTAAGGCATGGAAAACCATTCGCGACGATGATCGGGTGCCGGCTGCCACTGGTGCTTGCGATGGTGGCGCGGGTCCATCAGGAACGGTAGCGGCACGGTGAACACGTCCGCCACCTCGTTCGGATTCGGCTGCAGGCTCACGTCCGGCGACAGGATGCCAACCACCGGCGTCACGCGGTAGCCGGTACCGGTCATGTAGCTGGGCAACTTACCCAGCACCTGCACGCCCTCCACCGGCAAGCCGACCTCTTCCTCGGCTTCGCGCAAGGCGGCCGCCACGGCATCGGCATCATCAGGATCGATCTTGCCGCCCGGAAAAGCGATCTGGCCGGCGTGCGACTTGAGGTGCTCGGTGCGCTGCGTCAGCAGCACGCGCAACTGGTCCGGTGACTGCTGCAGCGGCTGCAGGCCGAGCAGCACGGCAGCGTCACGCGGCGGCTGCTGCCAGGGCAGCAGCTCGCTGCGCTGTTCCGGCTGCCACGGCAAGGGATTGGCAAAGCGCTGACGCACTGCCGACAGCGACAGCCGGTCGAGCGCCAGCGCCTGCTGTTGCTGCACCTGGCTGGTCGCCTCGTGCCAGATCGGGATCTGGCGCGGATCCAGCGCATTCACCTGCTGGTCGGCAGGCTGCTGCGGGTTCGGCGTGGAGGGGCGGGAATCGGTCTTGCGCATAAGGGTATCCGGTGCCTGTCACGGCATCTGCAAGCATACGTGGACTGGCAAATGCTGACAAGCAGACAAGAAAAAACCGCTCCAGCCCTGAGGCGGGAGCGGTCTGGCCTGCCCGCAGGCAGGCTGGCATCGCGGCAGCAGCTTAGCTGGCAACCTTGACGCGAGACGGCAGCTTTTCCTTGATGCGTGCCGACTTGCCGCTGCGCTCACGCAGGTAGTACAGCTTGGCACGACGCACGTCACCACGGCGCTTGACTTCAATACCGGCAATCAGCGGGCTGTAGGTCTGGAACGTACGTTCCACGCCTTCGCCGCTGGAGATCTTGCGCACGGTGAAGGCGCTGTTCAGGCCGCGGTTGCGCTTGGCAATCACGACGCCTTCGTAGGCCTGCACACGCTTGCGCGTGCCTTCCACCACGTTCACGCTGACGATCACGGTGTCGCCAGGGCCGAAAGCGGGGATGGTCTTGTTCAGACGCTCGATCTCTTCTTTTTCCAGGGTCTGGATCAGGTTCATTGCTGAATTCCTCACACTCTCCGATCGTATTCAAGCTGCACAAATGGCCTCTTCACACAGGCACCAACTACGGTATCCGGCTGCTGCTGGCGGGTGTCATGCAGACACACGTCGCCCAGCGAGGCGGCTAACAGAGGATCGAAAGATGGGATTATAGCTCGCACGCCAATGGAATATCAAGCACTGGCCACAGCTTACAGGCATTTTGTCGCCTGTTGTGGCCTGTCCGATACGTCCTGCCTTGCCTGCCGGATTCAGGTCGGCAGCGCCAGCAGCGCCTGGGCAATATCAGCCTCGAGATCGCGCGGGTCTTCCAGGCCGATGCAGAAGCGCACCAGCGTACCGCGTGCGAGGTGCTCAGGCCAGACCGTACGCATCTCGCCCAGGTCGTAAGGCATGACCAGGCTGACCGGCCCACCCCAGCTGTAGCCGATGCGGAACAGCTGCAGGCTGTCGCAGAAGGCATCGATTTCGTCCTGCGTGTAATGCTCCTCGAAGATCACGCTGACGATGCCAGCACCGGCTCCATGCGGCTGCTCGGGCGAGCTGCAGACTTCCTTCCAGCTGGCATGGCCGGGCGATTCGGGCAGGCTCGGGTGCAGCACCTGTGCCAGTTGCGGCTGCTGCTGCAGCCACTGCGCCAGATGGCGTGCGCTGCGATCCGCCGCATGGTAGCGCAGGCTCATGCTGGGCAGGCTGCGCAGCACCAGCTCCACGTCGTTCATGCCTACGCCCAGGCCCAGGCGCATATGGCTGAGCAGGATGCGGCGATGCAGCGCGGGATCGCGCGTGATGACGCTGCCCATCAGCACATCGGCCCCGCCGCTCGGGTACTTGGTCAGGGCATGCGCGCTGATGTCGACGCCAATTGCCTCGTCGCTGTCGGGATCGCCACAGCGCAGCAGGTCGAACGGCTGGAACGCCAGACCGGCGCCCCAGGTATTGTCGAGCGCGGTCAGCACGCCCAAGTCGCGGCACAGGCGTGCCTGCGCCACCAGATCGGGAAACTCCAGCGTGACGGAGCCGGCTGCTTCCAGCCAGACCAAGCGCGTGCTCGGCCCGATCTTGTCGGCCAGGTCATTCACGTCCATCGGGTCGTAATAGCGATGGCTGATGCCCCAGTGCTCCAGCTCGCCCTCGGCCAGCGTCTTGCTCGGGCCGTAGGCATTGTCGGGAATCAGCACCTCGTCACCGGCATGCAGCAACGCCAGGTTGACGCAGGCAATCGCGGCCAGGCCGCTGGGCACCAGCACCGCGTGCAGGCCGCCCTCGATGCTGCACAGGCGCTGCTCCAGCGTATAGCTGGTCGGCGTGCCATGCAGGCCATAGGTGTAGCCGCTCTTGTCCAGCCAGGTGCGCTGGCGCATGGCGGCGATATTCGGGAAGAACACGGTCGAGGCCTTGCAGACCGGCTGCTGCGGCGCCTCGAAGTCGGCCGGGGCCTGGTAGGGATCGTGGATGATGCGGGTGGGGATGTGCTGGCTCATGGGAAGATGATAACCGCCCTCGCCTGCCCACGGCATCAGGCCTGGCCCTTGCCCGCCTTGTACTCGCGCCACCAGCGGCTGGCAAACCAGATCAGGCTGATCAGCACATAGCTGAACAGGCCGAAGGCCGTGGCCAGGATCACCAGACCGACCATCAACGGCTTGCCCATCAGCTTCAGGCGCTGCCAGAAACCCAGCTGTTTTTCTTCCTTCAGCTGCTTCTGCAGCTTGTCGGCATTGGCCTGCGCCGGTGCGCGCTGCTCCGGCTCATTGCCCAGCACCACGTTGCCGAGCTGGTAGGCCAGGTAATAGACCGGGGCAAAGGTGATCGGGTTGCTGACGAAAGTGCTGGCA
This sequence comes from Allobrachymonas wangyanguii, assembly GCF_045055315.1. Lineage (GTDB taxonomy): Bacteria > Pseudomonadota > Gammaproteobacteria > Burkholderiales > Burkholderiaceae_C > Brachymonas > Brachymonas wangyanguii. Next base: position 1,561,642 of record NZ_CP173677.1, read on the forward strand.
GCGGCAGCCGGCAGGTTGGCACGCAGGGCCACGGCGGCAATCGCCGATGCCGGAATCTGCGCAATCGGCACCAGCATGCCGAAGAACACGCCCAATGCCACCCCCAGCGCCACACCATGGCGCGACCAGACCCAGAGCGATGGACGCCCGAGCCAAGGTGCCAGCCAGCCCAGCCAGCGACTTTGGCGCAGCTTTTCTTCCGTCGGGATCCAGCGTTGGTACCAGGGGGCGGGGTTCATGAAGGGGACTACAAATCCTGTTTGGCGTTCTTCTGCTGCAAATCCTGCAGGCTCAGCTTGTCATAGATTTCAAACGGCTGGTGGATCCACGGACTGGTCGGCAGGTGCTGGGCCGCGTAGTCGGGACGCCTGCTCGATATCCCCTTGGTCCAGATCACGGCCGTGCGCAATTCGGTGATGGCCGGATGGCGTTCACGCAGCATGTTGGTGACGGCGTGCAGCGTCTGGCCACTGTCGGTCAGGTCATCCACCAGCAGCACCGGGCCGATCAGCGCCGGCAGCGTAGTGCTGATGGCGGTCGACATGTGCAGCTCGCCCTGGGTCGTGCCGTCATCGTCTCGGTAGGAGCTGACCGCCAGGATCGCCAGCGGCACACGGAACAGCCGGCTCAGGACATCGCCTGGCCGCAGGCCGCCACGTGCCAGGCAAATGATGGTGGCAAACTGCCAGCCCGAGTCATGGATCTGCAGCGCCAGCCGCTCGATCAGCCGCTGGTACTCCTCGTGATGCACATACAGGTGCTCGCCATTTTCAGTCAACATGTCTGCCACCCCTTTCGGTCAAGGAGCTGTCGTGAAGCCGACTGCGCCAGCCCTGCATTGTCCCCGATCAGCCTTCAGGCTGCAAAGGGGTGGTGCATCATGATGGTATGGTCACGATCCGGGCTGGTGGAGATCACGTGCACCGGCACACCGGTGGTTTCCTCGATGCGCTTCAGGTACTGGCGTGCCTCCAGCGGCAGCTTGTCGTACTCGGTCACGCCCACGGTGGACTCGGTCCAGCCCGGCAGCGTTTCGTAGATCGGCTGGCACTTGGCGATGTCTTCCGCGCCCAGCGGCAGGATGTCGATGCGCTCGCCATCCAGCTCGTAGCCGACGCACAGCTGCAGCTCGCTCAGGCCATCCAGCACATCCAGCTTGGTGATGCACAGGCCGCTCAGGCCGTTGACCTGGGCGCTGCGCTTCAGCAGTGCGGCATCGAACCAGCCACAACGGCGGCTGCGGCCGGTGGTCACGCCACGCTCGGCACCGACCACGCTCATGTGGTAACCCGGTGTGCCTTCGGTTTCCCAATCCAGTTCGGTGGGGAACGGACCGCCACCGACGCGCGTGCAGTAGGCCTTGGTGATGCCCAGCACGTAGTGCAGCAGGCTCGGGCCGACACCGGCACCAGCCGCGGCATTGCCAGCCACGCAGTTGCTGGAGGTGACAAAGGGATAGGTACCGTGGTCAATGTCCAGCAGCGTGCCCTGGGCGCCTTCGAACAGGATGTTGCCACCCGCCTTGTGCAGCTCGTTCAGCTCGCGCGAGGTATCGGCAATCATCGGGCGCAGCTGCTCAGCGTGCTCTGTCGCCTGGGCCAGCACGGCGTCATAGCTGATCTGGCCGTTGACCAGGCAAGGCTGCAGCGCCGGGCCAAAATCGATGCTGGCGGCGTCGTAGCGCTCGGCCAGCAGGAAGTTGTACAGTTCCACCAGTTCGGCCAGCTTGGCAGCAAAGCGCTCAGGGTGCTTCAGGTCCTGCACGCGCAGCGCACGGCGGGCGATCTTGTCTTCGTAGGCCGGGCCAATGCCACGGCCGGTCGTGCCGATCTTCTCGGTGCCGGCCTTGACCTTGTAGGCTTCACGGGCGATGTCCAGTGCCGCGTGGAACGGCAGGATCAGCGGGCAGGCCTCGCTGATGCGCAGACGCGAACGCACCTCGACACCGGCTTTTTCCAGGCCTGCGATTTCTTCCAGCAGCTTGGCGGCAGACACCACCACGCCATTGCCGATATAGCATTGGACGCCCGGACGCATGATGCCGCTGGGAATCAGGTGCAGCGCGGTCTTGACGCCGTTGATCACCAGCGTATGGCCGGCGTTGTGGCCGCCCTGGAAGCGTGCCACGGCCTGGGCACTTTCGGTCAGCCAGTCGACCAGCTTGCCCTTGCCCTCATCGCCCCACTGGGTTCCGACCACCACGACGTTGCGCCCCTTGGCGATCTGGACATCCAGGTTGTTGCTCATTGCAGTTTCCTCGTTCAAAAAATGGGGGTTGCCGACATTCACGCCCGCGGCATCAGGCTTGTACAGTCAGGGGCTGTTCCACCCACTGACCCTGCTGTTGCACCAGTTCGCTCTGGCAGTGCATGCCTTCCTGGCCTTCGTCAGGCGATTGGCCGGGGAAGCGCACCACCACGGTGCGCCCCTGGGCGCGCAGTGCGCGCACGGCCTGGCGCCAGTCCAGGTCCTCGCGCCAGTGCGCCAGGATGGCCTGCGGCTGGGCAGCGGCGGGCGTGAGCGCGCTGACGGCGCGCACGTCCATGCTGAAACCAACGGCCGGACGGTTGCGGCCATAGACCGCACCGACCTCGTTGTAGCGGCCACCGCGTACCAGTGCATCGGGACTGCCCGGCAGGTAGATGGCAAAGCGGATGCCGCTGTAATAGGAATAGCCACGCAGATCGGCCAGGTCCAGCAGCACTTCGGCCTGCGGATGGGTGCGGCGCAGCTGCTGGGCCAGCCAGGCGATATCGTTCAGGGCCGAGGTGATGGCCGGCAGCGGCGGCAGCACGGCACGCGCGCGCTCCAGCACGGCATCGACGCCGCCATACAGGCCGAGCAGTGCCAACAATTGCTCTTGCACGGCTTCGGGCAGTGCAGCAGCAGCTTCGCGCAGCGCTTCGGCATTCTTGGTGATCAGGGCGTCCTGGATGCTGTTGGCGTCTACCGCCCTATCAGCCGCCTGAGCCAGCAGCGCCGGCACGATACTGGCCTCGGCCAGGTCCACTACCAGGCCCTGTTCCATCGGCACATCGACCGCCGCCAGGGTATCCAGCGCCAGCGCCAGGCTTTCGAGCTCGGCACCGATGCCTTCGTAGCCGTACATTTCGGCACCGAACTGCAGCGGTTCACGGCTGGCGCCAGGCTGGGACGGACGCGTGTGCAGCACCGGGCCACAATAGCACAGGCGCGTGACGCCGGGACGATTGAGCAGGTGCGCATCAATGCGGGCGACCTGCTGCGTGGTGTCGGAGCGCACGCCAATGGTGCGGCCGGAAAGCAGATCCACCATCTTGAAGGTCTGCATGTGCAGCGCCTTGCCGGTGCCTGTCAGCAGGGATTCGATATGCTCCACCAGTGGCGGCATGACCAGCTCATAGCCGTAGCTGCCCGCAGTGTCGAGCAAGGCACGGCGATGCGCTTCGATGAGGCGTGCCTCGGCGGGCAGCACATCAGAAATATAGTCGGGAAGTACCCAGGCTGACATGGGAAAAAATGGGGGCTGTTAAAAAGAGGATTCTACCCGGTTTGCATCTGGCTGTGGCGCGTGGCCTCAGCCCGCGATCAGCCAGTACAGCAGCAGCCCGGCGGCGACGCTGGCAAAGCCGAACAGGCGGATCTGCTGGTCCGGGAGCTGTACCAGGCGCTGGAAGGTCTCGCGCCAGCTGCGCGGCAGCAGCAAGGGAAACAGGCCTTCAAACATCAGCATGAAGGCCAACGCCAGCCACAGGACATCATCCATGGCAGCTGGCGCGCAGGCCGCGGCAATCAGTCATTGCCGCCGGCACCACCCTGGCGATAGGTGCCGAAGAACTTGCTGTTCTGCGGATCCACCACGATCAGGTCACCCTTGGCATCGAAGCTCTTGCGGTAGGCTTCCAGACCCCGGTAGAAGTTGGCGAACTGCGGGTTCTTGCCAAACGATTCGCCATAGATGCGGGTTGCCTCGGCATCGCCCTCACCCTTGACGCGCTGGGCATCACGGTAGGCTTCGGCAATCGTCACGTCACGCTGGCGGTCGGCTTCGGCGCGGATCTTCTCGCCTTCGGCGTTACCAGTGGAGCGCAGCTCGTTGGCCACGCGTTCACGTTCGGCCTGCATGCGGCGGTAGACCGATTCGGTAATCGCCTCGGCGTAGTCGGCACGCGTCACGCGCACGTCCACGATCTCGATGCCCCAGGCCTTGGTGCCACCGGTCACGGCGCCCACCACCTGCTCCTTCACGTTGTCCATCAGCTCGTCGCGCTTGCTGGACAGGATCTGCTTCACGGTGTACTTGTTGACTTCCTGCTGGAAGGCATCGCGCACCACGCGCGACAGCTGCACGCTGCCGGCAGCCTCGTCGAGGCCAACGTTACGGATATAGGCCTGCGGATCGGCGATGCGCCAGCGCACGTACCAGTCGATCACCAGGCGCTGTTTCTCGGCCGTCAGCACCGATTCGTTGTTCTGGCTGTCCAGCGTCAGCAGACGCTTGTCGACAAAGCGCACGTTCTGGAACGGCGGCGGCATCTTCACGTACAAGCCGGGCTCGCTGATCACGCGGTTGATCTGTCCCATGTTGTAGACCACGCCAAACTGGCGCTGGTCCACCACGAACAGCAGGGTACTGGCCGCCACCAGGGCGATGAACAGTCCAACGACGAAGGTTATCAATTTGTTATTCATCTGACTCAGTCTCTTGCAAATCTGGTCGGGTGGTCCGCTCAGGAACCGGTACGGCTGCGCGCCGTGGTGCTGGTTTCACGCGTGCGTGCATCGGCCGGGGCTGCCGGAGTCGATGCCGCTGCTGCCGGTGCCGGAGCTGCTGCAGCCGGAGCCGCCGCTGCGGTAGCGCCCTGTTGCGTCTGCTGGATGATCTTGTCCAGCGGCAGGTAGAGCATGCTGCCCTGGCGCGTATCGACCATGATCTTGGTGACCTTGCCGTAGATTTCCTGCATGGTGTCGTTGTACATGCGGTCACGCGTGGCCTGCGGTGCCTTCTGGTACTCGGGCAGGATCGAGCTGAAGCGTGCCGAATCACCCTCGGCCTGTGCCACCACCTGGGCCTTGTAGGCCTCGGATTCGGAGCGCAGGCGCGATGCGGTACCGGTGGCCAGCGGCACGACGCGGTTGGCATAGGCCTGGGCCTCGTTCTTGGCACGTTCGGCTTCCTGGCCGGCCTTCAACACGTCGTCAAATGCGGCCTGTACCTGCTCCGGCGGACGCACGCCGCCCTGCTGCAGGTTCACGCCCACCACATCGATACCAACCTGGTAGCGATCCAGGATCTGCTGCATCAGTTGGCGCACGCGCGGCGCGATCTGCTCACGCTCCTCGGCCAGCGCCGCGTCCATGCGCATGCTGCCGATCACTTCACGCACCGCGGTTTCGGCGGCCTGGATCACGGCCTGGTCCGGATTGCGGCTGGCAAACAGGTAGTCACGCGCATTGCTCAGGCGGTACTGCACGGCAAAGTTGATCTCGACGATGTTCTCGTCGGAGGTCAGCATGGCCGACTCGCGCAGGCCAGTGCTCTGGATGATGTTCTCGCCACCGATGTCGACCGAGCGGATCTGGGTCACGTTGACGGTTTCGTGGCGTTCGATCGGGTACGGCAGCGTCCAGTTGATACCGGCACCGACGGTGGAACGGTAGGAGCCAAAGCGCGTGATGACCGACTGCTGGCCTTCCTGCACGATGAAGAAGCCGCTGAGCAGCCACATCACCAGCAGCACGCCAGCGATCAGGCCAATGCCGATGCGCGTGCCCTTGCTGTTGCCACCATCCGGGCCGCGGTTCCAGCCGGGGAAGCCACCGCCGCCACCGTTGCTGCCACTACCGCCCTGCTGGCCGCCCTTGTTGCCGCCAAACAGGCCGCCCAGCTTGCGGTTCAGGTCCTGCCAGAGTTCGTCCAGATCCGGCGGGCCGTTATCGGGGCGCTTGCCCGGATTCGGGCGCTGCGGCGGTTGCGGCGGACGCTCGTCGTTCTGGTGGTTCTGCGGATCGCGCCCGGCAGCCGGACGGTCATCGTCCTGGTCGCCACGGCCCCAACGCGGATCGTTGAGGTTGAACATGCGCTGCCAGGAAGCAGGCAGGGCCTGCGCCAGACGCTGCCAGGCAGCCGGCCGGCGCGAGCCTGCAGAAGGACGGGAGGAATAGGTGTCGTTCATCGAATCCATGGGTATTCAGGGGTCGGGTCTGGAACGGTCCCAGATACGCAAATCATGGCCTGGCTGCCGCAAGGGCAAGGCCACCATGCTGTCAGATGGGGACGCTGGCGCCGAATGGAAGACTATACCAGTCAACTCGGCGCCTTTCGTGGCACAGGGACTTGTTGGTGCCCTGCAGCAAGCGGAAAAAACTCAATCAAATCGCACGTCTGGCTCGTCGTCGCGGGCAGCAGGCATGCCAGGGACATGCGTCGCTTCCCACTTGGCGCGGGCTGCTTCGGCCATGAAATCGCGCAGCGCTTCGAGGTTGTCGCCGGTGCTGGCACTCAGGTAGAGACGCGGCACCTGGCGGTGGGCGATCTCGTAGCTGTCGAACAGCTGCGTGGGCAAGCGATCCGGCAGCACCGCATCGAGCTTGTTGAACACCAGCAGCTGCGGAATGCTGTCGGCGCCGATTTCCTCCAGCACCTGCTGCACCTCGTTGATCTGCTCTACCCATTCCGGGCTGGAGGCATCGACCACGTGCAGCAGCAGGTCGGCGTCGACGGCTTCCTGCAGCGTGGCCTCGAAAGCCTCGACCAGGCCGTGCGGCAGATCTCGGATGAAGCCCACGGTGTCGGACAGCGAGATGCTGCGGCCCAGCTGCGCCAGATAAAGCTGGCGCGTGGTGGTATCGAGTGTGGCAAACAGCTGGTCGGCGGCATAGGCGCGCGCCTTGACCAGGGCGTTGAACAGCGTGGACTTGCCGGCGTTGGTATAACCGACCAGCGACACGGTAAAGGTACCGGTGCGCTGGCGCTGGCGCCGTTGCGTGCTGCGCTGGCGCTTGACCTTTTCCAGCTGGGTGCGGGTGCGCTTGATGGCATCGCCAATCATGCGGCGGTCCAGCTCGATCTGGGTTTCACCAGGGCCGCCACGCATGCCGATACCGCCAGCCTGGCGTTCCAGGTGGCTCCATCGGCGTACCAGCCGGGTGCTGAGGTATTGGAGGCGTGCCAGTTCGACCTGCAGCTTGCCTTCGTGGCTGCGCGCGCGCTGGGCGAAGATTTCCAGGATCAGCATGGTGCGGTCGTTGACCGCGCGCTGCAGGGCACGTTCCAGGTTGCGCTGCTGCGCCGGGCTCAGGGCCTGGTCGAAGAGGATTTCATCGGCGCCGTGCTGCTCGGCGAGCAAGGCGATTTCCTCGGCCTTGCCGCTGCCGACGAACAGGGCCGGATCGGGGGCCTTGCGCTTGCAGGTGATGCGGGCTACCGGCTCCAGGCCGGCGGTCTGGGCCAGCAGGCCCAGTTCGGCCAGTTCCGCATCAAAATGCGGCGAGCCGAAATCGACGCCCACCAGTATCGCGCGGGGGCGCTCGGATTGTTCTTGCATGTGGGGGAATGTGGGCTGGCCACAGGCGCACCGCAGTGCGCCCGGGGGATCAGCTGTTGGCAGTGCCCGTGGTGGCTTCGCCCGATTCCGGGTTTACGGAAAAGTTGACGGCGCGGCCCGGCACAATGGTGGAAATGGCATGCTTGTACACCATCTGGGTGACGGTGTTGCGCAGCAGGACCACGTACTGATCGAAGGACTCGATCTGACCCTGCAGCTTGATACCGTTGACCAGGTAGATGGACACCGGCACATGCTCACGACGCAGGGTGTTCAAAAAGGGATCCTGCAGCAATTGACCTTTATTACTCACGATATTCTCCGTGTTTGTTTATAGTTAGGGAAAACTACGATACCATAATTTGCGTACAGTCCGCGTCATTACAAGGGAAAGTCCCTTGTTTTTGCTGTAACTGCACGTTTTTTGCTTCATCCTGCGGCCTTCCGCCTGCTTCATGGCCTACCGACCAGAACCTGCCTCCCCCTCCCCGTCTTCCGCCCCGGTGCTGCGCACCGCGGTCGTGCTGTGCAACCTGGGTACGCCCGATGCACCCACCACGACAGCCGTGCGCCGCTACCTGGCCGAATTCCTGTCCGATCCACGTGTGGTGGAAATCCCGGCAGCGGTCTGGAAACCGATCCTGCACGGCATCGTGCTGCGCACCCGGCCGGCGCAATCGGCGGCCAAATACCGCACTGTCTGGACTGAGCAGGGATCGCCGCTGCTGGTCTGGACCGTGCGCCAGGCCGAACTGCTGCAGCAGTGGCTGCAGGCGCGTGGCCAGTCGGTGCGCGTGCTGCCGGCCATGCGCTATGGCCAGCCGGCACTGACCGGCGTGCTGGACCAGCTCAAGGCCGAGGGCGTCGAACGCATTCTGGTGTTGCCGGCCTATCCACAATATTCGGGTAGCACCACCGGCAGCGTGCTCGACTGCATCTACGGCTGGAGCCGCCAGATCCGCAACATCCCCGAGATGCGCTTCGTCAACCGCTATCCGGACGATGCCGGCTATATCGCCGCGCTGGCCGACAGCGTGCGCGCACACTGGCAGCTGCACGGCCAGGCGGAAAAGCTGGTGCTGAGCTACCACGGCGTGCCCAAGCGCACGGTGGCCCAGGGTGACCCATACCTGATCGAATGCCACCAGACCACGGAGGCGCTGCGGCTGGCGCTGGGACTGGCGCCGGAACAGATCCTGATGACCTTCCAGTCGCGCTTTGGCAAGGCCGAATGGCTGCAGCCCTATACCGAGCCGACGCTGATCGCGCTAGCGCAGCAAGGCCTGCGCCAGGTGGACATGATGTGCCCCGGCTTTACCGCCGACTGCCTGGAAACGCTGGAAGAGATCGATGCGGAAGTGCGCGAGGCCTTTCTCCACGCTGGCGGTCAGGACTACCGCTACATCCCCTGCCTGAATGACCGCCCCTTGTGGATCGATGCCCTCGGTGATCTGTGCCAGCGCCATCTGGCGGGCTGGCCGACCCACGCATGAGTGAATGGCTGCTGGCGCTCGGGCCATGGAAGCCGGTGCTGACGGCACTGGTGCTGCCACCGGGTGGCCCGCTGCTGCTGATGCTGATCGGTGCGCTGCTGCTGTGGCGTCGCCAGCGCCGGACTGGCTGGAGCGCCCTGCTGCTTGGCATCGCCAGCCTGTGGTTCCTCTCCTGCCAGGCAACGGCGGTGTGGATGTCGCGACAGCTGCTGCCGCAGGTGGCGATCCAGACACCGGCACAGCTGCGCCAGCAACAGGTGCAAGCGGTAATCGTGCTGGGTGGCGGCATCCGCATGGATGCTGCCGAATATGGTCGGCCGCAGCTGCGCGAACGTGCCATGGAACGGCTGGTGTATGGGGCTTGGCTGTCGCGCCAGCTGGGCGTGCCACTGGGCTACGCGGGCGGTGTTGGCTGGGGCGCACAAGGCGAACAGCTGACCTGGTCGGAAGCACGTACCGGCGCGGCAGATGCGATCGAGCTGCTGCAGACCCCGGTCACGCTGCAGGAAGACCAGTCACGCGATACGCGTGAGAATGGCCGGCTGATGGCGGCCGTGCTGCAGCAGCAAGGCATCCAGCGTATCGCGCTGGTCACCCATGCCTGGCATATGCCGCGCGGCCTGCTTGCTTTTGAAGGGCATGGGCTGACAGTGGTGCCGGCACCGATGGGAGCGATTGCGCCGCGCGACATGACGGTGCTGGATCAGCTGCCCAGCGCCTACGGTCTGCTCGACAGCCGGCTGGTGCTGCACGAATGGCTGGGGCTGCAACTCTCGCGCTGACATTTTTTGGCGGACATACAATGGGCGCATTCACTTGCTACAGGAACCCGATTCACCATGTTTACAGGCATCATCACCGGCGTTGGCCAGATTCTTGACGTTACCGCCCTGGGCGACAGCGCCGCGCACGGCAGCCGCCTGAGCGTGCAGGCTCCGGCCGGCTATCTGAAGGACGTATCGCTGGGCGACAGCATTGCCATCAACGGTGCCTGCATGACGGTAGTAGAGTTTGACGTGCCGTCCAGCGTGTTCCACATCGATATCTCCGCGGAATCGCTGGACAAGACCGCCGGCCTGAACCAGCCCGGCCCGGTGAACCTGGAAAAGGCGCTGCGCGCCAGCGACCGCTTGGGCGGCCATATCGTCAGCGGCCATGTCGACGGCATCGGCATCGTCAGCCATTTCGAGCGCGTGGGCGAAAGCCATGAACTGCGCATCGTGGCGCCGCAGGCGCTGGCACGCTTTCTGGCCTACAAGGGCTCGATCACGGTCAATGGCGTGAGCCTGACGGTGAACCGCGTGGTTGATCTGCCACTCAAGGACGCCGAGGCCGGCTGCGAAATCAGCATCAACCTGATCCCGCACACGGTGGAAAACACGGCGCTGCATGCCCTGCAGGCCGGCAGCCAGGTCAATCTGGAAATCGACCTGATGGCGCGCTACTGCGAGCGCATCCTGAGCTACCAGACGCAGAACAACTGAGCACCGCGCTCAGTGATGGTGATCGTGGCCCCAGAACAGCAGGCGGTCACGATCTTCGGCGGCCAGCGTGACCTGGCGGCCGACCGGCAGCAGCACCTTGGTCGGCACATGGCCATGCGGCAGGCCGGTGAAGACTGGCGTTGTCGTCTGGCTGCGCAGCCACTGGATGGCAGCATCCAGCGTATAGCCCTTGTCGTGCGGCACCAGCTTGTAGTCGCTGCAGGTGCCGATCACGATGGCGCGCTGGCGCTCCAGCACACCTGACCAGAGCAGCTGACTGAGCATGCGCTCGATGCGGTAAGGATGCTCGCCGACTTCTTCCAGGAACAGCACGCCGCCTTCTATCTGCGGGAAATATGGCGTACCTAGCAGGCTGGTCAGCACGCAGAGGTTGCCACCCCAGAGCGTGGCGTCTTCGATCAGCACTGATTTGCCGAGTGTGCCTTCACAATCGGCTTCCTTTTTCTTCACGTACCAGCCGGCGCCTTCGCTGCTGCCGTCCAGCATCTCGTCGAAGCAGGCTTCGGTGATCTCGTCCGTGCCGTCGTCGCGGCCCCAGTCATCGACCAGCAGGTTGCCGGCCCAGGTGGTGGCGTGCGGATCGTGCGCCAGCAGCGCCAGCTGCATGGCGGTGAAATCGCTCAGGCCGACAAAGCGCGTGCCCTTGTCGATGGCGCGGGTGATCTGCTTGTACGGCAGCTGGGGCAGGATGCGCGACAGGCCATAGCCACCACGCGTCATCAGGGCGACATCGGCACCGCTGGCGGCAGCGCGGCCAATGGCGGCCAGGCGCGCGGCGTCATCACCGGCAAAGCGCTGCTGGCTATCGAGCGCAGACGGATCGATGTCGACCTGGTGGCCGCGTTTTTCCAGGCGTTTGACGGCGCGACGGAAGCCGGCCTTGTCACGGACGGCGCCAGAGGGGGAATAGATGTAGAGGTGTGCCATGGGGGTGTCAGGTGGCTGGCCGCTGTTGCTGCAGCCAGTGGAGGATCATGGAGCTATTGTGCCGCAGTGCCGCATGGATGCGGGCGCCGGGCGTACCGGCTGTATCTGCTGCAGGTTCCAGCGTGTGGACCAGCAGGCGACGGCCGTGCTGTTGCCAGTGCTGGCGATCGGCCTCGCCAGCAGGCTGGCCGGCCCAGAGCGGCCAGCGCATGGCGGTGCGGTGGCCAGCATCGGGATAGCTGACCTGCAGCAGCGGGGCCTGATCGGGGATCGCCCAATGGGCCTGCAAATCAAAAACCGGACTGCGCTGAGCGCGCTGGCGCCAGTCCAGGCGGGATGGATCGCGATTGTCATCAGGCCAGCGCAGCGCGGCATCGGGCGTATCCAGTGCCAGGATCTGTTGTGGCGGAATGCTGGCTGGCAGCAGTAGCGCGGCCTGATCGAGTGCGACCCAGCAGGTGTTTGCAGGCAACTGCTGCGCCTGCATCCAGGAGACCAGCAGGGACTGGTGCCAGGCCAGCTGGTGCTGATCAGGCTTGCGCGGCTTGTCGCTCAGGCCGTGTCCGAGCAGATCCGGGGCGAGGACACGCCAGCCAGCATCGGTGATCTGGCTGGCCAGATCCTGCCAGAGCCGGGCATGGCCGGCGTATCCATGCAGCAGCACTACGGTAGGCGCAGCGGCATCGCCCTGCTCCAGGTGGTGCATGCGCCAGGCGGCAGCTGTCGGCTGGACGGGGTCGGGTACCAGCGTCCAGCGGGAATCAGGTTGCCAGACGCCCTCTTCCTGCAGCGCCTTGGCCAATGGGCGCAACGCATCTTCGCGCAAGGGCGCATGGTCGGCTTGCTGGCGTTGTTGCGCCTGCTGCTCGCGGCGGCTGCGGAAAAAACGCGTGAGCAGATCGGCGCAGGCCTGTTTGAGTTCTGCGCCGCCATCGGCATCGGGCAACAGGCTGGCCGTGGTCTGGTGGTTGATATCGGACGGAGCCAGCAGGTCGAGTACCGAGCCAGCGGCGCCGGTACGCGGATCCGGCACGGCATAGACGACCTGGCTGAGCCGGGCGTGCAGCATGGCGCCGCTGCACATGGCGCAGGGCTCCAGCGTGACGTAGAGCGTGCAGCCTTCCAGCCGGTAGTTGCCCAGCGTGCGGGCGGCTGCGCGCATAGCTTGGATTTCTGCGTGGGCGGACGGGTCGTGGTCGGCAATGCAGCAGTTATGGCCCCGGCCCAGGATGGTGTGACCGTCCGGGCCAACGACGATGGCGCCTACCGGGATTTCGGCCTGGGCGGCGGCCTGTTCGGCTTCGGTCAGGGCTTGGCGCATGAAAGACGCAGAGGATGGTGACGAGCTACTGCTAGACATAGATCATGACTGTAACGCAACTTGATTCTTGTTAGCCCTTGAAACCCTGCATTCCAGCTTGCTGGCACCCATGCAATGTGCCGATATCTTGCGCCCATTGTCATATAACTGACTGACCGTTTTAAAAATCATGCCATCCATTCCATGGAGGATCGCTATACGCATGAACCTGCAATCAGGTTCTCTTTCTGTAGACGTTATGAGGCTCATGGCATGGACATCCCTTTCGATGGCGATTTTTCCTATTTTGTGACGACTCGCAAAAAAGACCTGCAACGGATAGCTTCTGGTACACGCGGTGAGTATCAACTCTCTGATGTAATCAATGAGGCCTGGTTACTCGCATCGACCATGACTCCAAAAGCTGGAGCCACTCTGGATCTCGGCAATCCTGAGCATCAGAAGCTGCTCCTCAGCTACCTGTATCAAGCACTTGTGCGATATACCGATACCCGTGTGCGCTACGCTGTCCGACTGGATCATTCCCCATATGGCGATGAGGACGACATGCACCCCATCGCCCGATCCCTTTCAGCAATCAGGGCAGCAACGTACTGGATGAGCTGCTGTACAAGGAGGAGGCCAATGAGCAGCAAAAGTTACTGGCGGAAAACGGCTCCTTGGCATCCGCTTATCTCGGATTGCTGCAGCACTTCAACAACCACATGCCAAGCGTTGCCGATCACTTGCTGATTTCCACTTCTTATGCCTACAGGCGGTGCGCAGAAGCCGCACGGATGGCGACACAGCTTCAACATATTCCAATCATTGCGCCGGAGGATAGCCAGGATATTCCTGGTCCTTGGAGAAGCTTCCGCCTGCTGCGTCAACCTGTACAGCTTGCATTTGACTTTGACGACGAGCTGTCACTCCCATCTTTATAGCCAGCATATTTTCCGAGGCTCATAAGAAACCCAGTCTAATGACTGGGTTCATAAAAAATCTAGTCCTCAACTAGAACCAGCTTCACTCCCACTCGATCGTCATTGGCTACAAAATATCTTTATATATCAACATACTAACAGTCATCCAACGATAGATGCCATGAAAAATACCATGGAGCATCAGGAGCGGCTGTGTTGACATCGTCGGAGGCACTCAACATCCCGCCTTGTGCCGCTTCTCCCGCTCGGCGTCGGCCATGTGGCACCCATTGTCACGCTGGAATTCGGTGCACGCTCGACGAGTGAGCCACTTCCAGTGCTCCAAGTGGCTTGCGACATCGGCGGGGAAGCCAGGGCGGCACTCACTGAGGACTACGCCGCCATGCCGGCGGACGAAGTGATGGTAGGAACGGAGACACCACAGGCGGCTTGGCGCGTAGCGCAATCGATCATCCCTCAGGTGGCCTGTGAACGCCATAGGCACCCAAAAATTCACCGCTGGTGAACTTTTATTGACAAATTCGCAAAACCTATGCTGTAATAGCATCGGCTAGGCGAATCGCCTAGGTACACGTTCTTTGAAGTGTTGCTCTTACCGTAAAAGCGAAAGGTCAGTGCACTGCCTGAAGTGATTCAGGCCGCTCCTTCGTCCAGTGTTGGAGATTTCGAGGTGAGGCAGGCCGGTAACGATCGGTCCGCCGTGAAGGTCCGCCCTCGCATCGTCCCGCGCACCGCAGTTAGCCAGATGCAATCTGCTAATCGCAAAGCGCAATCGGATGGCGGCAAGGACGGGGCTTCAATCACCGCGACGACTGGTGTTGGGCTTGCGCATCGAGTTGGCTCCTTTCGGCCAATCGCCTTGTTACGGGGCTTCGGCGTCGTGCCGGGTTTTAGAGGAGCATTCCAGATGGAATACCAAACTTTGAAGAACAGCATCGCAACGCTCCAAAAGCTGCGCGATGTGCATTACAGCCAACTCGATGCTGGCGCTCTGGCTGAACTGGATGACGTGTTGCGGCAACTTCGCAATGTGTCTGAAAGCTCTCAGAAGCGGGAGCACGATCTCGGGAAGCTCCTGGATCGAGCTCTGCGCGTCACTGACATCGTCATTCGCGCAGTGAGCAATCTCACTGACTGGATGAAGTGATGGAAGTGGGCCAAGACGCAGCAAGCCCAATATTTGATTACCGGAGTAGATCATGAACGTTGGACAAGCCATCAAGCTATGCCGCACCCGGCGGGGCATCTCCCAAGCTGATCTTGCGCGACAGGCTGAATGCTCGGTTTCCTATCTATCCATGCTGGAAAACAACAAGCGTGATCCAACGCTGTCCACCGTGACCAAGATCGCTCATGCGTTGCATATGCCCGTGGGCATCATCTTTTTCCTCGGCGCAGAAGGTGATGATCTGACCGGCATCGACAAGTCGCTGCAAGGAGACCTTGCGCGCACAGCACTGGAACTGCTCAATGAGTCCGTCAGCAACCAGCGCCCCCTCCTATAGCCAACGCCGCATCGGCACCCTGCACGCCCTGCATGTTGCGCTGGGAATGACGGTCAACGACCTCCTAACACTAGCAAAGCGTGCCAACAACCTTTATCGCGTCGCAAAGTCCATCACCAAACCGGACGGAAGCATCCGCAATACTTACGATGCACGGGAGCCGCTAAAGGCAGTTCATCGAAGGATCAAGAGCCAGATCCTCGATCATGTGAATTACCCAGCATACTTGACGGGGAGCATCAAAGGCTGCGATTACAAGATCAATGCCTCACGCCATGCCGGCGCTCGAATCGTCATCAACGAAGACATCAGTGGATTTTTCCCTTCCACATCGGCAGACCGCATATTCAGCATCTGGCGCGGCTTCTTCGGCTTCAGCGAGGAAGTGGCGCAATGCCTTGCACAACTCACGACCAGGCATGGTGAACTGCCCCAAGGTGCGATAACCAGTTCTTTCCTTGCCAACCTCGTGTTTTGGCAGGATGAGCCTGAGTTGTACAACAAGCTCGCAGCCCACAGTCTTGTCTACTCCCGCTATGTCGATGACATCGCCGTGTCGTCCAGAACCTTCCTGACCAACGAGGAAAAAACGGATGTGGTGCGGCAGGTTTACGGCATGTTGCTCAAGCATGGCTATCGAGCCAAACGAGCCAAGCATGAAATTGCCACATCAGGCCGCCGCATGGCCGTCACGAAGCTCGCAGTAAACAACAAGCCTGGCTTGGACAGAACCACACGCAGCAAGATTCGTGCAGTCGTCCATGCCGTTGAACGACGCATTGCGCAAGGCGAAGCGCTTTCGTTTGAGCGAGGCCCTTATGCCCAGGCGATGGGGCAAGTGCTGCATCTGGAAAGATTTCATCCTGGCGATGCAGCGCCACTAAAGAGACGACTATTGGCCCTTAAAGAGGCAGGCACAGCCCTGCCCCACTCCGAATAAAAAGGAGGAGACAAGTGATCCTGACCGACAACGAAACCAAAGTTGATCTCCTGAACAACGAGGCCATTGCCGCCACGATCATTGGGCTGCTTCGCGCGAAGCCCGACCATCCGGTGACGATCGGCGTACACGGCGACTGGGGAGCGGGCAAGTCCAGCGTGCTCGAAATGATCGAGGAGGGCTTCGCGGACAAGGACGATGTCCTATGCCTTAAATTCAATGGGTGGCGTTTTCAGGGCTTCGAAGACGCGAAGATCGCCCTAATCGAAGGGATCGTCACTGGCCTGATCGAGAAACGACCAGCGTTGAACAAGGCGGCTATAGCCGTCAAGGATGTCTTTCGCCGCATCGACTGGCTGAAGGTCGCCAAGAGAGCCGGTGGTTTGGCCTTAACCGCGTTTACGGGTATCCCGACGTCCGAGCAAATCGCAGCTATCGTGGGCTCGCTTGAAGCGCTGGTGGCGGACCCTACCAAGCTCGCAACGAAGGAAAACATCTCGACGGCTATCGATGAGGCGAAGGCCCTGCTGAAACCGGACGAGTCCAAGAATGTGCCGGAAGAAGTGGAGGCGTTCCGCAAGGCGTTCGATCAACTCCTGAAAGACGCAGGCATTATGCAACTCGTGGTCCTAATCGACGACCTCGACCGCTGCCTGCCCGACACCGCCATTGAAACGCTCGAAGCCATCCGGCTGTTCGTTTTCACCGCGCGGACGGCGTTCGTCGTCGCGGCCGACGAGGCGATGATCGAGTACGCGGTGCGCAAACACTTCCCCGATCTGCCCGACAGCACCGGCCCGCGCGACTACGCCCGCAACTATCTCGAAAAGCTCATCCAGGTTCCGTTCCGCATCCCGGCCTTGGGAGAGGCCGAGACGCGGATCTACGTCACGTTGTTGCTGACCAGCGCCGAGATTGGCGAGAACGACGCAGACTATGGGAAGCTGATCGCTGTCGCTCGGGAAAAGCTGAAGCGGCCTTGGACCAGCGGCGGTCTGGACGCAGCGACTGTCAAGGCGGCACTCGGCCAGCAGTCCGAAAAAGCGAACAATGCGCTTGCGCTCAGCGACCAGATCGGCCCCATCCTGGCCAGCGGCACGAAGGGCAACCCTCGACAGATCAAGCGCTTTCTCAACACGCTGTTGTTGCGCGAGCGCACCGCGATTGCACGCGGTTTCGGCGACGACATCAAGCTCCCCGTGCTCGCGAAGCTCATGCTCGCGGAACGCTTCATCCCGAGGTTGTTCGAGCAGATCGCGTTCGTTGCGGCGATCCATCCGCAAGGGCTGTGCGAAGACCTGGAAGCACTGGAGAGGGGTTTGGCGGCGACTGGTGACAAAGATGGTGAGCCCAAGGGGAAGACGACCAGCGGCGAGCCTCCACCCACGCCCGACAGTGCCGTGTTGAATGAGTGGAAGTCGCAGGAGCCGGTGCGCGACTGGGCTCGTCTCTCGCCGAAGCTGTCAGGGATCGACCTGCGCCCATATCTGTTCGTGACAAAGGACAAGAAGGACTACTTCGGCCCGGTGTCTGTGTTGGGGCACTTGGCTGGCGTGGTGGAGAAGCTGTTCGGGGGCAAGATGACCGTCCAAAGCTACGAGGCCGAGTTGAAGCAGCTCGTGCAGCCCGAAGCCGAGAAGGTGTTTGAGGCCGTACGCAGCAAGATCATGAGCACGGGAGCCTTCGACACCAAGCCGGCGGGTGTCGAAGGCCTCGTTGTCCTCGTGAAGGCCCAGCCCGGCCTTCAGACCCACTTGATGGATTTCCTAGAGGCACTGCCAAGCGGCAAGTGCGGGCCTTGGGCGGTCAGCGGCTGGCAGGGTGTCATCAAAGACACCGAATGCGCCACGCGCCTGACGAAGCTGCTGGGAGACTGGGGCAAGGTCACCAACAACCCCGGCCTCAAGGCAAGCGCCGAAGCAGTGCTCAGGGATCTGAAGGGAGGACGTTGATGGGAACCTCGACAGCTTACGGCGGCCCTGGCGGCGGAACACCGCTTGTTCCTTCATGGCTGGGCGACGCCGGTGGCGGTGACGCTTCTGCTGCCCCTCCGGGCAATGGGGCAGGTCCGGACGGCCAGGCGCCCGCGGATGGCACTGCGCCACCGGTGCCGCCGAACCGCCCGCCCATTCCCCGGACTGCGGACCCGCAACGCTTCGCCGGTGCTCGCTCTAACCTCACACGATTCGCGGGCTCCGGCGGTAGCGACCGGGCCAGCCTGGGCCGCGCCGTCTCAAAGTACGTCTCGACGTCCGCCGGGGGCGCGCGCCAAGCTGCCCAACGCATGGGTGCCTCTCGGGGTTCCGGCGCGCGACTCCTCGGCTTCCTGACCGATGCGCAAACGCGGGGTGTGCGCGAGGCGTTGCGAGCGCTGGACCTGGAATCGTTAGCGGGTCGCCCGATCACCGAAATTTTCGTGGGCCTGGCCGACTACATCTGTCCGGGCGCGGGAACGGTCGATGAAGGCATCGCCCGCGAGGCCTACATCGAAACCATCGTTGAACTGGCGAGCGAAGGTCTCACCGACCTTGCCACGTTCACCCCAGATCAGATGCAGGCGGTTTTCGAGTTGTATGCCACCCATGCGATCGAGGCGCGCATCTGCAACGACATTGGCACCAAGGCCGTGACCATGCCAGCGGACGCGCAGGCTGCACACCGCGTCGAGCAGCAGTTGCGCGACTTCATCCGAGGCGGGGTAAGCGACGCGGTCACTCGTGCCAGGACAGAGACACCCAATCTCACGCCCGAACGAATTCAGAGCTTCGTGGACACAGTGTACGAGTCTGCATTCGCGATCTTGCAGACCTTGGGTGATGCGGAGGCCAATCAATGAAGCGGCAACTCTTGGCTGGCCGTTTCGGCCCTGACGACCACGTTGATGTAACGGTAGGCGCCGATGAGCAGCGAACCTACCTGCAATTGGTCATCGGCGAAAAGTCCTTGGATCACGGCCTCGGTGGCGCGCTCACCACCCTGAAGAAGATCGGCGTATTCCCCTCGGAGATCGGCATCGACCTGCTGGTGCTGGCAGCTCATGTCCATGCGGCCGACACACGCATCTCTCGTGCCGAGCAGTCACAGGACTCGTGGACGCGCGAAATACGGCTGGTTGTTCCAGTCAGCGATCCAGCTCGCTGGAGCGCAGCAGCACTGACGCTGAAGAAGTCGCTTGACTTTTTGACAGGCGATCGCTGGACGATTGGCTTCAGGGCACGTCCTGCTCGTTTCGCGACGATCGCCCAGGCAGCTCCTCCGAGCCTGATCGTTCTCCCCTTTGATTCCGTCAGCCTATTTTCTGGAGGACTGGACAGCCTGATTGGCGCCATCGACCTGTTGGAGGATGGCGCCACGCCGTTACTGATCAGTCACTTTGGTGAAGGTTCAATCAGCGACGCGCAAGGCAAATTGTTCACGGGTTTGAGAAAGCAGTATGCCAAGTCGTCTTTCGAGCGGCTGCGTGTCGGCATGACCTTCAAGAAAGGCTTGGTGGCCGACGTTGGTTCGGAAGACAGCACGCGCGGCAGGTCGTTCCTGTTCTTCGCACTCGGCGTGTTCGCGGGCACTGGGCTAGGGCACCGCTTTGTACTGCGCGTACCCGAGAATGGTCTGATCGCTCTGAATGTGCCATTGGACCCTTTGCGGCTGGGCTCGAACAGCACTCGAACTACGCATCCTTACTACATGGCAAGGTGGAACGACCTACTCGGCGAACTCGGCATCAACGGCGAAGTTCAGAATCCGTACTGGGACAAGACGAAGGGCGAGATGGCCGCAGCCTGCCGCAACCCAGCCCTCTTGAAGAAGCTGGCGCCAGATTCGTTGTCGTGCTCGTCCCCCGCCAAAGCCCGATGGCTAGGGCATGGCATCGAGCACTGCGGCTACTGTCTGCCATGTCTGATCCGCCGCGCAGCGTTGGAGGCAGCATGGGGTACGGGAAGCGATCCGACGACATACACCGTACCCGACCTTCAGGCCCAGCCGTTGGATACGCGCCAAGCGACCGGAGTACAGGTTAGGTCGTTTCAGTACGCGATCGAGCGCTTGAGGGGAAAACCGCAGCTCGCAAACCTCTTGATTCACAAACCGGGCTCGCTTGCTGACGAAGCCGAGCATCTGGATGAGCTTGCCGATGTTTATCGGCGTGGCCTTGGCGAAGTTGCGCGGCTCATTGATGGCACCGAGGCGAAACCCAGTTGACGAGGATGCGTGCATGATCTCTTCAACTGGCCTCGTGGACTTCCACTGCCACCTCGATCTCTACCCGGATCATGCCGTGGCAGTTCGGGACGCGGAGGCGGCCGGCGTGTTCACGCTGGCGGTGACGACAACACCGCGCGCCTGGCCTCGCAATCACGAACTCGCGCAGCGAACGAAGCATGTTCGAGCGGCGCTGGGACTGCATCCGCAGTTGGTCGCGGAGCGTGAAAACGAAATCGAATTGTGGGATCGATACCTTGCGGAGGCGCGCTACATCGGTGAGGTCGGATTGGACGCCGGCCCCCGGTTCTTCAAGTCGCTCGATGCGCAGAAGCGCGTATTCCAGCATGTGTTGCAGCGCTGCGCTCAGGCCGGTGGGAAAATCATCACGGTCCACAGCATCAGGTCAGCCAAAGCAGTACTTGATCTTGTCGAGACGCATCTACCACCCGAGCGCGGGAAAATCGTTCTCCACTGGTTCACAGGGACAAAGAGCGAGGTGAAGCGTGCGCTGGAGTTAGGCTGCTACTTCTCGATAAATGCGGGAATGCTGAGTAACGAGCGGCACGCACCGATGGTGCAGGCAATTCCCTTGGATCGGATGCTGACGGAAACCGACGGTCCTTTCACTCGCACTGGCGATAGACCTTCGCAACCAAGCGATGTCGTAAGCGTCGTCGAGAAACTGGGCCGCTTGCACGGGCTACCTGCGAGCGATATAGCTAGCCTCATTCGCAACAACCTTCGAACGCTTCTTGGCTAGGTATCTGCGGACCTTCCGGCGCCGCATGTGTTGCATATTAGATTTGAATCCGCCATGCCATGCAACGCCAAGAAAAGTTGAACTAGCACTGTCGTATGGCGTTCAACCTCCGGTCTGGCGCCGCCTCTCCCGCTCGGCATCAGCGATGTCACCAGGCCACCTCGCCAACTCGCCATCGGCGAGGCCTGCCAGGATTTGCGGCAGGTTCATCGTTCGATACGGAGGGATCGGCAGGTCGCCGGACGGCGGGCCGTCGGTTATGAAACACGGTTCGGTTTGGTCGTCCTGGTGCAGCTTCGTCATGCTCTTTCCTCTTGGTGTTCATCCTGGTCAGCGGCCAAGGCTATTCTTGCATTTGGGCTGCCCTATACCTTCACCAGCTTCGCGGCATTAGGGTCATACACGTAGCCGGTGATACTGCCATCCTTGATGCGCGCCACAGCCTCATCGATCACGAACAGCGGAACGAGGAACCATTCCTCAGGCTGCACAGGATGACCGAAGCGATCGTTGATCGTGATGTTCAACCGCGCGGGCGCGAACTGAACCGCCCCGGGTTTGGAGGAGGCCCCAACTCTTGAGAAGATGGAGCCATGAACAAGTCCAACAAGTTTTCCCCGGAAGTGCGCGAGCGCGCTGTGCGCATGGTGCAGGAGCATCGAGCCGAGTACCCTTCGTTGTGGGCAGCTATCGAATCGATTGCGCCGAAGATTGGCTGTGTGCCGCAAACCCTGCACGATTGGGTCAAGAGAGCCGAGATCGACGCTGGCCTGCGTGCGGGTACCACGACCTCGGATGCGCGACGCATCAAGGAACTGGAGCGCGAAGTCAAGGAGCTGCGCCGTGCCAATGAGATCCTCAAAACTGCCAGTGCGTTTTTCGCGCAGGCGGAGCTCGACCGCCAGCTCAGGAAGTGAAGGCCTATATCGACCGCCACCGCGATGACTACGGGGTCGAGCCCATCTGCCGGGTGCTGCAGATGGCCCCGTCGTGTTACTGGCGCCATGCGGCCCGGCAACGCAACCCGCAACTGCGCAGCGCACGTGCCCAGCATGACGACCATTTGAAAGCCGACATCCAGCGCGTGTGGCATGCCAACTGGCAGGTCTATGGCGCCGACAAGGTCTGGCTGCAGATGAACCGCGAGGGCATCCGGGTGGCGCGGTGCACAGTCGAGCGGCTGATGCGTACCATGGGCTTGCAAGGGGCACGCAGAGGCAAGACGATGCGCACCACCACGCCGGACACATCAGTGCCGTGCCCGCTGGACCATGTCAACCGGCTGTTTAAGGCCAGCCGGCCCAACGAGCTGTGGGTGTCGGACTTCACGTACGTCAGCACCTGGCAGGGCTGGCTGTACGTGGCCTTCGTGGTGGATGTGTACGCCCGGCGCATCGTGGGCTGGCGTGTCAGCCGCAGCATGCACACGGACTTTGTGCTCGATGCGCTGGAACAGGCCCTGTATGAGCGCCAGCCAGCAGCGCATGCCTTGACGCACCACAGCGACAGGGGCAGCCAGTACGTCAGCATCCGTTACACCGAGCGGCTGGGCCTGGCAGGTATCCAGCCATCAGTGGGAAGCAAAGGCGACAGCTACGACAACGCGCTGGCCGAGACCATCAACGGGCTATACAAGGCCGAACTGATTCATCGCCGGGGCCCCTGGAAGACCAGGGAAGCCGTGGAACTGGCGACCCTGCAATGGGTGCACTGGTTCAACCACGTCCGACTGCTCACGCCGATCGGGGGTATCCCGCCGGCAGAAGCTGAGGCAAACTACTGGAGGCAACTTGCCGACAGCAACACCTTGGCAGAGGTGTCCACTTAAACCAACCAGCCTCCTCGAAACCCGGGGCGGTTCATAGGCCAGGATGGACACCATGCCCAGCGCCATGCCCCAGGGCACCGAAATCAGGTCGTTCGACAACAGGTTGAACACCAGACCCAGCGCCACCACCTGCGCCGAGACCCAGCCCAGGTAGCTGATCATGATCAGGATCGAGCAGAACACCTCGACAAAGGTGCCGTAACGTACCTTGTAGTAGTCGCTGATGGTCAGCAGATCCATCTTGTACAGGCGCGCAGCAAAGAACACGCCAACCAGGATCAGGCACATGCCGGCGCCAAACGGGTCTTCCACGATGCCGCCCATGCCGTCCTGCATGAACTTGGCCGGAATCCCCAGCACCAGCTCGGAGCCGAACCAGGTGGCAAAGGTCAGCGTGATGATCATGGTCAGCGGCAGGTTGCGGCCGGCCACGGCAAAGTCGGCCGTGTTCTTCACGCGGCGCGCGGCATACAGGCCAATGCCGATGGTCACCGCCAGGTACAAAAAGACAAGAAAAAGCAGCATGTAGTTATCCCTCAGACGTCAGGCCTGATTTCCATGCTGCGCATTATCCGGGCAAAGAAAGGTCCGGACAGGCAGAAACCAGTCCGGACCGTGGTCAGTGGTGCATTCATGCTGCCAACTGCAGCATATTTGCGACAGTTGTCGCGGCCGCTTACAGGCGGAAAATCAGGCCCAGGTGCGGCAGGAGCTGCATCACCAGCAGGCCCAGTCCAAAGCCGATCGCGCCGTACAGCACTGCCTGCAGCAGGCGATTGGTCTGGCGCTGCTCCTTCAGCAGAGCGAGCAGCTCTTTCTGCTGTTGCTGCAGGGCCTGCTGTTGCGCCGGCTTGCCCTGCTCGCGCAGGAAGCGGCTCAGCAGCACCGGCAGCTCGGGCAGCAGGCGTGCGTACGACGGGGCTTCGCGCTTGAGCTCCTCGATGAAACGCTTCGGCCCCATCTGCTCCATCATCCACTTTTCAAGGAAGGGCTTGGCGGTACTCCACAGGTCCAGGTTCGGATCCATGTCGCGGCCCAGACCTTCGACGTTGAGCAGCGTCTTCTGCAGCAGCGTCAGCTGCGGCTGGATCTCCACCTGGAAACGGCGCGAGGTCTGGAACAGGCGCATCAGCACCATGCCCAGCGAAATCTCGCTCAGCGGACGGTCAAAGTACGGCTCGCAGACGCCGCGCACGGCAGCTTCCAGCTCGTCGATACGCGTCGTGGCGGGAGCCCAGCCACTTTCCACGTGCAACTCGGCCACACGCTTGTAGTCACGGCGGAAAAAGGCAGTGAAGTTCTGCGCCAGGTATTCCTTGTCGTACTCGGTCAGTGTGCCAACGATGCCAAAGTCCAGCAGGATGAAGCGGCCAAACGTGGCCGGCTCGACACTGACCAGCAGGTTGCCCGGGTGCATGTCAGCATGGAAGAAACCGTCACGGAACACCTGCGTGAAGAAGATGTTGACGCCATCACGTGCCAGCTTCGGAATGTCCACGCCCAGCTCGCGCAGGCGCTCGGTCTGGCTCACCGGAATGCCACGCATGCGCTCCATCACCAGCACATCCTGCGTGATGCATTCCCAGTACATCTCCGGAATCAGCACCAGATCCAGGCCTTCCATGTTGCGGCGCAGCTGTGCCGCATTGGCCGCCTCGCGCACCAGATCCAGCTCGTCGTGCAGGTACTTGTCGAATTCGGCCACGACCTCGCGCGGCTTCAGCCGGCGCCCGTCCTCGTTCAGGCGCTCGACCCAGCCGGCCATCATGCGCATCAGGCTCAGGTCCTTGCCGATCACCTGGTGCATGCCCGGACGCAGCACCTTGACCGCGACTTCGCGTTCCACGCCATGGCGATCGCGCATGCGGGCAAAGTGCACTTGCGCAATCGAGGCGCTGGCCACCGGCTCACGTTCGAACTCGGTGAACAGCACGTTGATCGGCTTGCGCAGCGAACGCTCGATGATGGCCACCGATTGCTCGGCCGGGAACGGTTCGACCTGGTCCTGCAGCAGGGCCAGCTCATTCGCAATATCTGGCGGCAGCAGGTCGCGCCGCGTTGACAGCACCTGGCCGAACTTGACGAAGATCGGGCCCAGCGTCTGCAGCGCCATGCGCAGGCGCACGCCGCGCGGCTGTTCCAGCTTGCGCCCCACGGTGAGCACGCGCGACACCATGCGCAAGCCCTTGTGCGGCACGCTGGTCAGCAGCAGCTCATCCAGACCGTAGCGGAAAAAGACCCAGATGATGTACAGGCCACGTGCAAATTTCATTGCCCGCCGCCCTGCTTCGGTGTATCAGCAGCATCAGCACCCGGCACCACCTTGCCGATCATGCCACGTGCCGCATCGGCCACGCTGCGGCCCACGCGCGCCAGCGTATGTGCCGGCACATCACCGATCACGCGCGCCAGATCTTCCTCGACGTCCCAGCGCAGATGATCCGCCATCCAGTTGATCTCGGCGGCCAGTTGTACATCGCCTTCGATGCGCACCGCCGGCTTGCCGCCCTGGATCGCGGTCCTGGCCAGATCCAGCGGTGAACCCTGATCGACAGTAATCACCAGGTCGGGCGAACCAGCAGTATCAGCCAGGTCGAACAAGCCGGCCGGCGTGATCTGCAGGCGCATGTCGAACTGGCGCCACTGGGCCAGCACGATGCGGCCTTTCTGGCGCAGCAGGCGCTGCTGCGCTTCAGGCTCCTGCATCACGACATGGTTGAGCACCAGCACGACGCGGCGCTGCAGCTCATTCACCAGGCCTTCAGGCAGGGAAGACTTGTCCAGCAGGCCGGACGCGGAATCGGCCAGACGGCCAAGAAAGGAAAAGGGGGACTGTGGTGTTTCCATAGTCCCCCATTCTCCCTGATTTTGATGGCAGCTGCCGCCTCGGGCGTGCTGCCGTGTCACAAACCGTGGCCTTGCGCCACGATCCGGACCATTTACTGCATCGACTGGATGCCAGCCACCAGCCAGCCGCTCTGGCCGGACTTGGATTTGCTCATGTTCCAGACTTCGCGGAACGGGCTCAGGCCGGAATCATCCTCGTTCACCATACCGGAGAACTCGACGCTGGCCAGGTAGTCGTCAGCGGTTTCCTCGATACCCAGCAGCTGGGCGTCCAGCTTCTCGACCACGGTCTTGCTGGTACGGCCTTCCGCTTCACGCTCGGCCAGTTGCTGGCGCACTTCAGCCAGCATCTCGTCAGTCATCATGGCGCGCAGGCTGCTGGCATCGGCACGATCCCAGGCGTCCTGCAGCGTGTTGAAGTTGCGCTTGGCAGCGGTCAGGAAACCGTCGATGTCAAAACCGGCCGGCACGCCCCAGTTCTGCGAACCAGACAGAGCCGAACCGATCATGCTGCCACCAGCGGCCGGCTGGCTGGCCTGGAAATTGCTACCCTGGCTTTCCCACGGGCGGGCCGAGGCGTCATTGCCGACGTTCTTCGGGTTGTAGCTGCGCGGTGCCTGGGCGGCACCCTGGTAGGCCAGGTCCTGGGCCGGACGGGCAGCCGGTGCCGCATTGCGGCGGAACAGGCGCCACAGCACCACGGCGGCCATCACCGCCAGCAGGATCAGCATCACGTTGGCCAGGCCTTCGCCAAAGCCCAGCGCATTCGCCAGCCAGGCCAGGCCCAGACCAGCGGCCAGGCCGCCCAGCATGCCAGCCCACGGACGCTTGGGCGCCGCATTGGCAGCCGGTGCCGTCTGGTTGGCCTGGCGGCCAGGCTGTTGCGCCTGCTGCGTGGCCGTACCCTGCGCAGCGCCGCCCGGAGGCGTGGTGGACTGCTGCTGCGTCACGTTGGAAGACTGGCGTCCCATGGACTTGCCACCGCCCATGCGCTTGGCTTCGGCGTGAACACTGGTCAGGGCCAGCGTCAGTGCCAGCAGGATGGTCGGTAGTCGTCGCATAAAGGGATCTCCTGATAATGAAAATAGCGTGATTGATTATGAAGCAAATGGGGTCCCAAGACCCCATTTGCAAGCGATATCAATGTAAATTGTGGTCTATGGACTGCATCAGCACTTGATGCCAACGTGCAGCGCCACGACACCGGCCGTCATGTTGTGGTAGTCCACATGGCCAAAGCCGGCCTGCTTCATCAGCGCCTTGAGTTCTTCCTGGCCCGGGTGCATGCGGATCGATTCCGCCAGGTAGCGGTAGCTTTCCGCATCGCCGGCCACCATGCTACCCATGCGCGGCAACACGTTGAAGCTGTACCAGTCGTAGACTTTTTCCAGCGGCTTGGCCACGCGCGAGAACTCCAGCACCAGCAGCTTGCCGCCCGGCTTGAGCACGCGGTTCATTTCCTTGAGCGCCGCGTCCTTGTGCGTCATGTTGCGCAGGCCAAAAGCCACGCTGACCAGATCGAAATGGCCATCGGGAAACGGCAGCTTCTCTGCATCACACACTACCGTCGGCAGCACCAGACCCTTGTTCAGCAGGCGCTCGCGGCCAGTGCTGAGCATGGCGTAGTTGATATCGGTATGCACCACCTGGCCGGTCTTGCCAACCTTCTTGGCAAAGGCCAGCGACAGGTCACCGGTACCGCCGGCAATGTCGAGCGCGCGATCGCCCTCTTTCAGGTTGGCCACCATCACGGTATAGGCCTTCCAGGCACGGTGCAGTCCACCCGACATCAGGTCGTTCATGATGTCGTACTTGGACGCAACGGAGTCGAACACCCCGCGCACGCGCTTGGCCTTGTCTTGTTCGTCGACGGTCTGGAATCCGAAATGGGTCTGGCTCATGGCTGGCTACTGCAAATGGGGCTCACGGGGAGCGGAACCCCCATTCTAGCCGCCCAGCTCAGTGCTTGCTGCCGCAGCCGCCC
Source organism: Allobrachymonas wangyanguii (assembly GCF_045055315.1). Classification (GTDB taxonomy): domain Bacteria; phylum Pseudomonadota; class Gammaproteobacteria; order Burkholderiales; family Burkholderiaceae_C; genus Brachymonas; species Brachymonas wangyanguii. The sequence continues at coordinate 1,589,404 of NZ_CP173677.1, forward strand.
GATCCGCAACCGCCACCCTGGCCGGATCGCGCTACCACCTGCTCATGCGGCAACAGGTCACGCGAAGCGCCCGCCTTGGCCAGACGCTCTTCATAGTCCTGCCACAAGGCCTGCTGCTCGTTGCCGAGCTTGTAGAGGTAATCCCAGGAGTAGATGCCGCTGTCGTGGCCATCACTGAAACGCGGCTGGATCGCGTAGTGCCCGACCGGTGTCAGGTCCACGATCTCGACCAGGCGCTTGCCGGTCTGCAGGACTTCCTGGCCTTCGCCATGGCCCTTGACCTCGGCCGACGGGGAATACACGCGCAGCAATTCAAACGGCAGCAGAAACTGCTTGCCGTCATCAAAACTCACTTCCAGCTGGCGCGATTGGGTATGTACGGTAATGCCGGTGGGATGCGGGGTATCGGGGCTCAGTCCAGCCATGGGTCGTCCTTGTCAGTATCAGCGCCGGTCACTCAGCGCATAGGCAATGGTACCCAGATCGACATACTCCAGCTCGCTGCCTACCGGAACCCCGCGTGACAGTCGGGTCACCTGCACGCCACGCGTCTTCAGCAGCTCAGTCAGCACATGTGCCGTGGCCTCGCCTTCGGCGGTGAAATTGGTCGCCAGGATCACTTCCTTGACCTGGCCCTCTTCCACCCGCTGCAACAGGCGTCCCAGCCCGATATCCTTCGGGCCGATACCGTCCAGCGGACTGAGCTTGCCCATCAGCACGAAATACAGGCCGCGGTAGGCCTGGGTGCGCTCCAGCGCCGACTGGTCTGCCGGCGTTTCGACCACGCACAGCAAGCCCGAATCGCGTGTCGGATCCTGGCAGGTGCTGCAGATCTCCTGCTCGGTGAAGGTATTGCACAAGCGGCAATGGTGCACGCTCTGGCAGGCATGCTGCAGCGCCTGCGCCAGCTGCTCGGCACCGGACCGGTCATGCTGCAGCAGGTGAAAGGCCATGCGCGAGGCCGAACGCACACCCACGCCGGGCAGGCGTCGCAAGGCCTCGATCAGGGCGTCCAGCGCATGGGCCTGGCTCACGGCGCGATCAGAACGGGAACTTCATGCCGGCGGGCATACCCGGCATGCCGGCTGGCATCAGCTTGGACATTTTTTCGGAGCTGACTTCCTCAGCCTTGCGTACGGCAGCGTTGAAGGCGGCGGCAACCAGGTCTTCCAGCATTTCCTTGTCGTCATCCAGCAGGCTGGGATCAATCTCGACGCGCTTGACGTCGTGCTTGCAGGTCATGGTGACCTTGACCAGGCCGGCGCCGGATTCGGCCGTCACTTCGACGTTGGCCAGTTCGTCCTGTGCCTTCTTCAGGTTGTCCTGCATGGCTTGCGCCTGCTTCATCAGGCCGGCGAGTTGTCCTTTGTTGAACATGGTGTTTCCTTTGCTTGTCAGGGTAGCCCTGCGACCAGGGCCGATTCAGGGGATTCGGGATTCAGGCAGCCGGATCAACCGGATCCGCTGCCGCGGTCTCCAGCAGCTGCACGCTGCCGGGCACGATCTGGGCCTCCATCTGCTGCACCATCTGCTGCACGAAGGGGTGGCTGCCGAACAGCTGCTCGGCATGCTGGCGCTGCTCTTCGCGCGTCTGCGTAATGCGCATGGCCGGGCTGTCAACGACACGCCCCAGCACTACTTGCAGCAGCACCGGATATCCGATATCAGCCAGCGCCTGCTCCAGACGCTTGCGGCTGGGCTCATGCTGCAGGGTTTCGGATTCGACACGCAGCGTCCAGAGCGCCTGGCCGCCTTCATTCTGCGCCTGTTCCAGCAACTGCGACTGCAGCAACAGCTCGCGCGTAAAGGCCGTGACCAGGCCCTGCTGCACGATTTGCGTGGCCAGCTGGCTCCACAGATCGCCATACTCGGTCGGCAACAGGCGTCGTGCTTCGACGACCTTCGCCTCATCCGGCACAGCCAGTTCGGCACGCGGCGGCGTCATGCTGCGCACCGGCAGGCGCATCAGGTCTTCCGCTGGCACAGCGGCTGCTGCCGGTTTGGGCGTCTCTGCCACGGTCGCTGCAGCGGGCGCGGGCGCCACGGCCACAGCAACTTCCGCTTCAGGCATGACCATGTCAGCGGCTGGCGGGATATCCTCCCAGGGCGGGATACTGGCCGGTGGGGGCACGGCTACGGGTACTTTTGCCACGACCGCTTCAACATCTGGCGTGCCAGCAGCAGCCACAGGTTCGGATCGTACCGGTGCAACAGGTGCTTCTGTCGGCGCAGGCGTTGCAGAGCTGACGGTCTGCGCGCCCTGGCCGGCTGGCGGTATGGCGGCCGCAGGTGGATGATCCGGTGCGGTGGGAGCCAGCGGCGCGGCCTGCGCTGGAGCCGGTGCAGGCTCAGTCGTGTTCAGTGTTTTTTTTTCAGCGCCGGCCGCAGCCACAGGCTGGGCCGCCGCCGTGGGCTTGAACGCCAGCAGGCGCAGCAGCACCATCACCAGCGCCGCATATTCATCGGGCGCCAGGCCCAACTCCTGCCTGCCTTGCAGGCAGATGCTGTACAGCAGCTGGGTTTCATCTGCCGGCATCAGGATGGCCAGACGGCGGATCTCTTCTTCGTCCGGATGGGACTGGCCAGCGGCATCGGGCACCATCTGGTACACCGCCATGCGCTGCAGCACCTGTGTCATGTCCTCCAGCGCATGCGCGGCTGAGAGGCCATGCGTCTGCAAGGTCTTGACCAGTTCCAGCAATTGTGCCGGCTGCGCCAGCGCCAGTGCCTCGATCATGCGATGCACATAGCTGGAATCGACACTGCCCAGCATCTGGCGAATGGATTCGGTACGCAGGCCACCCGCACCATCCTGGCCGCTGCTGAAGGCAATCGCCTGGTCGGTCAGCGACAGCGCATCGCGCATGGAGCCACGCGCCGCGCGTGACAGCAGATGCAGCGCGCCCGGCTCGGCTGCAATGCCTTCGGAGCCCAACACGTGCTCCAGATGGGCGAACACAGTTTCCGGCACCATCGGTCGCAGGTTGAACTGCAGGCAGCGGCTCAGCACCGTGACCGGCACCTTTTGCGGATCGGTGGTGGCCAATACGAACTTGAGGTATTCCGGCGGCTCTTCTAGTGTCTTCAGCATGGCGTTGAAGGCGGTGTTGGTGAGCATGTGCACTTCGTCGATCATGAAGACCTTGAAGCGACCCTGCACCGGCTTGTAGATCGCCTGTTCAAGCAGGCCCTGCACTTCGTCCACGCCGCGGTTGGACGCCGCGTCCAGTTCGATGTAATCGACAAAGCGGCCGGCATCGATCTCGGTGCAGGCCTGGCAAACGCCACACGGTTCGGCCGTGACCTGGCCGTTGCCATCCGGCCCGGTGCAGTTGAGCGACTTGGCCAGGATGCGCGATACCGTGGTCTTGCCGACACCACGCGTGCCGGTGAACATGTAGGCATGGTGCAGGCGCTGCGTGTTCAGCGCATTGGTCAGCGCCTGCACCACGTGCTCCTGCCCCACCATTTCGAGGAAGCTGCGCGGACGGTATTTGCGGGCGAGGACCAGATAAGACATGGTGCTATTCTACCTGCGACCAGCGCCGCAGGAAGCGATGCAAAGTCGGTAACAGGAATGACACGTTTCCGGATTTCCGGCAAATTTGCATAAAAAAATACCAGCTCCAAACGGAAACTGGTATTTTTGAATGGTGCCGGCTGTCGGATTCGAACTGACGACCTACCGCTTACAAGGCGGGTGCTCTACCAACTGAGCTAAGCCGGCGAAGCCCGCATTATACCCATGGAAATTGCCATTTCATGGTCAATAGCGACTTATTTGACAATCCGCAGCGTGCTGCCCGACTTGCCTGCCGGACGCTTGTCTTCAGCCTTGGCTGCAGCCTCGGAAGCAGACTTTTCAAGCACCTGCAAGCCTGTCGCAGGCGTCGCGGTGTCCGCATCGGCATCCACTTCGGCCGCATCCTGGGCGTCAGTCTGCTGCTCTTCCTCCAGCACCTCAAAGCCCATGCCCTGCCCGTTTTCACGCGCATAAATGGCCTGCACCCGATCGACCGGCACGATGATGTCGCGCACCTTGCCTGAAAAACGGGCCTTGAAGCGGATCAGCTCATTGCCCAGACTCAGGCCACCGGTAGCATCCAGGTCCACGTTCAGCACGATCTCGCCGTTCTGCACGAACTCGAGCGGCACGGCCACCGTTTGGTTGACCTTGACCAGCAGATACGGCGTGAATCCATTGTCGGTACACCATTCGTGCCAGGCACGGATCATGTACGGGCGGATGTCGCTAGCTTCAGACATGGGCGTTTCCTGTGGCTCAGCGGCGCATGACCTTTTCGGACGGCGTCAGTGCCTCGATATAGGCCGGACGCGAGAAGATGCGCTCGGCGTACTTCAGCAGCGGCGAAGCATTCTTGCTCAGCTCGATGCCGTAGTAGTCCAGACGCCACAGCAGCGGCGCAATCGCCACGTCCAGCATGGAGAAGTTCTCGCCCAGCATGTACTTGTTCTTCAGGAACACCGGCGCCAACTGCGTCAGTCGGTCGCGGATCTGGCTGCGCGCCTTTTCCAGCGACTTGTCGGTGCTCTTCAACGTGCGGTTTTCCAGTACGGAGACATGTGTGAACAGCTCCTTTTCGAAGTTGAGCAGGAACAGGCGCACACGCGCGCGATCCACCGGGTCACCCGGCATCAGCTGCGGGTGCGGGAAGCGCTCGTCGATGTACTCGTTGATGATGTTCGACTCGTACAGGATCAGGTCACGCTCGACCAGGATCGGCACCTGGCCATAGGGGTTCATGACATTGATGTCTTCCGGCTTGCTGTACAGGTCGACGTCACGGATTTCGAAGTCCATGCCCTTTTCGAACAGAACGAAACGGCAGCGGTGAGAAAACGGGCAAGTCGTTCCCGAATACAAAACCATCATGGCAAAAAACTCCTGTAAGTCAACGCAATGAATACGATGAACAAAAAACCAAAGGAGTGGACTCCCTGAAGGACTGTCCACTCCGCTTGACCCTGTCAGTTCAGGGATAGCTTAGCACGGTGTGCTTAGCGCACTTCTTTCCAGAACGCCTTGTTCAGACGCCAGGTCAGGAAGATACACACTGCCAGGAAGGCCAGCACATAGAAGCCGATGGTCTTGCGCGTCTGTTGCACCGGCTCGGCCATCCACTGCAGGTAGTTGACCAGATCGCCAACGGCCTGGTCAAACAGGGCCGGCTCCATGGTACCCGGCGTCACCTGCTCCCACTTGCCGGTAAAGACCGGGGTTTCAGTGTCGCCTACCTTGTGCATTTCAAACACCGGCTTGCGCTCGCCCTGCAGCTCCCACATGGCGTGCGGCATGGCGACGTTGTTGAACACGACGTTGTTCCAGCCCGTGGGCGCATTGTCGTCACGGTAGAAGCCGCGCAGATAGGTGTACAGATAGTCAGCACCGCTGCCGCCTGCACCGGCGCGGGAACGTGCCACCAGCGTCAGGTCCGGCGGTGCGTTGCCGAACCACTCCTTGCCCTGAGCCTTGCTCATGGCAACCTTCATGCCTTCACCGTACTTCATGTCGGTGAACATCAGGTTTTCCTTGATCTGCTTCTCGGTCAGGCCGATTTCTTCCAGGCGGTTGTAGCGCATGAAAGCAGCAGAGTGGCAGTTCAGGCAGTAGTTGGCAAACAGCTTGACGCCGTTCTGCAGGGACGGCAGGTTGCTGACGTCAACCGGTGCCTTGTCCCAGGCCACACCACCGGCACCTGCCGCCATGGCGTTACCGCCTACCATCAGGCCTGCAGCACACAGCAGACCGGCAATGACTTTCTTCAATTGTTTCATGTTGATATCTCCAGTCCGTGTGCTCAGTGGGGCTTGTAGGTGATGCGTTCCGGCACCGGCTTGAACTGGCCCAGCTTGCTCCACCAGGGCATCAGCAGGAAGAAACCGAAGTAGAACAGCGTACCCAGCTGGGACACACGCTCACCCACCGGGAACGGGGGCAGCACGCCCAGGTAGCCCAGCACGATGAAGTTGACCACAAAAATCGCGTACAGCACCTTGTGCCAGGTCGGACGATAACGGATCGACTTGACCGGGCTCTGATCCAGCCAGGGCAGGAAGAACAGGATGATCACGGCACCACCCATGGCGACCACACCCCAGAACTTGGCGTCCAGGAAGTACATCAGCACGCAGGCCACGATGGCAGCCACCAGGACCACGGCCTTGGTGATGCTGGACAGCTTCATCTTCAACACGACGAACAGGGCCGCCAGCAGCGCACACGCCATCAGCACATACACCATTTCGGTGGTGATGGCACGCAGCATGGAGTAGAAGCTGGTGAAGTACCACACCGGCGCAATGTGCAGCGGAGTGACCATCGGGTCAGCCGGGATGAAGTTGTTGTATTCCAGGAAGTAGCCGCCCATTTCAGGAGCGAAGTACACCACGGCAAAGAACACGAACAGGAACACGCACACGGCAAAGATGTCATGCACGGTGTAGTAGGGATGGAACGGAACGCCATCAGCCGGGGCAGTAGCAGACCACTGGTTGCCCTTCGGGCCTTGCTTGATCTCGATGCCATCGGGGTTGTTGGAACCCACGTCGTGCAGCGCGAAGATGTGTGCAGCCACCAGGCCAATCAGGACCAGCGGAACGGCAATCACGTGCAGGCTGAAGAAGCGGTTCAGGGTGGCGTCGCTCACCACATAGTCACCACGGATCAGCAGCGCCAGGTCGGGACCGACCAGCGGGATCGCAGCAAACAGGTTCACGATCACCTGGGCACCCCAGTAGGACATCTGTCCCCAGGGCAGCAGGTAGCCCATGAAGGCCTCGGCCATCAGCGCCAGGAAGATGCCGCAACCAAACAGCCACACCAGCTCGCGCGGCTTGCGGTAGCTGCCGTACATCATGCCGCGGAACATGTGCAGGTAGACCACCACGAAGAAGGCGGAAGCGCCGGTGGAGTGCATGTAGCGCACCCACCAGCCGGCAGGCACGTCACGCATGATGTATTCGACGGAAGCAAATGCCAGATTGGCATCGGGCTTGTAGTTCATGACCAGGAAGATGCCAGTCACGATCTGGATGATCAGCACGACCATGGACAGCACGCCGAACACATACCAGAAGTTGAAGTTCTTCGGCGCGTAGTACTCGGACATGTGCACGCGATAGGCGGAGAACAGCGTCGGGAAACGGTTCTCGAACCAGTTGCCCAGCTTGGCCGTTGCCGGCGCGTTGGGAGAAATTTCTTTGAATTCAGCCATGTTGTTTCACCTCAAGCCTGTTGGGTCTCGCCGATCAGCAGCTGCGTCTCGGACAGGAAGGTATAGGGCGGGATTTCCAGGTTGTCGGGTGCCGGCTTGTTGGCAAACACGCGACCGGCCAGGTCGAAGGTGGAACCGTGGCAGGGGCAGAAGAAGCCACCCGGCCAGTCGTTCGGCAGCGACGGCTGTGCACCCGGCGTGAACTTGCTGCTGGGAGAGCAGCCCAGGTGGGTACAGATGCCGACGGCAACGAAGTATTCCGGGTTGGTGGAGCGCCACTGGTTCTTGGCGTACTCCGGCGTCGGGACGTTGTTGCGGTCAGAGGCAGGGTCTGCCAGTTGGCCTTCGATGTTCTTCAGGGATTCCAGCATTTCCTGCGTGCGACGCAGGATCCAGATCGGCTTGCCACGCCACTCGACGGTCATCATTTCACCGGGCTGGAGGGCAGAGACGTCGGCCTGGACGGCAGCACCAGCGGCCTTGGCCGCCTCGGAGGGCTGGAAATACCGCACCAAGGGCACTGCAGCAGCGACACCCCCTGCCACACCTGCACAACCGGATGCGATCAGCCAGGTGCGTTTGCTGGCGTCTACTGGTTCTACTGTATTACTCATGGGAATCCTCACGATGCGCTGTTACGCTTGTTCACAACAGGGTTAACTGCCAGATTGTAGCCCAGTGACAGTGTGTTATTCAATGTAAGCGAAGCGTTGCAGGAATTTTATTTGTGCCATACTCGCACACGTTTTTGACCTCCCTCAACCCAAAGAAAGGATAAGTCATGGGAATGCTCAAGGAATTCAAGGAATTTGCCACCAAGGGCAATGTGATGGATCTGGCCGTCGGTGTGATCATCGGTGCGGCCTTCGGCAAGATCGTCGATTCGCTGGTGAAGGACATCGTCATGCCGCTGATCGGCGCCGTGATCGGTGATATCGACTTCTCCAACATGTACGTGGTGCTGGGCAATATTCCGGCCGGCGTGGCCAACAACCTGGCAGCGCTGCAGGAAGCCGGCGTGCCGGTGCTGGCCTATGGCAACTTCATCACCATCGTGATCAACTTCCTCCTGCTGGCCTTTGTCATCTTCATGATGATCAAGCAGGTGAACCGCATGCGCAAGCCGGAAGAAGCCGCTCCCGAGGCTCCGGCCGAGGACATCGTGCTGCTGCGCGAAATCCGTGACAGCCTGAAGAAGTAATACCTGCTTCGGTTGCCTGTTCAAGCCCCGCCATGGCGGGGCTTTTTTGTGCCTGCAGGTTCAGTCCATGCTGCCACTGGTCATCCAGCGCGCCATGCGCACGGCCTCCAGCAGGCTGGCGCAGTCGGCGCGCGCCGTGCCGGCCAGATCGAAGGCGGTGCCGTGGTCCGGGCTGGTACGCACCAACGGCAGTCCGAGCGTGACATTGACGCCCTGCTCTACCCCCAGGTACTTGACCGGAATCAGGCCCTGATCGTGGTACATGGCGATCACCGCATCGCAGAATGGCGGCTCCTGCTGGCTGGCAGCGCGCGCCTGCATGAAGACGGTGTCAGGCGGATACGGGCCATGCACGTCCATGCCCTGCTCCCGCGCTGCCTCGATGGCCGGCAAGATGGCATCGATTTCCTCGCACCCGAACAGCCCGCCTTCGCCGGCATGCGGATTCAGCCCGGCCAGGGCAATCCGCGGCGGGCGCTGCAGCCGGGCACACACGGTGCGCAGCAGGAAATCATGCGTGATGCGGATGGTGTCCAGCACCTGCTGCGCGCTGACCTGCTCGATGGCATCGCGCAGGCTGACATGGATGCTGTTCAGTACGGTGCGCAGCTCATGGTTGGCCAGCATCATGCGCACCGGCATCTGCACAACCGACACGCCGGCATGGCGCGCAGCGCAGGCCTGCAGCAGTTCGGTATGTCCGGGGTAATCCACGCCGGCCAGCGCCAGCGCCTCCTTGTGGATCGGAGCCGTGACCAGGGCGGCGGCGCGGCCCTCCAGTGCTGCCTGGGCACCAGCCAGAATGCAGTCGGCCGCCATGCGACCCGCCTCGGCCTGAACCTCGCCAAACACCGGCATGACAGCCGGGCTGTCGCATGCCTGCAACAGCAGCAGCTGACCAGCCTGCCCTGTTTGCTCTGCGGCCTGCTGCCAATCGGCAACAGGTCGCAGTTCCGGCCAGGATTGATCCGGCAGCTGTTCGCGGCACACCTGCAGGGCGCGCTGCAACACCTGCAGGTCGCCGACGACGCAGACATGGCGCATCAGTTGCGGCTGTTCAGCGCAAGCCTTGATGATGATTTCCGGACCAATGCCGGCAGGGTCGCCCATGCTCAGGGCCAGCAGTTGCGTAGTCATGCCGGATTGTCGATATCGATGTGAATATGTTCCAGCTGGCAGCGGCGGGCGATTTCGGCACCTAGTGCCTGCACGCCGTAGCGCTCGGTCGCATGGTGACCACAGGCCAGGAAGGCGGCTTCGCATTCCCGCGCGTAGTGCGGTTGCGGCTCGGACATTTCACCGGTGAGGTAGGCATCGGCGCCAGCCTCGAGTGCGGCCTCGAACTGGCCCTGGGCGCCACCGGTACACCAGGCGATGGTGCGCACCGGACGACCTGGTGGCAAGCCATCAGCCAATTGCACGGATCGACCCAGCCGCGCACTGACATGATCGGCGAGTGTCTGGGCACTGGCAAACTCGCCCTGCTCCGGCTGGCCGATGCTGATCAGGTTCTGCTCGCCAAACTGGCGCTGCGTGACCAGACCGAGCTGGCGCGCCAATTGGGCGTTGTTGCCAAGTTCCGGATGGGCATCGAGTGGCAGGTGATAGGCCAGCAGGTTGATGTCGTGGCCAAGCAGCAGTTTCAGACGCTGGCGCATCCAGCCAGTCACGACGCCAGTCTGGCCACGCCAAAACAGGCCGTGGTGCACCAGGATGGCATCGGCCTGGGCCTCGATGGCGGCCTCGATCAGCGCCCGGCTGGCGGTGACGCCAGTGACCAGCCGCCGAACTTCTGCGCGTCCCTCGACCTGCAGGCCGTTGGGACCATAGTCCTTGAAATTCCAGGGCTGCAGGATCTGGTCCAGTTCCTGCAGCAAGTCGGATCGCAACATCGCTTGACTCCTGTAATGCCATCGCGCCAGGCGCCTGCCACGGCTGTGCAGGCAATTTCAGCGACAATGTCCGGATGAAAAGATTCTGGTTGCTATTCTCGCAGGTTGTGACGGTTGCGCTCGCCCTGTTCCTGGTGGTGGCGGCCGTGCGCCCGGACTGGGTGTCGCGGACGGGGGATTACAAGAGTGTCACCGTGATCGAGGCACCGGCACGGGACAAGCCGGTCCCGAGCGCGCAAACCGAAACCCTGCGCACGGCAGCACAGAAGGCCGCGCCCTCCGTCGTCAGCATCCTGACCAACCCTGATGAGCGCCAGGCCGCACCCAGCCTGTCGGCACCGGGCGATGGCAACAGCGAGGAAGACCTGTTTTCCGGCGTTGGCAGTGGCGTGATCGTCAGCCCGTCCGGCTATATCCTGACCAACAACCACGTGGTCGAGGGTGCCACCACGATCGAGGTCTTGTTGCACGATGGCCGCCGCACCATGGCACGCATCATCGGCACCGATCCCGATACCGACCTGGCCGTGCTGCAGACCGAGATCAAGGAGCTGCCGGCAATCACGCTGGGCGATTCGGAAAGCCTGCAGGTAGGCGATCCGGTACTGGCGATCGGCAATCCGTTTGGCGTCGGCCAGACCGTGACCAGTGGCATCGTCAGTGCGCTGGGCCGCAGTCAGCTCGGCATCAACACCTTCGAAAACTTCATCCAGACCGATGCCGCGATCAATCCGGGCAATTCGGGCGGTGCCCTGGTCGACATTCATGGCAACCTGGTCGGCATCAATACCGCGATCTATTCGCGTACCGGTGGCTATATGGGCATCGGTTTTGCCACGCCAACCAGCACCGCCAAGCATGTGCTGGACAGCATCGTCACCAACGGCCATGTCACTCGCGGCTGGATTGGCGTGGAGCCGAACGACATCACGCCGGAAATCGCCGAAACCTTCAAGGCCAAGGCCAACCAGGGCGTGATCATCACCGGCATCGTGCAGGGTGGCCCGGCTAGTCTGGCGCAGATGCGACCGGGCGACATTATCACTGCGGTAAATGGCAAGCCGATCCGCAATGTGCAGGAAGTGCTGTCCGCCGTGGCGGCACTGACACCCGGCGTGGCCGCCAGCTTTACCGTGCTGCGCGAAGGCCAGACCCAGCCGATAGAGCTGGTACCGGCGCAGCGACCGCGCCCCGAGGCCCAGCAACCGGGCCAGCGCTAAGGAACAAACAGGCAGATCAGGTACGGCGCTGCTGCAGCCGGATGACGGCGATCAGGGCGCACAGCCATTGCGCCACATAGAGGAAAGTGCCCACGCCATGCCACAGCGCCAGGTTTTCGCGCGCCTGGATGCGCGGCGCAGCCACCAGCACCAGCAGCATGGTCAGCAGAATGGCCGTGATCAGCACGCCAAAATACAGCATGTTCGGCTTGTGCGCCGGGTCCAGCGCCTTGAGCTGGCCATCGCCCTCGTAACGCGTCATGGCGTAGTCACGCAGGCGCGCGCGGAAAATCACCAGCAGCACGACGATGCTGATGATGGAAACCCAGCCCTGCGCGAGGAACAACTGGCCGGCCATATTGCCCGCCACGGCCGTACTCGGCAGGTACTTGAACAGCAGCGGCACGGCCATGAAGCCGATCACCGACATGCTGCCCAGCCAGATGGCTGCCACGATGGTGCTGATCAGGTGCTGGCGTTCTTTCATGGCAGTTCCCGGGATCAGATGTAGCGCACGCCCACGATTTCGTAGGACTTGGTACCGCCCGGTGCCTGCACCACGGCGGTATCGCCCTCTTCCTTGCCGATCAGCGCACGTGCGATCGGGCTGCCGACGTTGATCAGGCCCAGCTTGAGGTCAGCCTCGTCTTCGCCGACGATCTGGTAGGTCACGGCTTCGCCGGACTCTTCCTCTTCCAGGTCGACGGTGGCACCAAACACCACCTTGCCGCCGGCGTCGAGCGCCACCGGATCGATGATCTTGGCGGCGGCCAGCTTGCCTTCGATTTCCTTGATACGGCCTTCGATAAAGCCCTGGCGATCCTTGGCGGCCTCGTATTCGGCGTTCTCGCTCAGGTCACCCTGGGCGCGCGCCTCGGCGATGGCGTTGATGACTTCGGGACGGTCCTTGGTCTTCAGGCGTTGCAGTTCGGTCTTGAGTTTTTCGGCACCGTTGACGGTGATGGGATAGGTAGTCATGGTCTCGTGTTGTTCTTGCTGTTGACCGGAATCGGTCCAATAAAGCGAAACCGCCGGGTCTTGCGTCCCGGCGGTCATGAATGGGCTCATTATGCCCAAATGGCAGACAAGGTCAAGCGTTGAGGTGCGCGTGCATCTCCTGGACGGAAATCACGCCCAGCTTGTCGACGAACTGCATGCCTTCCACCACGGCTTCGGCTGCCGCAATCGTGGTGTAGGTGGTGACACCGGCGACCAGCGAGCTGGTGCGGATGGCACGGCTATCGGCGATTGCGTTGCGACGCTCTTCCACCGTGTTGATCACCATCACGATCTCGTTGTTCTTGATCATGTCGACGATGTGCGGACGGCCTTCGGCCACCTTGTTGACAGTGGCACAAGGCACGCCGGCATCGCTGATGGCCTTGGCCGTGCCGCGCGTGGCGACCAGCTCGAAGCCCATCTCGACCAGCTGGCTAGCGATCTTGATTGCCGTCGGCTTGTCGCTATTCTTCACGGTCAGGAACACCTTGCCGGAAGTCGGCAGCTTTTCGCCGGCACCCAGCTGGGCCTTCAGGAAGGCTTCGCCAAAGGTCTTGCCAACGCCCATCACCTCGCCGGTGGACTTCATCTCGGGACCGAGGATGGTGTCCACGCCCGGGAACTTGACGAAGGGGAACACGGCTTCCTTGACACTGAAATACGGCGGCGTGACTTCCTCGCCAACGCCCTGCTGGTCCAGCGTCTGGCCGGCCATGCAGCGCGCGGCCACCTTGGCCAGCTGGATGCCGGTCGCCTTGCTGACGAAGGGCACGGTACGGCTGGCACGCGGGTTGACTTCCAGCACGTAGATCACGTCCTGCTTGCTACCGTCTTCCTGGACTTTTTCCTGGATCGCAAACTGCACGTTCATCAGGCCGACCACGTTCAGGGCCTCGGCCATGGCGCGCGTCTGGCGCTTGATCTCGTCGACCGTGGCCTGGCTCAGGTAGTACGGCGGCAGCGAACAACCGGAGTCACCACTGTGCACGCCAGCCTGCTCGATATGCTCCATCACGCCGCCGATAAAGGTACGGCCGGCGGTATCGCGCACGCAGTCCACGTCGCATTCGATGGCATCGCTCAGGAAACGATCCAGCAGCACCGGGGAATCGTTGCTGACCTTGACCGCTTCGCGCATGTAGCGCTCCAGGTCGCGCTGCTCATGCACGATTTCCATGGCACGGCCACCCAGCACGTAGCTGGGACGCACCACCAGCGGGTAGCCCAGCTCGGTCGCCTTGTCCAGCGCCTCGGCTTCGGTACGCGCCGTGGCGTTCGGCGGCTGCAGCAGGTTCAGTTCATGCAGCAGCTTCTGGAAGCGCTCACGGTCTTCTGCGGCGTCGATCATGTCGGGCGAAGTACCGATGATCGGCACGCCGGCCGCTTCCAGGCCGAGCGCCAGCTTCAGCGGCGTCTGGCCACCGTACTGCACGATCACACCAGTCGGCTTTTCCTTGTCGACAATTTCCAGCACGTCTTCCAGCGTCAGCGGCTCGAAGTACAGACGATCGGAAGTATCGTAGTCGGTGGAGACGGTCTCGGGGTTGCAGTTGACCATGATGGTCTCGTAACCGTCTTCACGCATGGCGAGCGCGGCGTGCACGCAGCAGTAATCGAACTCGATGCCCTGGCCGATGCGGTTGGGGCCACCGCCCAGCACCATGATCTTCTTGTTGCTGGTGGGCTCGGCCTCGCACTCTTCCTCGTAGGTGGAGTACATGTAGGCAGTATCGGTGGCAAACTCGGCGGCGCAGGTGTCCACGCGCTTGTAGACCGGGCGCACGTTCAGTGCCTGGCGCGCTTCGCGCACCGCCTTGTCGGTGGTGTGCAGCAGCTTGGCCAGACGGCGGTCGCTGAAGCCCTTCTGCTTGAGCATGCGGAACGTGTCGGCACCAATGGCGGCCAGCGCGGCTTCGCCCTTTTCTTCGTAGAGCTTGTCAATCGCCAGTTCGATCTTGACGATTTCCTCGATCTGCACCAGGAACCAGACATCGATCTTGGTCAGCTGGTGCACTTCTTCCACGGTCCAGCCGGCGGCAAAGGCGTCGCCCACGTACCAGATGCGCTCGGGACCGGGCTCGCCCAGTTCCTTTTCCAGGATCTCGCGGTCCTGGGTCTTTTCGTTCATGCCGTCAACGCCGACTTCCAGGCCACGCAGGGCTTTCTGGAACGACTCCTGGAAGGTGCGGCCGATGGCCATCACTTCGCCCACGGACTTCATCTGCGTGGTCAGGCGGTTATCGGCAGCCGGGAATTTCTCGAAAGCAAAACGCGGGATCTTGGTGACCACGTAGTCAATCGTCGGCTCGAAGCTGGCCGGCGTGGCGCCGCCAGTAATCTCGTTGCGCAGCTCGTCCAGCGTGTAACCCACAGCCAGCTTGGCGGCAATCTTGGCGATCGGGAAGCCGGTCGCCTTGGAAGCCAGTGCCGAGGAACGCGACACACGCGGGTTCATCTCGATCACGATCATGCGGCCATCC
This sequence comes from Allobrachymonas wangyanguii, assembly GCF_045055315.1. Lineage (GTDB taxonomy): Bacteria > Pseudomonadota > Gammaproteobacteria > Burkholderiales > Burkholderiaceae_C > Brachymonas > Brachymonas wangyanguii. The sequence goes on from NZ_CP173677.1 coordinate 1,604,431, forward strand.
TTCGGGTTGACCGCGAACTGCACGTTGGAACCGCCGGTATCGACGCCAATCTCGCGCAGCACGGCGAGCGAGGCGTTGCGCATCAGCTGGTATTCCTTGTCGGTCAGCGTCTGTGCCGGTGCCACGGTGATCGAGTCACCAGTGTGCACGCCCATCGGGTCCAAGTTCTCGATCGAGCAGACGATGATGCAGTTGTCCGCCTTGTCGCGCACCACTTCCATCTCGTACTCTTTCCAGCCCAGCAACGATTCCTCGATCAGCAGCTCGTTGGTCGGGGAAGCTTCCAGGCCGCGCTTGCAGATGGTCTCGAACTCTTCCGCGTTATAGGCGATGCCGCCACCAGTACCACCCAGCGTGAAGCTCGGGCGAATGATGGTCGGGAAGCCGACACTCTTTTGCACGTCCCAGGCTTCGGCCATGGTGTGGGCGATGCCGGAACGGGCCGAACCCAGACCGATGCGGGTCATGGCGTCCTTGAACTTCTGGCGATCCTCGGCCTTGTCGATGGCTTCGGGCGATGCGCCGATCAACTCGACGCGGTACTTGTTGAGCACGCCGTTGCGCCACAGGTCCAGCGCGCAGTTCAGCGCGGTCTGGCCACCCATGGTCGGCAGGATCGCGTCGGGGCGCTCCTTGGCGATGATCTTCTCGACCGTCTTCCAGTTGATCGGCTCGATGTAGGTGACATCGGCCGTGGCCGGGTCGGTCATGATCGTGGCCGGGTTGCTGTTGATCAGGATGACCTTGTAACCCTCGTCGCGCAGCGCCTTGCAGGCCTGCACGCCGGAATAGTCGAATTCACAGGCCTGGCCGATGATGATGGGGCCGGCACCGATGATGAGAATGCTCTTGATGTCTGAACGTTTTGGCATGGTATTTCGAATGAAGTGCGTTCTGTGGATGCCCGCCGCGCCTTGTGGGCGCACGCGGGCAGCGCTGGCGTAATCAGGCCTTGGCTTCGCGCATCAGCTGGATGAAGCGATCGAACAGGTAGTCGATGTCGTGCGGGCCGCAGGAGGCTTCCGGGTGGCCCTGGAAGCTGAAGGCCGGCTGGTCGGTGCGGGCAATACCCTGCAGCGTGCCATCGAACAGGCTCTGGTGCGTGACGCGCAGATTGGCCGGCAGGTTGTCGCCGTCCACGGCAAAGCCATGGTTCTGGCTGGTGATGCTGACGCGACCGTTGTCCAGGTCCTTGACCGGATGGTTGCCACCGTGGTGGCCAAACTTCATCTTGTAGGTCGTGGCACCGCTGGCCAGTGCCAGCAGCTGGTGGCCCAGGCAGATGCCGAAGGTCGGCTTGCCACTGTCAACGATCTCGCTGATCGCCTTGATGGCGTAATCGCAAGGCTGCGGATCGCCAGGGCCGTTGCTCAGGAACACGCCGTCCGGGTTCATCGCCAGCACCTCGGCCGCCGGTGTCTGCGCCGGCACCACGGTCAGCTTGCAGCCAAGGCCGGCCAGCATGCGCAGGATGTTGTGCTTGACGCCATAGTCATAGGCGACGACATGGAACTCGGGTTCTTCCAGGTTGCCGTAACCCTCGCCCAGCACCCACTCGGTCTGGGTCCAGGTGTAGGGCTGGGTGCAGGTCACCACCTGGGCCAGATCCTGGCCAGCCATGGACGGTGCGGCCTTGGCAGCGGCGATGGCCTGGTCAATTTCCTGCTGCGTCGGCGCACGCGCGCTGTCGAGCGCCATGATGCAGCCGTTCTGCGATCCGTGGTCACGCAGGTGGCGCGTCAGGCGGCGCGTATCGATACCGGCAATGGCCACCGTGTCGTGGCTCTGCAGGTATTCCTGCAGGGTAGCGGTGCTGCGGAAGTTGGAGGCGACCAGCGGCAGGTCACGGATCACCAGGCCGGCGGCGAACAGGTCGCGCGACTCGACGTCTTCCGGGTTGGTGCCGTAGTTGCCAATGTGGGGATAGGTCAGCGTGACGATCTGGCGGGCATAGCTGGCATCGGTCAGGATTTCCTGGTAACCGGTCATGGAGGTGTTGAAAACCACCTCGCCAGTGGTGATGCCGGCAGCACCGATGGACTGGCCAATGAAGACCGAGCCGTCGGCCAGGGTGAGGATAGCGGTGGGAAAGGGTGCCTGCTGGGACAAGAGCACGTGGTTCTCCGATAGAAGAGGATGCGGGGTCGACAAAATGGACGGTCGCCAGGCAGACGCAAGAACCACCATGCCCTGGGTAGAGGGTGCATGGCTCAGCACCGAATTAGCATGAGAACTTGAATCGCGGCAGGCGCCGGGTGTGCTGTGAAGCCCCTCATTATATCCGAGCAGCATTGCAAGCGTATGGATTTCCCTGATGAAAACCCGGTCAGCGTGCAATGGAACTGGCGTAAAGGCAGATGGCGGCAGCACTCGCCACGTTGAGCGACTCTTCGCCGCCCGGCTGGGCAATACGCAACAGCAGGCTGGCACGATCAACCAGGCCCTGCTGCACGCCCTGCCCTTCATGCCCCATGACCCAGGCGCATGGGCGCGGCAACGCTGCCTCATGCAGCAGTTGTGCGCCTTGCAAATGGGTGACCAGCAGCGGTACCTGCAACGCGTCAAGGTCATCCAGCGACAGGCCTTCATGCAGCTGCAGGCCAAAGTGGGCCCCCATGCCGGCACGCAGCACCTTGGGCGACCACAGCGCGGCCGTGCCCTTGAGTGCCAGTATCTGGCGAAAGCCCATGGCACTGGCAGTACGCAAGATGGAACCGACATTGCCGGCATCCTGTACCCGGTCCAGCACGATGCTGTCCTGCTGCGGCTGCAACACTGCCTGCTGATCCGACCACGGCAGCAGGAAGCCCATGCTAGCCGGCGATTCCAGCGTGCTGGCCTGGACAAACAGCGCATCATCAAGCACCGCCAGACGTTCGGCACCGGCATACCAGCTGGCCGGAACCTGCCCCCAGGCGCGTTCACTGATGACCGCCCATTGTGGTCGCACCCCGCGCTCCAGGGCGGCGCGGCAGAGGTGATCGCCTTCGACCCAGATCTGGCCCTGGCGTCGGTAGGCACCCGGATCCTGCGCCAGCTTGCGCAACAGCTTGGCCAGCGCGTTATCACGGCTGGCAATGAAGACCGGCTTCAGCGGACTGCTCATGCGCTCTGCCCACAGTCTGCGCGCAGCAAGGCCTGCGCCACAGGCGCGAAGCTGCGACGATGCTCCATCGTGGCACCCAGGCTGCGCAGCGCCTGCAGGTGCTCGGCCGTGCCATAGCCCTTGTGGCGGGCAAAACCGTAGCCTGGATAGCTGGCATCCACCTCCAGGCACCAGCGGTCACGCGTGACCTTGGCCAGGATCGAGGCGGCAGAAATCGCGGCCACCTTGGCATCGCCTTGCACGATGGCTTCGGCGCGCACCTGCAGCGTCGGCAGGCGATTGCCATCGACCAGCACCTTGGCTGGCTTCAGCCGCAAGCCTTCCACGGCCCGGCGCATCGCCAGCATGGTGGCGTGCAGGATATTGAGTTGATCGATTTCCTCCACGCTGGCCTGGGCGATGCTGCAGCACAAGGCCTTGGCCAGGATCTCCTCGTACACCAATTCACGGCGACGCGCCGTCAGCTTCTTGGAATCAGCCAGACCGGCAATCGGCTGGCGCTCGTCCAGGATCACGGCCGCCGCCACCACCGGGCCGGCCAGCGGGCCACGGCCGGCCTCGTCAACGCCAGCCAGCAATCCCGGACTGTCCCAGGGCAAGGAAGCCTGTTCAGCGTGCAAGGACCTGGGCGATGGCATCGGTGGCAAGTGCAGCCGTATCACGGCGCAGCAGAAGATGGAGATCGGTAAAGCGCTGCTGTAGCGCGGCAACACGCGCCGGCTGATCCAGCCAGTCGGTCACGGCAGCAGCCAGTGCCTGCGGCGTGGCCTGGTCCTGCAGGATTTCCGGCACGACAAAGTCCTGGCACAGGATGTTGGGCAGTCCCACCCAGGGCTGCAGCTGCTTGCGCTGCATCAGCCGGTAGGACCAGTCAGCCATGGCATAGGAAATCACCATCGGGCGCTTGAACAACGCAGCCTCCAGCGTGGCGGTACCGCTGGCGATCAAGGTGACATCACAGGCCGCCAGTGCCGCATGCGATTGTCCCTGTAGCAGCTGGATCTTGCCGGCCAGGCCAGCCTGGGCGATCTGCTGTTGCAGCCGCTCGTATTGCGCCGGCACCGCCGGCAGGATGCCGCGCAGGCCCGGACGCTGCTCCAGCAGCAGGCGCGCCGCCTGCAGAAAGCGTGGCGCCAGATGGCGCACTTCGGAACCGCGACTGCCAGGCAGCAGCGCCACCACTTCGCCCGCCTCGGGCAGGCCCAGCGCCTGGCGTGCCGCGATACGATCCGGTTCCAGCGGCAGCACCGCGGCCAGCGGATGGCCGACATAGGTACTCGGAATGCCATGCTGCTGCAACAGCTCCGGCTCGAACGGAAACAGGCACAGCACATGATCGGCGCTGCGCCGGATCTGGTGTACACGCTCGGCGCGCCAGGCCCAGATCGAGGGGCAGACAAAGTGCACGGTCGGTACGCCCTTCTCGCGCAGGGCTTGCTCCAGACCCAGATTGAAATCAGGCGCATCCACGCCGACAAACACATCGGGCCGATCGCGAAGCAGGCGTTCACGCAGCTGATTGCGGATTTTCCAGATGCCGTAAACCTTGCTCAGCACTTCCAGGCTGTAGCCGTGCACGGCCAGCGCCTCGCTCGGCCAGTGCGCGACAAAACCCTGCTCCTGCATGCGCGGGCCGCCAATGCCATCGGATTGCAGCTGCGGCCAGCGCTGGCGCGCACCTTCCAGCAGCAGACCGGCGAGCAAGTCGCCGGATGCTTCGCCAGCCACCATGGCCATGCGCAGGGAATCGCCCGCCATCCGCTCGTGCTCCAGCTGCCGGAATCAGCGCGTGATGCCGCGCGTGGAGCCTTGCAGAAAGGCCTGCATCATCGCCACGTCTTCGCGCGCTTCGGGGTGTTCAGCCGCCAGCGCATCAATGGCGTCACGCGCCTGTTCCAGCGTCAGGCCGTTGCGATAGATCTGGCGGTACATGGCCTTGACCGCGGCAATGCGTTCCGGGCCGAAGCCGCGACGACGCAGGCCTTCAATATTGAAGCCGCGCGCCGAGGGCGGATTGCCATCGGCCATGATGAAGGGTGGCACATCCTGGTTGATCGCCGAGGCAAAACCGATCATGGCGTGTGCGCCGATCTTGACGAACTGGTGCACGCCGGTCAGGCCGCCGATGATGACCCAGTCGCCCACATGCACGTGGCCGGCCAGCGTGGCGTTGTTGGCCAGAATGGTCTTATTGGCCAGCTGCACATCGTGCGCGATATGCACATAGGCCATGATCCAGTTGTCATCGCCGATGCGGGTCACGCCGGCATCCTGCGCCGTGCCGGTGTTGAAGGTGCAGTACTCACGCACCGTGTTGCGGTGGCCAATCTCCAGGCGCGTCGGTTCGCCGGCGTATTTCTTGTCCTGCGGCGGGCCGCCAATCGTGCTGTGCGGATGGAAGACGTTGTCTTCACCAATCGTGGTGTGACCGTCGATCACGCAATGGGCACCAATGCGGCTACGGGCACCAATCTGCACATGCGGACCCACCGTGGCAAACGGACCCACCTCGACATCGGCGGCCAGTTGCGCAGCGGGATCGATCAGGGCGGTGGGATGGATCAGTGCCATGGTGTCTCCAGGAATCAGGCTTCGATACGGCGCACCGTACACATCAGGTCGGCTTCGCAGGCAAGTTCACCATCGACACGCGCGACGGCGTGGAACTTGTAGATGCCGCCGCGCGAGCGCTCGGCAGTGCACTCCATGACCAACTGGTCACCCGGCTCGACCGGCCGCTTGAAACGGGCATTGTCGATGCCGACGAAGTAGTAGACCACGTCCGGATCCAGCTTGTTGCTGTCCGGCGGCAGCAGCAGCAGCGCCGAGGCCTGTGCCATCGCTTCCAGGATCAGCACGCCCGGCATGACCGGACGGTTCGGGAAGTGGCCGGTAAAGAACGGTTCGTTGATGGTGACGTTCTTGATCGCCTTGATGCGCGTCGAACCTTCCACCTCCAGCACGCGATCCACCAGCAGGATCGGGTAACGGTGGGGCAGGCGCTTGATGATCTGGTGGATATCGATGGAGGCAGCAGTCATGGTTGTGTCTTGTTTTCAGAAAGTTGTTGTTCGAGTGCGCGTACGCGATCGCGCAGCTTGTGCAGGCTCTTGACAGCTGCGGCATTCTTCTCCCAGGTCGCATTATCGTCCAGCGGGAAGAATCCGGTATAGGCGCCCTGCTTGCGCAGCGAGCGCGTGACCATGGAAGTGGCGGTGATATGGATGCCATCGGCAATCGTCAGGTGGCCGGCAATATTGGCGGCACCGCCAATCGTGCAGTGCGCACCAATGCGGGCGCTGCCGGCCACACCGGTGTTGGCGGCCATGGCCGTATGCTCGCCGATCTGCACGTTGTGCGCAATCATGATCAGGTCGTCCATCTTGACGCCCTTGCCGATCACGGTGTCATCCAAGGCGCCACGGTCGATACAGGTGTTGGCGCCGATTTCCACATCGTCCTCGATGCGTACCGCGCCCAGCTGCTCGATCTTGACCCATTCGCCATTCTCGTGGGCAAAGCCGAAACCGTCAGCGCCAATCACCACGCCGGGATGCAGGATGCAGCGTGCACCGACCGAGCAGCCTTCGCTGAGCGTGACGCGCGACTTGAGCCAGCTGCCGGCACCAACACGGGCACCGCGCTCGACCACACACAACGGGCCGATGATGGCATCCGGATGGACATCAGCTTCGGGATGTACCACCGCCGAAGGATGGATGCGGTAGTCAGGCTGCGGCAGCATGTGCTGCTTCCACCACTGCGTGACACGCGCATAGTAGGCGTACGGGTTGGCAGTGACGATGCACGCCCTGCCCTCACGGCGCGCGGCCTCGAGCATGGCAGGCGGCACGATCAGGCAGGACGCCTGCGACTGCTCCATCTGGGCGGCATAACGCGGACCGTTGACAAAGCTCAGGCTGCCGGGCTGGGCATGCTCCAGCGCTGCCAGACCCTGGACGCAGATCGTGCCATCACCGTGCAGTTCACCACCATGGGATTGCAGCGCCTCCACGATCTGCGCCACTGTCACCTGCTTGTCCATATGTTCGCCTTTCAAACAAAAAAGGGCACCTGCTGGTGCCCTGTCGGGAGCCAGCAGCGGCCCATTCATCGACCTGCGTCGAGTTCGGCAATCACCTTGTCGGTGATGTTCAGTTGCGGCTTGATGAATACCACTTCCTGCAGGATCACATCGTAGCCTTCCTGCGTCGCGATACGGATCACGGCGCGGTTGGCACGCTCCAGCAGGGCCTGCATTTCCTCGGCCTTGCGGTTGTTCAGGTCTTCCTGGAATTCCTGGCGCTTCTGCTGGAACTCGCTGTCCATGGCCGTGAGCTCACGGCGACGTTCGTTCAACTGCGATTCGGACAGGTTGGCATGCTCGCGCTCGAACTGGTTGATCGCCTTCTGCATGCGCTCACCCAGCCTGGACAGCTGCTGCTCACGCGAAGAAAACTCGCGCTTGAGCTTGTTCTGCGAATCCACCGCCGCGCGCGTCTCGCTGAACAGGCGATCGGTATTCACGAAGCCGATGCGGCCCGTCAGCGGCTGTGCCGACAGTGTCGTCGCCACGGCAGTCTGGGACTGCGCTGCCAGCGGTGCGACTACCGCGGCACAGGCCAGCAGCGCACCCGCTGCATGCTTGATAAATGGGCGGATCTTGTTCATCAGAATTGCGTACCGATCTGGAATTGGACTTTTTCGAGTTTATCACCGTCGTACTTCTTGACCGGCCAGCCAAACGCCAGGCTCAGCGGGCCCATCGGCGAGATCCAGCGGATACCGACACCGGCAGAAGCGCGCAGGCTCTTGGCATCCTTGTTCTGCGGCAGGTCGTAGACGGAGCTGTCATCCGCATAGACGTTACCCACGTCCATGAAGCCGAACATGCGCAGCGTCTTGTCGGTACCGGCGCCCGGGAACGGTGCCACCACTTCCATGTTCACGTTGAACTTCTTGGAGCCGCCCACGGAATAGGTATCACCGTCGAGGTCCACGTTCTTGGGACCCAGCGAGCTTTGTTCGAAGCCGCGCACAGAACTCAGGCCGCCCGAATAGAAGTTCTTGAAGATCGGGAAGCTCTTGCCACCCAGGCTCTTGCCATAGGCCAGATCGGTATTCAGGGCGAAGGTGTACTTCTTGGACAGCGGGTAGAAATACTGGTAGCGATAGGTCGCCAGCGCGTACTTCATGTCACCTGCCGGGCTGACGGCACCAAACAGGCGGTGGTAGCTGCCGGAAGATGGTGCCAGTGCGCTGTCGCGACGGTCACGCGACCAGCCCACCGTCAACGGAATGCCATAGGCCGAGTTGCCGCCGTATTCCTTCTGGAAGTCCTGGTATTCCTTGGGCAGCTCGCGGTTCTGCTGCTTGACCTTGTACTGCTCGAAGCCGGCACCAAAGTACACCGTGTCGTTTTCGGTAAACGGAACGCCAAAGTTCATGTTGGCGTTCATGTGCTGCATCTTGTAGTCGTAGTAGTTACCGCTCTGGGACTCGTACGGCTCGATATCGCTGTAGCTCAGGCCAAAGGTGCGGGAAATGCCGTCCTTGGTGAAATAGGGATCAGTAGAGCGCAGTGAGAAGGTGCGGTTGTATTCGCTGTTGGACGCCTCGAAACCCAGCGACTGGCCGGAACCGAAGATGTTGTCCTGCGACACGCCGACCAGGAAGGAAACGCTGTCCGAGGTGGAATAGCCCAGTCCCAGCTGCAGCGAACCGGTATGCGCTTCCTTGACGTTCAGGTTGATGTCGGCCTGGTCACTGGTACCCGGTACCGGCTGGGTGCTGACCTGCACGTCAGTGAAGTAACCCAGACGGTCCACGCGAGCGCGCGAGGTCTGGATCTTGTCGGAGCTGTACCAGGACGATTCGTACTGACGCAGCTCTCGGCGGATCACCTCGTCACGCGTACGTGCGTTGCCGGAGATGTTGATGTTGCGCACATAGGCGCGATCGCTGGGTGTGGCCTCCATGATCAGGGCCACCTGCTGGCGCTCGCGGTCCACCTGCGGCACGGCATTGACCTTGGCAAAGGCGTAGCCGTAGTTGCCAAAGTGGTTTTCCATGGCCTGCACGGTCTCGTCCACATCGTCGATCTTGTAGGCTTCGCCCGGCTTGATCTTGACCAGCGACTGGAATTCATTTTCGCGCTGCAGATAATCACCTGCCAGCGACACGCCGGACACCACATAGCGCGGACCTTCGGTCACGTTCATGGTGATGTTGATGCCGGTCTTGTCGGGCGTCAGGGCCACCTGGGTGGAATCGACCTTGAATTCCAGGTAGCCACGGTTCTTGTAGTAGCGCGTGACGGCCTCGACGTCCTGGTTCAGGCGATCAGACGCATAGCGGTCGGACTTGGTGTACCAGGACATCCAGTTGCCGGTATCCAGCTGCATCTGGCCTTTCAGGGTGGAATCACTGAAGACCTCGTTGCCGACGAAGTTGATGCTGTCGATGCGCGCCGAAGGGCCTTCCTGCACGCTCAGCGTGACGTTGACCTGGTTGCGCTCCAGCGGCGTCATGGTGGTTTCGACTTCCAGGTTGTAGTAGCCACGGCTCAGGTACATGCGCTTCAGGTCCTGGATCGCCTGGTCTTCTACCGCCTTGCTATAGGGCTGGCCGGAAGCAAAGCCGCTGGCTGCCAGCGCCCCGAGCACGGTGTTCTTGTCGAACTGCTTGGCCGAGCTGACGTCAATGGTGTTGATGGTGGGTCGTTCGGTCACCACCACGATCACGTCGCTGCCCTGCGTCTGCACCTGCACGTCGTTGAACAGGCCCAGCTGATACAGCGAACGGATGGTGGCCGCACCCTTGTCATCATCATAAGATTCGCCGATACGCACCGGCATCGAGGAGAACACCGTACCGGCATCGACACGCTGCAGGCCTTGCACCTTGATGTCCTGGATGACAAACGGGTCTACCGCCCAGGCGGCATGGGAAACAAAGGCGAGACTGGCAACGGCAGCGGCTGCCGTGCGGCGGAAAGGAAGGGAGTGTCGCTTCATGGAATTCGTCAGGTACGGTACTACATTGCTGGCCAGGGCTCAGCCTCCGGCAGTCCAGCGGGACAGATCATTGAACAGGGCCAGGCCCATCAGGCCGAGGAGCAACAGCATGCCCAGTTGTTGCAGGCGCATCGCCCACGCCTCGGACACCGGCTTGCCGGTGACAGATTCCCAGAGATAATACATCAGGTGTCCGCCATCCAGCATCGGGACTGGCAACAAATTGAGTACCCCCAGGCTGACACTGACCAGCGCCAGAAAACCCAGGAAACTGGTGATGCCGGCTTGTGCCGATCGCCCGGCAAATTCGGCAATGCTCAGCGGGCCGCTGATATTCTGCAAGGAAGCCTGGCCGGTGATCATGCGGCCCATCATGCGCAGACTGAACAACGACACCTCCCAGGTGCGCTGCAGGCCATAGGCCAATCCTTCCAGCGGGCCGAGACGGATCGTGGTCATGGCCGGCGGTGTTCCCAGATAGGCACCGACCAGGCCAACGCGCTGTTCGCCCTCTTGCCTACTCTCGGGCGTCAGCTCCAGATCCAGCAACTGGCCGTCACGGCGCACCTGCCAATGCTGGAGCTGGCCATCGCCATTGGCGCGAATCAGCATGCGCAGCTGCACGGCGTCCAGGATACGCGCCCCGTCTACCGCCAGCACGGTGTCACCCTGCCGCAGGCCGGCGCTTTCCGCTGCCTTGCCGGGCACGATCTCACCCACGACCGGCGCCATCCAGGGGGCGCCCAGGCCAATACGCTGCAAGTCTTCCGGGTTGGCCTTGCCCAGACCTGCTTCGGCCAGGGGCAGCACCAACTCGCGTGTCGCGCTGTCCTGCGCCTCACGCACCTGCAGGCGCAGGTCCTGCTCATCCATGGCCGCCTGCAGCACGGTCCATTGCAGGCGTTGCAGGGACAGCACCGGCTCGGCCTCGGCCGCATCACCGACCTGTGCCGATACGATTTCCTGGCCACTGCGCAGCCCTGCCTGTTCGGCAATGCTGCCAGCGCCTGGCTGCGCGATCACCGGACTGAACTCCTGCATGCCATGCCAGGCGATACCGGCATAGAGCAGCGCTGCCAGCAGCAGGTTCGCCGCCGGTCCGGCAGCGACGATCGCCATGCGCCGGCTGACCGGCTGGGTATTGAAGGCTTGCGAGCGCAACTCGTATGGCACCGGCGCTTCGCGCTCATCCAGCATGCGCACATAACCGCCCAGGGGCAGCCAGGACACGGCAAATTCAGTGCCGTGCTTGTCGGTACGGCTCCAGATGGTCTTGCCGAAACCGACAGAAAACTTGAGTACCTTGACGCCGCAGGCGCGTGCCACGCGATAGTGGCCATACTCGTGGATGGTGATCAGCACTCCCAGCGTGACCAGGAAAGCCAGCAGCGTGGTCATGGCTGCAGCGCCTCGACCAGGGCTTGTGCCTTCGCGCGGCTCGAGCGATCCAGCTCCAGCAGGTCCTCCAGGGAATGCGGGCTGGCAAAATGGCTCTGCTGCAGGGTATCGGCATTGACCTGGTGGATCTGGTCAAAGCGGATGCGACCGTCCAGGAAACTGGCCACCGCCACTTCGTTGGCGGCATTGAGCACTGCCGTGCTGCCGGGCTGGGCGCGCAGCACCTGCCAGACCAGCGGCAAGGCCGGGAAGCGCTCCGGGTGGCCATGGGCATCGACCGACTCGAAGGTCATCGCGCTTAGATTGGCAAAATCCAGCGTGGCGGCACCACTGGCAATGCGCTGCGGCCAAGACAGCGCATAGGCAATCGGCACGCGCATGTCGGGCGTGCCCATTTGCGCCACGATGGAGGCATCGTGGAACTGCACCATGGAATGGATGATGCTCTGCGGATGGATCACCACGCCCATGCGCTCCGGCGGCATGCCGAACAGGTAGTGCGCCTCGATCACCTCGAGCGCCTTGTTCATCATGGTGGCGGAATCGACCGAAATCTTGCGTCCCATGCTCCAGTTAGGGTGGGCGCAGGCCTGTTCCGGCGTCATCTGGCACAGGCTGGCCGGATCGGCGGTGCGGAACGGGCCACCGGATGCCGTCAGGATGATCTTGTCAACGCGCTGCGACCAGCTGGCCGGGTCTTCGGGCAAGGACTGGAAAATGGCGGAATGTTCGCTATCGACCGGCAGCAGCGTGGCACCGCCCTGCTTCACCGCATCCAGGAACACCTGACCACCCACGACCAGCGCTTCCTTGTTGGCCAGCATCAGGCGCTTGCCAGCGCGCGCAGCGGCCAGACAGGGCGCCAGCCCGGCCGCACCCACAATGGCCGCCATCACGGCATCGACTTCAGGGTGGCAGGATATATCGACCAGACCCCGCTCACCCGCGAGCACTTCGGTCTTCAGGCCAGCTTCACGGCAGGCCTGGCGCAGTGTCTGCGCGTGCGATTCGGACGCCATCACGGCATAGCGCGGCTGGTGTGTGCGGCACAGCGCCAGCATCTTGTCGACCTGGGTCGCCGCACTCAGCGCAAACACCTGGTACAGCTCCGGATGACGCATGATCACGTCCAGCGTACTGGTGCCGATCGAGCCCGTGGCGCCCAGTACCGTCACCTGCAGGCGGGAAGAGGAAGAAGCATTCATGCGCAACTCGAGAAATCAGGAAAGCCAGAGCAGCAGCGCCAGCGTGATCGGCATGACCGGCAGCAAGGCATCGATGCGATCCAATACGCCTCCATGGCCGGGCAGCAACTGGCTGCTGTCTTTCAAGCCGGCACTGCGCTTGATCAGGGACTCGACCAGATCACCGGTCACGCTCATCACGGTCAGCAGCAGCACGGCCAGCAGCATTATGACGAGATGGCTGCGCGCGGCCAGATCGGCATAGACCGTCTGTTCCGGCGTAGTGAACAAGGCGCACGACAAGGCAAACAGCTGCACGAACAGCGCACCGCCGATGGCACCCGCCCAGCTCTTGCCCGGGCTGATCGAAGGTGCCAGCTTGCGCTTGCCGAAGGCGCGGCCGCAGAAATAGGCGGCAATATCCGCCACCCAGACCAGTGCCATGGCCGACAGCAGGTACCAGGGGCCATGCTGTGCCAGCAGTTGCACGATCGCCAGCCAGGTCGCCCACAGCACCAGCAGGCCGGCCGTCATACGCAGCCAGCGCGGAATGCGTTGCCACACCGGCACGCCGGCACGCAGCAGCCAGGGCGTGCTCAGCAGCCACAACAGGCTGACCAGCGTGATCAGGGCGGTAGAGGCGTTACTTGCCTGCAACTGCCAGCCGGCCAGGCCCATCAACAGGCAACCGGCTACGGCAAGCAGCGCCCACAGGATATTGGCCATGCCGGAAAAACCGCTCAGGCGCGCCCATTCCCAGCCGGCACAGGCAATCGCCAGCGCCATCAGCAGGCTGAAGGCCTGATGGCCGGGGGCAAAAAGTGCTCCCAGCAGGACGATGAGCAGGATGATGGCGGTGATGATGCGCTGTTTCAGCATGCCTCGTCCTAGTCGCTGACCTGGGCAGAGGTCTTGCCAAAGCGGCGTTCACGCAGCGTGTAATCCTCAATGGCGGCATCCAGTGCCGCCGCATCGAAATCGGGCCAGAGGATATCGCTGAAATAGAGTTCGCTGTAGGCGGCTTGCCAGAGCAGGAAATTGCTGATGCGGTACTCGCCACCCGTGCGGATGATCAGGTCCGGATCGGGCACATGGCTCATGGCCATGGCAGAAGAGAGGTTGTCTTCGGTAAACGGCAGGCCCTGCTGCTGCAGGCGCGCCGCTGCCTGAGCCATATCCCAGCGACCACCGTAGTTGAAACAGACGTTCAGGATCAGGCGCTGGTTGTTGCGCGTCAGCTCCTCCGCCTGGGTCAGGCCGTCTCGCAGCTTGCTCTTGAGCGAGTCACGGTCGCCTACCAGGTAGACGCGGACACCCGCCTCGTGCAGCTTGGGCACTTCGCGCGTCAGTGCCATGCCCATCAGGCTCATCAGGCCACTGACCTCGTCTTCGGGACGATTCCAGTTTTCGGAGGAAAAGGCAAACACCGTCAACACCTGGACACCGCGATCCAGGCAGGCAGCAACGCAGCGGCGCAGTGCCGCCAGGCCTTGGCGGTGGCCGACCAGCCGGGGCATGAAGCGCTTGTTCGCCCATCGCCCGTTGCCGTCCATCACGATGGCCACATGATGCGGTACGGACGCTTCAGATTCTTGTTTCGACATATCTCAGGATTCGGGATGCCGGCCACTTGCGTGGCGGCACCAACAGCCTCAAACGGCCATGATATCCTGTTCCTTGCTGGTCACCAACTGGTCGATGGTGGTGATTTCCTTGTCGGTGATCTTCTGGATATCCGCTTCGGAACGCTTCTGGTCGTCTTCGGAAATTTCCTTGTCCTTGACCAGCTTCTTGACCGAATCGTTGGCATCGCGGCGCAGGTTGCGCACGGCGATCTTGGCGTTTTCGCCTTCATGGCGTACCAGCTTGGTCATTTCCTTGCGGCGCTCTTCGGTCATCGGCGGCATCGGCACGCGGATCAGGTCGCCCATGGATGCCGGGTTCAGGCCCAGGTCGCTTTCACGGATCGCCTTCTCGATCTTGGGACCCATGTTCTTTTCCCAGGGCTGCACGCTCAGGGTACGCGCGTCGATCGCGGACACGTTGGCGACCTGGCTCAGCGGCACCATCGAGCCATAGTAATCGACCTGCACGTTGTCCAGCAGCGCCGGGTTGGCACGGCCGGTGCGGATCTTGGTCAGGTTGTTCTTGAACGCCTCGATGGACTGCTCCATCTTGGTCTGCATGGTTTTCTTGATGTCGGCTACGGACATGGGGTTCTCCGGAATCTGTATCTGGGACAAGAGGTCAAATATATACCAGTGTGCCTTCGTCTTCGCCCATCACCACGCGCTTGAGGGCGCCCGGCTTGAAGATGGAGAACACCTTGATCGGCAGCTTCTGGTCACGGCACAGCGCAAAGGCGGTGGCATCCATGATGCCCAGGCTGCGCGAAATGGCCTCGTCGAAGGTCAGCTTGTCGTAACGCGTGGCGCTCGGGTCCTTCTTCGGATCGGCGGTGTAGACACCGTCCACCTTGGTCGCCTTGAGCACGATTTCAGCGCCGATTTCGGCACCGCGCAACGCCGCAGCGGTATCGGTGGTGAAGAAGGGGTTGCCGGTACCGGCGGCAAACACCACCACCTTGCCCTCTTCCAGATACTGCAGCGCCTTGGGACGCACATAGGGCTCGACCACCTGGTCGATATTGATGGCCGACATGACGCGCGCGGTCATGCCGGTGCGGTTCATGGTGTCGGCCAGCGCCAGCGCGTTCATCACCGTGGCCAGCATGCCCATGTAGTCGGCCGTGGCACGGTCCATGCCGGCAGCGCCGCCCGCCATGCCACGGAAAATGTTGCCACCACCGATGACGATGGCCACCTCCACGCCCAGCCGTGCGACTTCGGCGATTTCGTCTGCCATGCGGCTGATGGTTTCGCGATTGATGCCGAAGGCATCGTCGCCCATCAGGGCCTCACCGGACAGCTTGAGCAGGACACGTTTGATGGCGGGTTGGGTGGCAGTCATGGCAATCTCCAGGGCGTGGTAGGAACAATCAGGTAGTCGGGTGACGAAAAAAAAGCCCCGTACCGGGGTGGCTTCACCCCGATGCGTGGCTTGCAGGCCAGAAAATCAGCCCTGCTTGGCAGCAGCCATCTGGGCAGCCACTTCAGCAGCAAAGTCGTCGGCCTTCTTCTCGATGCCTTCGCCCACCACGTACAGGGTGAAACCCTTCACGGTGGTGTTCTTTTCCTTCAGCATCTGCTCGACGGTCTGCTTGTCGTTCTTGACGAAAGGCTGGCTCAGCAGGGCCACTTCCTTCAGGTACTTCTGCACGGAGCCTTCGACCATCTTGGCCGCGATCTCGGCCGGCTTGCCGGATTCGGCCGCCTTGGCAGCAGCAACGCTGCGCTCTTTCTCGATCAGCTCGGCCGGCACGTCAGCGCTGGACAGGGCCACCGGCTTCATGGCCGCCACGTGCATGGCAACGTCCTTGGCGGCGACTTCGTCACCTTCGAACTCGACCATCACGCCGATGCGGGTACCGTGCAGGTAGGACACCATCTGGCCACCGGAGAACTGCTGGAAGCGGCGGAAGCTCATGTTTTCGCCGATCTTGCCGATCAGGCCCTTGCGCACGTCTTCCAGCGTCGGGCCGAAGCCGTCTTGCTCGTAGGGCAGCGCACCCAAGGCGTCCAGGTCAGCCGGGTTGTGCTTGGTCACCAGGTCAGCGGCGGCCTTGACCAGAGCCAGGAAGCTGTCGTTCTTGGTCACGAAGTCGGTTTCGCAGTTGACTTCGATCAGGGAGCCGGCGCCACCTTCGATGGTGCTGCCCACGGCGCCTTCAGCCGTGATGCGGGCGGCGGCCTTGCCAGCCTTGCTGCCCAGCTTCACGCGCAGGATCTCTTCAGCCTTGGCCATGTCGCCGCCAGCTTCGGTCAGGGCCTTCTTGCACTCCATCATGGGGGCGTCGGTCTTGCCACGCAGTTCTGCCACCATGCTTGCGGTAATTGCTGCCATTGTCTTTCTCCGTATTCGATTGAAAAGATTTTTCAGTTACGAAAAAGGGGCATGATCGCCCCTCTTCCTTGGATTATGCCTTGAGGGCAGGCGAAAGCCTGGCTTACGCCTGGGCGTCGTCCACCTCGACGAATTCGTCTTCGCCTTCGGACACGGCCTGCACCAGCTCGTTCACGGCGTTGGCACGGCCTTCCAGCACGGCGTCAGCCACGCCACGGGCGTACAGGGCCACGGCCTTGGCGGAGTCGTCGTTACCGGGGATCACGTAATCAATGCCGTCCGGATTGTGGTTGGTATCCACCACGCCAACCAGCGGGATACCCAGCTTCTTGGCTTCGGACACGGCAATCTTGTGGTAGCCAACGTCAACGATGACGATGGCGTCGGGCAGGCTGGTCATGTCCTGGATGCCGCCGATGTCCTTTTCCAGCTTGTCCATTTCGCGCTGGAACATCAGCTGCTCTTTCTTGCTCATGCTTTCCAGGCCGGCTTCCTGCTGGGCCTGCATGTCCTTCAGGCGCTTGATGGAGGTCTTGACCGTCTTGAAGTTGGTCAGCATGCCACCCAGCCAGCGCTGGTTGACGTAGGGGATGCCGGCGCGCTTGGCTTCTTCAGCGATGATGTCGCGGGCTGCGCGCTTGGTACCGACCAGCAGGATGGTGCCACGGTTGGCAGCCAGCTGGCGGATGAATTTCATGGCATCTTCGAACATGGGCAGGGACTGCTCCAGGTTCACGATGTGGATCTTGTTGCGGGCGCCGAAGATGTACGGGGCCATCTTGGGGTTCCAGAAACGGGTCTGGTGACCGAAGTGGACACCGGCTTCCAGCATTTCGCGCATGGTAACGGACATGGTTTTTCTCCTGAGGTTGGGTCTAAAATTCGCCTCGCATGCCAGCAGACCGTAAAGGATTGCGGCAACACCTAGATTGGCGGATTTGCGATTAGCCTTGCAGGATGGCAGCGCCATCAGCAAGAGCCGCGAAATTGTAGCACAACCATGCTTTACCGAACAGCCATGCCTACCCTGAATCCCCCTCCTGTTGCATTGACACGCCTGCATGCCAGCGCCCTGCCCCGACGCCTGCCCCTGCATGGCGTGACCGGCAGCCGGCAGATCGAGCGGGCCTGGATGCAGCGGCTGCCAGCACATACCCTGATGCAGCGCGCCGGCCTGGCCATCGCCCGGCTCGCCTGCGCCATCGCGCCGCATGCGCAGCGCATCTGGATCGCCTGCGGACCGGGCAACAACGGCGGCGACGGCCTGCAGGCGGCCGCACTGCTGCAGGGCTGGGGACATCAGGTCGAGGTCACGCTGCTGGCCGAACCGGAGCGCCTGCCGGACGACGCACGCGCCGCCCATGCCGATGCCGTGGCTGCCGGTGTAGCCATCAGCAACGCCATTCCCACTGGTCTGCAAGACCACGATCTGGCCATAGACGCCCTACTCGGCATCGGTGCCAGCCGCGCGCCTTCGGCCGCGATGCAGGCCTGTATCGATGCCATGCACGCGCTGCCGGCACCGATACTGGCGATCGACCTGCCCACCGGGCTGGATGCCGACAGCGGCTCCTGGCTGCAAGGTGGCAGCGCGCGCCAATGCATCCAGGCCGACCACTCGCTGAGCCTGCTGAGCCTGAAGCCCGGCCTGTTCACCGCCCATGGTCGCGATGCCGCCGGCACCGTCTGGTGGGATGATCTGGGCACCTCGGCCCTGCAAGCGCAGGACACCAGTTCGCCAGACGCCTGGCTGCAAGGCGTTTCGCTGCAGCCGGAGGCCGCTTCCGCTGCGATACCTGCCCCGCACGCCAGCCACAAGGGCAGCTTTGGCGATGCCTGCATCGTCGGTGGTGCCAGCGGCATGGAGGGAGCAGCAGTACTGGCGGCGCGTGCCGCCCTGCATGCGGGCGCGGGCCGGGTCTATCTGGCCTCCTTGTCGGCACGGGATTCCGGCCCGATTGATGCGGAAATCATGCATCGCCCGCTATTGCACGCCCATGATCTGGATGCCCTGCCACTGGCTGGCGCCAGCGTGGCAGCCGGCTGTGGCGGCGGCCAGGCGATTACGGAACACCTGCCCGCACTGCTGCAGCACACTGCCCGCCTGATCCTGGATGCCGACGCCCTGAATGCCATTGCCAGCGATACCGCATTAGCCGGATGGCTGGCGCAACGCCAGCAGCCGACCATCCTGACGCCGCACCCGCTGGAAGCGGCACGCCTGCTGGGTGGCACGGCAGCTGATATCCAGCAACAGCGGCTGCAGGCAGCGAGCCAGCTGGCGCAACGATGGCAGGCCATCGTCGTCCTGAAAGGATCGGGCACCGTCGTGGCTGCGCCGCCTGCCCTTGGCATGGAGCCCGTCATCGTGCATGCCGGCAATGCGCACCTGGCGACAGCGGGGACTGGCGATGTGCTGGCCGGCACCATCGCCGCGTACTGGGCACAGGCGCATGCCCGCAACCCGGCAGAATCCGCCTGGCAACAGGCTTTTGACGTCGCCTGCGCGGCGGTACAGGCGCACGGCCGTGCCGCCGACCTGTGGCCGGCAGCCCGTGGCACGCTGACTGCCGGCCAACTGGCAAGCGCCCTGCAGCGCTTGCCCGGCTGAACCACCGTTACTGCGGCATCAGCGCTTGCCGCCAGTCGATTTGCGTGCCGAGCGCGATGCCGGCTTGGCGGCCGGCTTGACCGCTGACACCGTCTTTACACCCAGACGCGCTGCCGTTGCCGGCACCCTGGCGGTCTTGCGCTTGCTGGCCGCATCGCCGGAACGATTGTCCCGGGTGGCACGCGTGCTGCGCTTGCGCGGCTGCCAGACCACTTCGTCGTCAGCGTAGGCTTCGGCATCGGCCTGCTCGGCTTCGCCCGGGTTACCGGCATTGGCCCGCTTGCTGGCGGAACGCTTTTGTGCGGCACCGGCTGCTACCGCCTCTTCGCCGGCACGCACCAGGCGGAAGTCGATGCGGCGGCCATCGAGATCAACACGGATCACCTGTACCTGCACGCGGCTGCCGAGAGCGAAGCGCACCCCGGTGCGCTCGCCGCGCAGCTCCTGGCGCGCCTCGTCAAAGCGGAAATAGTCGCTACCGAGCTCGGTGATGTGCACCAGGCCTTCGACATACATGGCATCCAGCGTGACGAACAGGCCAAAGCTGGTGACCGTGGTGACGCGGCCGCCAAACTCCTCGCCGAGGAAATCGCGCATGTACTTGCACTTGAGCCAGGCCTCGACATCGCGGCTGGCCTCGTCGGCACGGCGCTCGTTGGCACTGCAGTGCAAGCCAGCGGCTTCCCAGGCCTGGATTTCGGCACTGGACTTGCGTGCCGGTACCGGACGGCCACGCGCGGCTGCGGTCTTTTCCAGCCGCTTGCTCAGCTTGGCATGCGCTTCGCCCGGCGTCGGCAATGCCGGCAGCACATAGCGCTGCCCCAGCAGGATGGACTTGATAACACGGTGCACCAGCAGGTCCGGATAACGGCGGATCGGACTGGTGAAGTGCGTGTAGCCATCGTAGGCCAGGCCAAAGTGGCCGCTGTTGGTTGGCGTATAGATCGCCTGCTGCATGCTGCGCAACAGCATCATGTGGATCTGCTCGGCGTCCGGACGGTCCTTGGTGGCGTCAGCGATGGCGGCAAATTCTTCCGTCGTCGGCTCGTCGCTGACACTCAGCGGCACGCCCATGGTGCGCAGGAAATTGCGCAGGATCTCGATCTTCTCGGGCGTCGGGCCTTCGTGCACGCGGAACAGGCCGGCCTGCTTGTGGTGCGTGAGGAAATCCGCCGCACAGACGTTGGCCGCCAGCATGCATTCCTCGATCAGGCGGTGCGCATCGTTGCGCACACGCGGGATGATCTTCTCGATACGGCCGCTTTCATCGCAAACGATCTGTGTCTCGACCGTATCCAGGTCCAGCGCGCCACGGCGCTCACGCGAGCTGTGCAGTGCCTTGAAGACACCGTGCAGATGCATCAGGTCATCGACACGACCCTGCGCCTTGCGCGCTTCCAGGCCACGCGTGTTGGACAGGATGTCGGCAACCTGGGTATAGGTAAAGCGCGCATGGCTGTGCATGACTGCCGGATAGAACTGGTAGCCATGCAAATCACCGGTATCGGTAATCAGCATGTCGCAGACCATGCACAGGCGATCCACATCCGGATTCAGCGAGCACAGGCCGTTGGACAACTTCTCGGGCAGCATCGGAATCACGCGGCGCGGGAAATAGACACTGGTGGCGCGGTCGTAGGCGTCTATATCAATGGCATTGCCAGTGCGCACGTAGTGGCTGACGTCGGCAATCGCCACCAGCAGACGCCAGCCCTGGCGCGCTGTCTTGCCACGGCCGCTGATGACGGCCGGTTCGCAGTAGACGGCATCGTCAAAGTCGCGTGCATCTTCGCCGTCGATGGTGACCAGCGGGATGTCAGTCAGGTCGACACGACCCGGCCAGTCATCCGGCTGCACCGTGGCCGGCAGCGCCTTGGCGGCCTGCAGGCAGGCATCGGAAAATATGTGCGGCACGCCATACTTGCGCACGGCAATCTCGATTTCCATGCCGGGATCATCGACTTCACCCAGCACTTCTGCAATGCGGCCGACCGGCTGGCCGTACAGCGCCGGCGCCTCGGTCAGCTCGACCACCACCACCTGGCCGGCATTGGCCTGGGCGATGGCGTCCTTGGGGATGATCACGTCCTGGCCATAGCGCCGGTCTTCCGGTGCCACCAGCCAGATGCCGTTCTCCTGCAACAGGCGCCCAATGATGGGCTGCGTACTGCGCTCGATGATCTCCAGCACCTTGCCTTCGGGGCGGCCCCGGCGATCCTGCCGCACGACACGCGCCTTGACCCGATCCTTGTGCAGCACGGCACGCATCTCGTTGGGGGGCAAAAACAGGTCGGGCCGGCCATCGTCCGGAATCACGAAACCGTGCCCGTCACGATGCCCTTGCACCACACCCTCGAACTCCGCAGAAAAATCTTTTTCCGGGCTTGTTTTTTTGTTTGAATTCTTGATACAATGCTCCTCTTCGTTGATGCCCAGGTGGCGGAATTGGTAGACGCACTAGTTTCAGGTACTAGCGGGTAACTCCGTGGAGGTTCGAGTCCTCTTCTGGGCACCATCAACAAAGGACACATGATACCGCTTCGCGCGGTGTTTCGTGGAAAGCAAGTGTCACCGCAAGGTGCACAGCCTCATAAAAAAATTGGGGCAAGCTTGCAAAACACGAAAAAATGTGGCTACAATAGCAGCTTCAATCGATGCCCAGGTGGCGGAATTGGTAGACGCACTAGTTTCAGGTACTAGCGGGTAACTCCGTGGAGGTTCGAGTCCTCTTCTGGGCACCATCGATCGAAAGCAACAAATAACCGCCTCATGGCGGTTTTTTGTTGTCTGTACTTTTCCGGCAGACAGCGGCAAGGCCACCCTGCGCTTCAGCCTTGCAGCCGCACGCACAAGCCGCCCAGTTCCGGACTGCGATCCACCTGCAGGCGCAGGCCATACAGGGCCGCGATACGACGCACGATGGACCAGCCGAGGCCACTACCGCTGCGGCCCGTGCCCAACACCCGGAAAAACCGTTCGCCCAGGCGCTGCATGTCCTCTTCGGCCATGCCGGGACCGCTGTCTTCCACGATCCAGCACATCCGCTGCCCGGGCAATGCCTGCAGCAGCACACGCACTTCGGCTCCGTCCGGGCTGTAGCGCAAGGCGTTATCGAGCAGATTGCGCAGCAGCACGGCAGCCAGCGCCGGCTGCATGCGTGCCGGCAGCTGTTCGGGGGCCTGCCAGGACAGGCACTGGCCACGGCTGGCGGCCTGGGTCTGCTGCAACTCCTGCACGATTGTGTCCAGCGCCGGCATCAGGTCGGCGACCGGCCATTCGGTGCCGGTATCAGATTCGGCCTCGAGCCGGGCCAGCTGCAGCAGCTGCTCCACCAGCCGTGTGGCGCGATCACAGCCCTGCACCACCCCATCCAGCGCCTGTTGGCGCTGCTCGACGTCTTCGGCGCCCTGGGCGACTTGCGCCATCATGCGGATGGCGGCAATCGGGGTGCGCAATTCATGCGCGGCATCGGCAGTGAAGCGGCGCTCCTTGTGCAGCAATTCACCAATACGGCCGAACAGCTGGTTGAGCGCATCGATCAGGGGCTGTACTTCACGCGGCACATCATCGAGTTGCAACGGTGCGTGTGCCTGGGGCTGGCGTTCGCGGATGGCGGCACCCGCCTGCTGCAACGGACGCATGGCACGGCGCACCAGCCACCAGACCAGCAGCGCGGTGGCCGGAAAGGCCAACAGCAGGCCGACCAGCAGGCCGCGCACATTGCCCAGCACGATGTCATCGCGCAGATGCAGGTCTTCCGCCACCATCACGCGCACCTGCCCATTGGGCGTGTCGGCCACTTCGGTGTAGACACGCCAGCGCCGGTCATCCAGCCGGGCGCGGGAAAAACCGGCATGGCCATCCGCCAGTGCCTGTTGGGGTGCATGGCGCGAATGGGCAATCAGGACGCCATCGCGCCAGACCTGGAAGATAGTCGGCACGTCATCCAGATCAGCGCTCTCTTCGTCCTGAGCCACGATCCGCTCACGACTCCGCTTCTGCACATGCTCAAGCTCGTCATCATCGATCTCTTCGGGCGACTGGTTCGACAGCAGCACCGCCGTCTGCATCAGGTGCATGTCGAGCAGCTTGTGCACATGTTCGCGCGTATGCCAGTAGATGCCAGCCATGGCCAGCGACCAGACCACGGTCAGCAGCAGCACGATGCTGAGCACCAGCCGGCGCGTCAGGGACCAGGAAGCGCTGCTGCGGGCCATGGTCTTATTCCGTACCCTGGCCAATGCGGTAACCCAGACCGCGTACCGTCTCGATCAGGCTGGCGCCCAGCTTGCGGCGCAGGTGCGAGACATGCACCTCGACGGCGTTGCTGGCGACTTCGCTGCCCCAGGCGTAAATCTGGGCCTCGAGCTGTTCGCGACTGAGGATGCGGCCAGGATTGCGCATCAGGGCGTGCAGCACGGCGTATTCGCGCTGCGCCAGATCGACCGGCTGGCCGGCCTGGATGACCACATGGCCGACCGGGTCCAGCTGTACATTGCCAGCCTGCAACAGCGTCTGCTGCAGGCCATGGGCGCGGCGGATCAGGGCGCGCAGGCGGGCCGCCAGTTCGTGCAGGTCGACCGGCTTGACGACGTAGTCATCGGCACCGAGATCCAGGCCGGCGACACGGGACTGGATGGCATCGCGCGCGGTCAGGACCAGCACCGGCAGGCTGCGGCCACGCTCGCGCAGGGCGGCCAGCACGTCCATGCCATCCATGCGCGGCATGCCCAGATCCAGTACGGCAGCCTCGTAGTCGACCACCAGCAGTTCGCGCAGGGCGGCCTGGCCATCACGCACCCAGTCGACCTGGAAGCCCTGCTGCTGCAGGCCGACGCGCAGGCCGGCCCCCAGCAGTTCGTCATCTTCAGCCAGCAGGATGCGCATGGCGGGAAACCTCCGTATCAGTCGTCGTCATCGTCGTGGCCGCCCTGGCTGGCCAGCTGCGACAGCGAGGGCATCGAGACACCATCGGGCAGTCGCTGGCTGGCATCCTGCCAGTACCACACGGCAAAGACTACCACGACCGCGCCCAGCAGCATGGCCAGCCAGCTGCGGTTGTGCGGCACCAGATCCGGACCCTTGCCGGCCACGCGGCCACTCCACATCGATTGCAGCACATTCTGGCGGCGCACTGCCATCAGGCCGAACAGGACGCCGATATGTGCCAGCACCAGCGGCAGACTGAATTCACCCAGCGATTCATGCAGCTCGCTGGCCCATTCACCGGCCAGTTCACTCCAGCCCAGATAGCCGGTCAGCAACATCAGCGGCAGTACCAGCAGCAGCACCAGGATCGACAGGCTGACGCCCTGCTGCAGCGTGCGTTGCAGCGCTGCACGCGGCTGCGTCATCCAGGCCTTCCAGCCAGCCGGACGCAGCTGCTCGCCCAACCAGTGACCCAAGGCCCGGCCGCGTGCGGTCCAGGCAGAAAAGCCGACAGAGCGCGGGCCGAACACCGCCCAGAGCAGGCGAAAACCGAGTGCAATCACCATGCTGTAGCCGGCGATCACGTGGACCAGACGCCAGGCTTCACCATCGGCCGTGATGTAGGCCACCGCAAAGCTGATCGCGATCCAGGCGTGGGCGGCGCGCGTCGGTGCATCCTTGATGCGCCGGCTGGTTGCGGGAGAAGTCGGGCTGGCACTGCTGCCGCCCAGGGGGAGAGTCTGTTCCATGTCAGTTCCTGTCAGCGCGGAATGCGCACGCTGTCTTCATCAAAATAGCCCTGCTCGGCGCCGCTGTGGCAGGCGATGCAGTTGGCAGCGCTGCCAATCGAGGCGCGCTTGAATACCTGGGCCGGAATCTCGTCATGCTCGTGCACAAACCAGCGTGTGTGTTCATGTCGTGCGTCCTGTTGTGATCAACCATGACGGCATCATGGAAGATCTGCCTGAACGCAATCTGAACAGCGGGTTGGCACAGTGCCCGCGTGCAGAAATGACAACACCCGCCGAAGCGGGTGTTGCAGGAGGTCGACAAGAAGATCGATCAGCCCTTCAGCAAGGCACGCAAGGCGTGCTGCAGGCGCTTGGCGTTGGCGGCATCGTGCGGGGCGGCGAGCACGCTGGCCACGTCTTCGTGCCAGGTTTCCTGCGGACTGGGATCGTTGCGGCGCGTCAGCAGCTGCAGCTGCAGGGCGCGGCGCGCGTTCAGCTGGTCCGCCGGCGTGGGCACCTCGGCGGCCATTTCCAGGCGCAGCAGCGCTTCGGATTCGCGACCTGATGCGGCACCCTGACCCAGTGCAGCAACCCAGGCATTGCGCTGGCTGCCGCTGACATGGCGACCCAGTTCAGAAGCCACCGGAATCGCATCGGGCTGGCGCTTTTCCCAGGCCGACAGCAGCTGCGTCAGGGTTTCGCCATGAGCCTGCTCGGCCAGCTTGCGCAGCGCAGCCTGGGCATGTTCGACGGCATCACGCTGGGCACGGAAAGCGGCATCGCCCAGACGCGGCGCGCGTGGGCCGCGCTCGGGGCGATCACCGAAACGATCGCCAAAACGGCCATCACGGCGGCCGTCGCGGCCACGCTCACGCGAATCACGGCGGTCGCCGCGCTCGTCCCGCTGGCGCGTAGCACCCGGACGCTGCTGCTGCGGGCGGTCATCACCACGCACGGCCACGGCCGGCTTGTGTTGCAGCGCAGAAGGAGCCGGCGGACGCATGGCGCCCTCTTCCAGCGGGGTTTCTGGTGCCGCTTCGGCGGCCGACGCCTCGGCTGCTGCGGCAGCATCTGCGGACTGCTGTTCCTGCTGGCCACGGATGGCATCGTTCAGGGCCTGCATGGCTGCACGGATGGCCTGCGCATCACCAGTCGCGTTGGCGGCTTCCAGCGCCTTGGAGGCATCGAACACGGCACGATCGCGCTCGTTCATTTCGGCCTGCTGCTGGCCACGCTGCTCGTGCTTGCGCTGGAAGGCTTCGTCCAGCGGCTTGCGGAAAGCATCCCACAGCTTCTGTTCGTGCTTGCGCTCCAGCGGCACGGTCTGCGCTTCCTGCTGCCAGCGTTGCTGCAGCGCCTTGATCGCGTCGATGCGCAACGAAGGGGCGGCGCCCAGCTCCTTGGCCTCGTCGATCATGGCGTGGCGCAACTGGATGCTGGCCTTTTGGGCGGCGTCGATATGCGCGCCAGCTTCGGCCATGGCGGCCTTCCAGCGCGGCTGCAGTTCGGCAAAGACTTTTTCGCTGACATGACCGGCTTCGCGCCAGCGGCGCGAGAAGGCCAGCAGGTCGCGGTGCACGGCTTTCCAGTCCGCACGTCCGGCATCCACCTGCTCTTGGTGGCGCGCAGTCCAGGCCTTGACGTCTTCCAGCAGCGTCAGGCGCAGCGTCTTCTGCTGGGCCGCATGCTCCTTCATGGTGGAGAGCCAGGCTTCAACGATGCGATAGGCCTCGTTGCAGGCCTGGTCGAAGCGCTTCCAGAGGGCGTGGTTGGGCACGCCGCCCTGGTCGGTCTGTTTCCACTGTTCGCGCAGCTGGCGCAGGGTTTCCTGCAGCTTGCGCGGGCTCAGTTTGCTGGTCGGCAGCGGGCGCTCACCCTTGGCCGCCTGCTTGTCAGACTGGCGGCGTGCGGGGCGGGCCACCACGGGGGCGGCAGCAGGCTGGGTCGCCTCTGCGGGCGCAGCCTTGGCGCCCTCATCCTGGGCTGCTGCCGGCTCGGCTGCAGCTTCGGTGCTTTCCGCCAATTCGACCGCGGCCGGTTCTGCAGCCGGTGCCGTATCCGCGTCGGCAGCCTGCGTCTCTGCTGCAGGCGACTCGGACGCGCTGGCTTCAGCGGCCGGGGTTTCTGCTGCGGGCGCTTCTGCGACAGCGGTTTCAGCAGCAGGCGTGTCTGCAGCCGCTTCCACCACCGGCTCGGCGGCCGGACGATCGATCAAGGCTTCGGCCTTCTGCACCAGCTCCTGGCGCAGCTGGTCGGCGCGCCAGCGCTGCCAGCCTTCCAGTTCACCGGCGGAAGCCAGCACGGCATGCACCTGGCCTTCGAGTTCGGGGCTGATCGCCTTGCGGTGTTCCTTGTGCGCCTGACGCAGGGCCTGGGCAGCGGCTACGCTGGCCTTGCTGTGGCCGCTGACCAGCTCGGCTTCGAGCGCCTTGACGGCAGCAGTCACCACGGTTTCGGCTTCGGCGCGGCGTTGTGCCAGCGCCTGCTGGCGCTCGGCGGCCACGGCGGGGTCTTCGGCCGGCTCGGCGGCAGCTTCGGGCGCTTCACCGCGCAGGCTGCGAATCTCGTCCGCCCAGACCGGCACCGACGGCAGCGCAGCGCTGTTGTCGGCGGCGGCGGCACGTACCTGTTGCAGCGCGTCTTCAAACGCCTGCACCACCAGCTGCAACTGATCGACCGCGCTTTCCAGCTGGCCGGCGTATTTGGGATCGACGCTGGGCCAGCTCGCATCCTGCTGCAGCGTCTGGGCCTGCTGGCGCCAGTCGGCGACATCGGTCTGCAGGCCAGTTTCGGCTTCTTCCGCTTCCTTCCAGCTCTTGGTGGACAGGGTTTCAATGCGTTGTGCCAGCAGCACCGCAGCCTCGCGCTGGATCTGGACCTGAGTCTGCAGATCCTCGATCACCTTGATGCGTTCAGCCAGCTGGGTCCGCGTGGTGGCCAGCGGCTCCTTGCTCAGCGGCGCACCAGCCTTGGCGGCGTCACGCTGCCAGGCCATGGCATCGGCAATATTCAGGCGGCTCGCCTGCAGCAGCTGCTCGGCACGCGCCTGCCATTCAGCCGCCAGGGCTTCCTGGCCACGGCTGCGCTTGATCTCGTCCAGTTTCTCGCGCAGCGGCTTGGCGGCACCCTTGTCGCGCGTGCTCAGATCACGAAAGACTTCCTGCATGACGGCGACTTCGGGCTCGGTGGCGAGCCAGGCGCGCAGGCGCGCGGCGCGTTCGCCGGAGGTGGCGGCAGAAAACACGCCACCAGTCACGGCATCGAGCGGGTGCGCAGCGGCCTTGCCGGATGCAGCGGGAAATTCTTGTCCTCCGGTGGAGGTCGGATCATTGGACTGCAGCAGCGGGCGCAGGCCAAATCGTGGAGTACGGATCATGGCAGTATGAAATCTAGAGTCAATGGCTGTGCCTGCCTCCATAGGCGGGCAACATGCCTATTTTGCCTGCATTTTGCCCCTACTGCACCCGCTGGCCGGGCTTTGGCACTGTGTACCAGATGCCACAACAGAACCAAAAATCATAAGAAAAACAACAATCATGCTTGACCAGTAATTTGTGCAGTGCATAAAATTCGAGGGTTTTCCCGATCGTCACCTGACGGTCTTACTCGTGTCGCACCCGGACGGACCTGTTTTTCAGCCGATCCTCTTTTGCAGGCAAGTGCCAACCGGCCTTTTGCCCTGCCCTCTCAGCAGTACCAGCGGCGACACCGATACTGAAGGAGATTCAGCTTGAACAGCACTACCAGCACCCTGTCTGCGGACAGTTCCCTGGCAACGGCCGATCCGGCCCGCAAAAACCCCCTGCAACGTGTCCTGAAGTGGACGCACCACAGCATGGCACTAGTAGGCGCAGGCGCCATTGCCGGCGCCGCCCTGCTGGCAACCAGTTCGCACCTGCAACAGGATCTGGGTGAGCGCCTGGACCAGTTGCTCGCCAACAGCGACAAGGTGGCACCAGCCATCAGCGATATCGGCATGCCGCTGGAAGCTGCCGCCGAACTGCAGGCAGCCACCGTTGCAACTGCCAGCGTGACCCCGACCGATGTCAACCCGGCCGGCATGCCGGTGGTCAACCCGAAGGAACTGCCCAGCCGCCAGGCTGCGGTGACCTACTGGATCGCCAAGAAATACCGCGTGGCCCCGGAAGCGGTCGGCATGCTGGTCAAGGAAGCCTATGCCGTGGGCAAGATCGAGAAGATCGATCCGGCGCTGATCCTGGCCATCATGGCGGTGGAATCGAGCTTCAACCCGTTTGCGCAAAGCCATGTCGGTGCCCAGGGCCTGATGCAGGTGATGACACACATCCACTCGGACAAGTATGAAGACCACGGCGGCCACTTTGCCGCGCTGAACCCGGTCAGCAACCTGCACGTGGGCGTGCAGGTGCTGAAGGAAACGATTGCGCGCGCCGGCTCGGTGCGTGGTGGCCTGAAATACTATGTGGGTGCTGCCAACCTGCCCGATGACCAGGGCTATGGCAACAAGGTGCTGTCCGAATTTGCCCGCATCCGCGCCGTGGCCCAGGGCCAGCAGGTGGCACACAATGCCCAGCTGCCGCACGGCCTGCCGGAAGCTGCCGTAAATGTTGCCAAGCGCGAACCGGCCAAGACCGAGAAGCCCGCGGCCGTGCAGCTGGTCAAGGCCGAACCG
Source organism: Allobrachymonas wangyanguii (assembly GCF_045055315.1). Classification (GTDB taxonomy): domain Bacteria; phylum Pseudomonadota; class Gammaproteobacteria; order Burkholderiales; family Burkholderiaceae_C; genus Brachymonas; species Brachymonas wangyanguii. The sequence goes on from NZ_CP173677.1 coordinate 1,634,020, forward strand.
CAACAGCGTGGCAGCGCCCAGCCGCTGACGCCGGCCAGCACTGAAGCCGCCAAGCCGGTGCGTGTATCCAGCCGCGTCACGCCGCAGGTACAGGAAGAATCCGCACAGGTGCGCAACGACAGCGCCCGTGTCGAGCAGCAGATCCGCCGTTCGCTCGCCCCCGAGCAGCCTGCAACCAGCAAGCAGGCCACCAGCGCTGCCTCCAGCGTGCGCCTGGTCGCACAGGAACATCCTGCAGCAGACACCGGGGACTCCAGCGTCCAGTAATCTTTTTTCACTGGTCTGCCGGGTGTCGAATCCGGTACACTAGCCATGTGCATGACTGGCGATAGGCCGGTGGGCTTGGCTATTGCCTGCCACCCCGGCTGACGCGGACTGGCAAGCCCTTGCGGCCGCTGCCTCAACCGCGAGGAAATGCACCGTGCCTTGGGGCACGTCCTTGCCGTTCGCCTGGGCAGCCTTGTCACGCTTGCGTGCCAAGTGTCATCCTCACTTGATGCAAACCTGCCATGTACAACCGCAACATCCTGATCGAACAGACCGACCCCGAAGTGTGGGCCGCCATCCAGGCCGAGAACCAGCGCCAGGAAGAACACATCGAGCTGATTGCCAGCGAAAACTACGCCTCCCCGGCCGTGATGGCCGCCCAGGGCACGCAGCTCACCAACAAGTACGCCGAAGGCTACCCGGGCAAGCGCTACTACGGTGGCTGCGAGAACGTGGACGTGGTCGAGCAGCTGGCGATTGATCGCGTGAAGCAGCTGTTTGGCGCCGAAGCCGCCAACGTGCAACCCAACTCCGGCTCGCAGGCCAACCAGGGCGTGCTGCTGGCTTTCCTGAAGCCCGGCGACACCATCATGGGCATGAGCCTGGCCGAAGGCGGTCACCTGACGCACGGCATGGCCCTGAACATGTCTGGCAAGTGGTTCAACGTCGTCAGCTACGGCCTGAACGAGCAGGAAGAGATCGATTACGACGCGATGGAGCGCAAGGCACACGAAAGCAAGCCGAAGCTGATCATCGGTGGCGCCTCGGCCTACAGCCTGCGTATCGACTTCGAGCGCATGTCGCGCATCGCCAAGGACGTGGGCGCGCTGTTCATGGTCGACATGGCGCACTATGCCGGCCTGATCGCCGCGGGCGTCTACCCCAACCCGGTGCCGTATGCCGACGTGGTCACCTCCACCACGCACAAGAGCCTGCGCGGCCCGCGCGGCGGCATCATCCTGATGAAGGCCGAGCACGAGAAGGCGATCAACAGCGCCATCTTCCCGGGCCTGCAGGGTGGTCCGCTGATGCACGTGATTGCCGGCAAGGCCGTCGCCTTCAAGGAAGCGCTGACGCCCGAGTTCAAGTCCTACCAGGAACAGGTGCTGAAGAACGCCGTGGTCGTGGCCGAGACGCTGTCCCAGCGTGGCCTGCGCATTGTCAGCGGCCGCACCGAAAGCCACGTGATGCTGGTCGACCTGCGCAACAAGGGCATTACCGGCAAGGAAGCCGAAGCCGTGCTGGGTGATGCCCACATGACGATCAACAAGAACTCGATCCCGAACGATCCCGAGAAGCCCTTCGTGACCAGCGGCCTGCGTGTCGGTACGCCGGCCATGACCACGCGCGGCTTCAAGGAAGAGGAAGCCCGCATCACCGCCAACCTGATGGCTGACGTGCTGGACAACCCGCGTGACGAGGCCAACATCGCCGCCGTGCGCGCCAAGGTGGCCGAGCTGGTAAGCCGTTTCCCGGTTTACCGCTGATCCTGTCGTGGCACCCGCGGGTGCCACACATGATGCCGACGCCCTGCCCTGTGCAGGGCGTTGTCGTTTCCGGCTTCAGAACACCAGCGTGCGCCAGCGCAGGTCGGCCGCGCGCGCCATGAACTGCACGGCGCCGCCATGGCCGGAGCATTCGGGGATCAGGCCGTGCATCTCCATGCCATGCGCGCGCAGCGCATCGGTGCAGGCGAGCAGGCGCACGCCATGCGATACCGCCTCGCGCATGGCCGTGGCCACATCCTTCTGGTGGTGCGCCGCCTGCAGGCCTTCGGCGATGCCGGGTTGCAGCAGGCGCACGCTGCCGGCAGTGAAATAGATCTCGACCGGGACTTCCATCGCCGCCGCGGCTGCGGCAAAGAAGAACGGCGTATGCAGCAGATCGGGGCGCTCCGGGCCGGAAGCCCAAAGCAGGATGGCAATGCCATCGGCGGCGTGATCGACAAAGGCCATGGCTTATTCGATGCGGTTGAGCCAGGCGTGATGCTGCATCGCCGGCAAGACCTGTGCGTCACCGTGCAGCAGCGCCTGCTGGTCCGATGCCCAATCGCTCAGGCGGATACGCGCCAGCCAACCTTCGCCATAAGGATCCTGGTGCACGCGCTCGGGAGTGTCCTCCAGCAGCGGATTGACCTCGATGACTTCGCCGCTGACCGGCGTCTTGACCGAGACTACCGACTTGGCCAGCTCGACAACGCCGACCGAAGCGCCTTGCTCCAGTGACGTGCCGACACGCTTGGGGCGGCACATATAGATATCGCCCGAGTGGCGGATACCCAGCGCGGTAATGCCAATGGTGACGCAGCCGTCAGCGTCCGGGCGCGCCCAGACCTGATGCTCGATCAGGTAATAAAGATCAGCAGGAAAAGCGAGTCCGTTCAGTGGCATGGAGGCAGTATCGGGTCAATCATTGCGGCCATCCCCCAGCTCGGTGGCTGGCGGGATCGCGGCGGGAACATGGGCAGGCGGCGTTGCCGTTGGTGTGGCAGCTGGTGTCGGCGCGACAACCGGCGCGGGCTCGGGCGTCACTACCTTGGCATCAGAGCCGTAGGCCGGCAGGCTGCTGTTCGCCTGTGCCGCTGTCACGCCGCTGGCCGCAAAGGCCAAGGTCAGATCCGGCTGGCCGGCTGCCTGCAGCACCACCTGGCGTACGCCAACCGAAGCCAGCTTCCAGCCATCGACGAGTTCCTCACCCAGCTTGACGTGGCGACCGGGCTGACCATCGATGGCGATGATGGCAGTGCCGCCCCCTTGCAGCCGGCTGACCGTGCCTTGCAGCACGAATCGGCCCGGACCGGCCGGGGCCGCCTGGCCTTGCGTATCCGCCGGCGCAGCGGCAATGGCCTCGTCCTGATGGCCCAGCAGGCTGGCCAGGCTGTCCTGCTGGCTTTGCAAGCGGCTGTCGGCCACGCTGACCATCACGGCTACCGGTTCGCCCTGCGTGCCGAGCAGCGCATAGGCCAGCACCGCACTGGCGGCAAACCAGGGCAACAGGCTGCCGATACGCACGCCCCAGCGCTCGGCCGGAGGCAGCGCAAAAGCAGGGATACGGTTGGACAACAGACTGGGAGAGGCGCTCATGTGCGCCATTATGCGGCATCTCGCATGGGCCCGACAGGCGACTGGAATACATGCAACAGTCACTTGACTGTCACACAACAGCGTTATGTTTGCCGCATTTCCGAGGAGTTTTCATGCGATTGTCTTCCCTTGCGGCACTGCGCCGTCGCCAGCCACGCCAACGCGCTGCCCGTGGCTTTACCCTGATCGAGTTGATGGTGGTGCTGGTCATCATTGGTGTGCTGGGTGCCCTGGTGGTGCCTAGCGTGCTCGGCCGAGCCGATGATGCACGCGTCACCGCCGCCAGGACCGATGTCAGCAACCTGATGCAGGCGCTCAAGCTGTATCGTCTGGACAACCAGCGCTACCCGACAGCCGAACAGGGCCTGCAGGCGCTGGTGAGCAAGCCGGAAAGCCAGCCGGTGCCGGCCAACTGGAAGCCGTATCTGGAAAAGCTGCCGGCCGACCCCTGGGGCAATGCCTACCAGTACGCCAACCCCGGCATCCAGGGTGAAGTGGACGTGATGTCCTTTGGCGCCGACGGCAAGGCCGGCGGCGAAGGCAAGGATGCCGATATCGGCAGCTGGCAGTAAGTGTCCATGGGCGGCAGGCGCGTCCGGCGCGCAGCCGGCGGATTCACCCTGATCGAGCTGCTGGTAGTGCTGCTGATCGTGGCGGTTGCCAGTGGCGCGGCCACGCTGGCGCTGCGCGATGGCGACCAGATGCGGCTGGATCGTGAGGCCGAACGGTTGGCCGCCGTGCTCGAAAGCGCGCGTGCGCAGTCGCGCGCCAGCGGCCTGCCGGTACGCTGGCAGGCGACCAGCGATGGCCAGGGCTTCCAGTTTCTCGGCCTGCCGCATGCACGGCTGTCCCACCCCTGGCTGCAACCGACGCTGGTGCTGCGCGGCGGCCTGCTGACTGCGCCACGCCAGGGGGCCGATGCGGAGCTGCTGCTGGGGCCGGAACCAATCTTGCCGGCACAATCGCTGACGCTGGGCGTACCCGGCAAGCCCGGACTGGAGCGCACGCTGCAGACCGATGGCCTGCGGCCTTTCCGTGTGGCGCAGGCAGCTGCAGCACAACCATGATGCGACGTCCCCGCCCTGCCCCGGCCAACCGCCGGGGTTTTACGCTGATCGAAGTGCTGGTAGCACTCGCCATCGTGGCGGTGGCGCTGGTGGCCGGCACGCAAGCCACCAGTGCGCTGATCCGGCACAGCGAGCGCCAGTCCGAGCTCCTGCTGGGCCAGCTGTGCGCCGAAAACCAGCTGATCGCGATGCGGCTGTCCACCCAGTACCCGGCAGTGGGCGAATCGACCGTGGCCTGCAGCCAGGCCGGTCGCGAGCTGCAGGTCAGAGTCAGCGTGCACACCACGCTGAACCCGCATTTCCGGCGCATCGATGCGCAGGCGCTGGAACAGGAACGTCCGCTGCTGCGCCTGTCCACCATTCTGGGCAAGTGGTGAGCATGCGCCGATCTCCCCTGCGCCGCGCATCACGCGGCTTCACGCTGATCGAGTTGATGGTGGCACTCTCCATCATGGCGCTGCTGGCGCTGCTGAGCTGGCGCGGACTGGATGCCATGATCCGCGCGCAGCAGGTGACGCAGGCCCAGGGCGAACGCCTGACGCTGTTGCAGACGGCGCTGGCGCAATGGCGCAGCGATCTCGATGCGATGCTGCCGGTATCGGCGCAACCGGCACAGCCGGTGCTGGCCTGGAACGGTCGCGCACTGCGCGTGCTGCGGCTGGCGCCCGCCAGCGACAGCCCGGTGGCACAGGGCGATTCCAGCTTGCTGCTGCCGGCCGGCAGCCAGGTCGTCGCCTGGTCGCTGCGCAGCCAGTGCGCCAGCCCGGGTGCTACGCCGTGCTGGATCCGCTGGCAGTCCCCCGTGTTGCGTACCGTCGGTGAACAGCAGCAGGCCTGGCAACAGGCGGCACGCTGGACCGAAGGCCAGGAGCAGCTGCCCGGAGAGCAGGAACTGGTGCCGCTCACCAACTGGAAACTGCTGCACTTCCGCGATGCCAACTGGCGCCCGGCCAGCGAGCAGGAGCTGCCACTGGCAGGCGAACAGGCCCTGGCCAGCATGCCCGACGCGATACGGCTGGAACTGCAACTGCCCGATACCGACAGCGCCCTGCACGGCACGCTCACCATGGACTGGATACCGGCCACGCTGACACGGAGACGCTCATGAAGCGCCGCAGCCTGCCCCGCCGGCGCCCGCAACGCGGTGCCGCCCTGCTGCTGGCGATGCTGACGGTAACGCTGGTGACCGCCTTTGCCGCGGCCGCCGCCTGGCAGCAATGGCGCGCCACCGAGGTCGAGGCGGCCGAGCGCGCCCGCCTGCAGACCAGCTGGCTGCTGTCCGGCGCCATCGACTGGACACGCCAGATCCTGCAGGAAGACACGCGCCAGACCCAGGCCGACCACCTGTCCGAACCCTGGGCGGTGCCGCTGCTGGAGGCGCGCATGAGCAGCTTTCTGGCCGCAGAGGGCAACGTCACTGCCAACAGCACCGACCTGCCCGATGACGCCTTCCTGTCCGGCCAGGTGCAGGACATGCAGGGCCGCTTCAATCTGGGCAACCTGATACGACAGGGCCAGCCATCCCAGCGTGACGTGCAGACGCTGCAGCGCCTGTTCCAGGAGCTCGGCCTGCCAACGCAAGAGGCAAACCAGCTCGTCAGCCAGTGGGAACGCTCCTGGCGCGCCAACCAGGGCAGTGCCCAGGTCGATCCCGGCGCGCCGCTGCTGCCACAGCGCATCGAGCAGCTGGTCTGGCTCGGCCTGCCGGCTGAACGCATTGCGCAGCTGGAGCCGCATCTGGCGATCCTGCCCGAATACACCGCCATCAATGTAAATACCGCCACCCAGGAGGTGCTGCTGGCTGCTGCCGGCGATGCCACCCGCTCGCAGGTGCTGCAGCTGGTGAGCCGGCGCAACAGCCAGCCTTTCCTGAAGATGGACGCCGTGCGCGAGTTGCTGCCAACTGGCGGCCAGCAGGCCAGCCTGGGCGTGAGCAGCCGCTATTTCCTGATCCACGGCAAGCTGCGCATTGGCGATGTCCGCATCGAGGAACAGGCGCTGATCCAGCGTGACGGCCTGAGCTCGATCGTGCTGTGGCGCCAGAAGGACAGCGTAATCGCCCAGGATCCTGCCACCCAGCGCTGAGGTCGCCCGGTACATGTCATGTAGATGATGCTTTCATGACATTCCGGCGTCATATTGACTGCCTAGAATCGCACCGCCCCATGTCCCAATTGCTTGTCCGATTCCCCCTGCCCGGCCACGATGCAGCCGATGGCTACGCGTTTGCCCTGAGCCCCGATGGTCAGGGTGTGTCGCAGCATGGCATGGCCGCTGCCGATGCCCTGCCGCTGGCCGATGCGCACGAGGTGATCGGCATCGTGCCGGTGCAGGCGCTGTCCTGGCATGCGCTGGAGCTGCCCAAGGGCAGCCTGGCCTCGCCAGCACGCACGCGGCTGGTGCTGGACGGCCTGCTGGAAGAGCTGGTGCTGGACGATATGGAGATACTGCACTGCGCGCTGCAGCCGAATGCCGCCATCGGCCAGCCGGTCTGGGTCTGTACCTGCCGGCTCGACTGGCTGCAGCAGCATCTGGAACAGCTGCGCCTGGCCGGCTGCGAGGTGCAACGCCTGGTGCCGGAGGCCGCGCCGCTGCCACTGCAAGAGCTGCCTGAACCGGCGTTACAGCAGGACACGCTGCAGGCGATTGGCGATCCGCTGGAAGGGGCCTGGTGGCTGCGTCGTGCGCATCTGCTGTCACAAGGCGGTGCTGCCCCCGGCCTGCTGTGCTGGCCGCTGCAGGCACCCGACACGCTGGAACCCGATCCACTGCTGCCCAGCTGGCTGTCCCAGGCCGAACCGGGCCGCATCCAGGCCGATGCCGCCGTGGCGCAACGCGCCGAACAACTGATACAGCAAGCGGTGCAGGTGCGCCATCCGTCCGAACGCTGGCTGGAAAGCCTGTCGTCCGGCTGGAACCTGTCCCAGTTCAGCCTGGCAAACCAGCCGGCCGACCGCTGGAAACGCCTGCTGCGCCAGGGCTGGCAGCGCTTTTGCCATGCACCGCAGTGGCAGGCGACACGCTGGGGACTGGCCGCCCTGCTGCTGGTTTCCTTGCTGGGCCTGAACCTGCTGGCCTGGCAGGCCGAACGCCGGCTGGAGCAGCAAAAGGCCGAGATTGATCGCATCCTGACCAGCACCTTCCCACAGGTGAAGCTGGTCGTCGATGCACCGAAGCAGATGCAGCGCGAAGTCAGCCTCCTGCAGCAACAACATGCGGTGCTGACCGGCCATACGCTGGAAGGCCGGCTCGCTGCCGTAGTCGCCAGCTCGCCCGAAGCCGAGCTGCAACAGCTGGAATGGGATGGCCAGGTGCTGCGCCTCAAGGGCCTGGCGCTCGGCACCGACCAGCAATCCGCCATCCAGTCCGCGCTGGCCGATGCCGCCGTGCGCGTGCGTCAGGACGGCAATGACTGGCTGCTGGAGACACGTCCATGAGCCGCACCGATGCCCTGAGCGCCAAACTACGTCCGCAGCTGCAGGTGGTGCGCCAGCGCTGGCAGCAGCTGTCGCCGCGTGAGCGCATGCTGCTGCAGGTCGGCGGCGGCGTGCTGCTGCTGGCGCTGCTCTGGCTGCTGGCGATAGCGCCTGCGCTGCAGACCCTGCGCGAAGCCCCACAACGCAAGGCCGACCTGGACCGCCAGCTGATCCAGATGCGCCACCTGCAGGAGCAGGCGCACGCGCTGCAGCAACTGCCGCGCGTCAATCCAGCCACGCGTGAGCAGCTGTTGACTGAACTGTCGCTGCGCCTGCTCGGACCGGACAGTATCAGCGTGCAGGCCGGCCAGGCGCAGATCCAGCTGCGCAACGTGCCGCCAGCGGCACTGGCCGAATGGCTGATGCAGACACGCCTGCTGGCCCATGTATTGCCGCAACAGGCACAGCTGCAGCGCAGCGCCACCGGCTGGAACGGCAGCCTGATCGTGTCACTGCCGGCGCAGGAGGCCGCCCGATGAAGACACCGCGCATCCCCCTGCCCCAGCTGCGCCTGCCGCGCCCGCAGCTGCGCTTGCGCCTGCCGGCTCCGGCATCGGCACGCCGTACACGCCTGCCCCAGGCCGCTGGCCCGGTACGCCTGCTGCGCCCCTGGTATTGGGCGCTGGCCGGCATGCTGCTCGGCCTGCTGCTGACCATCGTGCTGTTTGCACCGGCGCGCTGGCTGGCCGCTGCCGTGTCCTATGCCAGCGATGAAAAGGTACAGCTGCAGGATGCCAGCGGCACGGTCTGGAACGGCTCGGCCTGGCTGGTGCTGACCGGCGGCAGCCAGAGCCGCGATGCCACCACCTTGCCTTCGCGGCTGGAGTGGCAACTGCGTCCGCGCTTGCTGGGTGCCCGTGTAGCGCTGGAAAGCGCCTGCTGCACGCGCCAGCCGCTGCAACTCGAGGTCAGCTGGCAACCCGGCCGCACGCTGCTGCAACTGGCCGATAGCGACATCGACCTGCCCAGCAGCCTGCTGGCCGGTCTGGGCACGCCCTGGAACACGCTGCAGCTGGATGGCCGGCTGGGCGCGCGCAGCAAGAACCTGCAGCTGGCGCTGGTCCAGGGCCGCAGCCAGCTCTCCGGCACGCTCGATATCCGCCTGGACCAGGCCACCACGCGCCTGTCCACGCTGAGCCCGATTGGCAGCTACCAGCTGCGCCTGCTGGGCGGCGCGCCCGGCAGTACCGCCCGCCCCGAACTCACGCTCGACAGCCAGCCCGGCAGCAGCCTGCTGCTGCAGGGCAAGGGCGAGTGGATCGATGGCAAGTTCCGCTTCCGTGGCGAAGCCCGTGCCGATGCCGGCAAGGAAGAAGCGCTGAACAACCTGATCAACATCATCGGCCGCCGCAGTGGCGACCGTTCCATTCTTTCCGTGGGCTAAGCCCGAACCACCATGTTGTCGTTTTTCACCCCTCCCACCCTCCTGCAGTCCGCACGCGGCTGGCGCCATGGCCTGGCCGTGGCGCTGCTGCTGGCCGGCCTGGCGCAGACTGCGCCGGCCTGGTCGCAGGAACGCATCACGCTGAATTTTTCCAATGCCGATATCGAATCGGTAGCGCGCACGATTGCCTCCATCACCGGCCGCAACGTGGTGCTGGATGCACGCGCCAAGGGCACCATCAGCATCCAGTCCGAGCGCCCGGTGACGCCGGCACAGGCGGTCAACCAGTTCGCCGCGGCGCTGCGCCTGCAGGGCCTGGCGCTGGTGCAGGCCGATGGCATGTACAAGGTCGTGCCCGAAGCCGATGCCAAGCTGCAGGCACGCATGCTGCCGCGCGGCCAGAGCACCATGGGCAACCAGGTGGTGACGCGCGTGTTCAAGCTGCAGCACGAAAACAGCGCCAACCTGATTCCGGTACTGCGCCCGCTGATCAGCCCCAACAACACCATCAACGCCAGCGGCAGCAGCACGCTGGTGGTAACCGATTACGCCGATAACGTCGAGCGCATCAGTCGCATCATTTCCGGCATCGACCAGCCGGTCGGCAGCGGCGTCGAAGTGATCCCGCTGCGCTACGGCGTGGCCACCGACATGGCACCGCTGGTGCAGCGCCTGCTGGATGGCAGCGGTGTCGGTGCCGTGGCCGCCCAGGCAACGGCTACCGGCGTCGGCGGCTTCAGCCGTACCGTGGTGCTGCCGGAGCCGCGCAGCAACGCGCTGCTGCTGCGTGCGCCCACCCACGCGCAAGCCCTGGAAGCGCGCAGCCTGATCCTGAAGCTCGACCAGCCAGCGCTGAGCAACCACAGCAGCAACGGTGCCGCCGGCAATATCTGGGTGGTACACCTGAAGAACTCCGATGCCGCCAAGATGGCCACCACGCTGCGCGCCGCCATGGCAGCCAACGATGCCGCCATCCAGGGCAACACCGGTAGCATGGGCGTGAACGCGGGAACCAGCAGCAGTAACACCACCGGCAACCAGGTGCAGGTCACCGCCACCTCGGCGCTGCAGACCAGCGGCAACCCGTCCACCGGCGGCCGCATCCAGGCCGATCCGAGCACCAACTCGCTGGTCATTACCGCGAGCGAACCGGAATACCGCCAGCTGCGCGCCGTGATCGATCGCCTGGATACGCGCCGCGCCCAGATCTACGTGGAAAGCCTGATCGCCGAAGTGAATGCCGATACCGCCGCCGATCTGGGCATCCAGTGGCAGAACGCCTTCAGCAGCAGTGGCAACGTCGGCCTGATCGGCACCAACTTTGGCGGCCCGGGCAATATCCTCGGCATGACGGCGGCGATTGCCAACCGCACCATGCCCGACGTGCGTGGCGGCCTCAACCTGGCCATGACCGATCGCGTCAATGGCCAGCCGATCCTCGGCCTGGTCGCCAACTTCCTGCAAAGCACCGGCGATGCCAACATCCTGTCCACGCCCAACCTGATCACGCTGGACAACGAGGAAGCACGCATCATGATCGGCAAGAACGTGCCCTTCGTCACCGGCCAGTACACCAACAACAACAGCGGCAACGGCGCCGTCAACCCGTTCCAGACCATCGAGCGCCAGGACGTCGGCCTGACGCTGCGCGTGAAGCCGCAGATCGGCGAGAACGACTCGGTACGCATGCAGATCTACCAGGAAGTCAGCAGCGTCGATCCGGCCTCGGTCAACTCGCCCAGCGGCCTGAGCACCAACAAGCGCTCGATCGAATCGAATGTGGTGGTCGGCGACAGCCAGATCATCGTGCTGGGCGGCCTGCTGTCCGACGAATATGCCAACACCCAGCAGAAGATTCCGCTGCTCGGCGATATTCCGGTGATTGGCGGCCTGTTCCGCAACGAGAACCGCAGCCGCAAGAAGACCAACCTGATGGTATTCCTGCGCCCGATCGTGGTGCGCGACCTGAGCGACAGCCATGCGCTGTCGATGGACCGCTACGACATGATGCGCGCCACCCAGATCAATACCCAGCCGAACCCGGGCCTGATCCAGCCGCTGCAGGCACCAGTGCTGCCAGCCGTCCGTCCGCAAGATGACAGCGCCTGGGCACCGGTCAGCGATGCACCGGAAAAAGTGCTGCCGCGTCCGCTGATCTACGAGAACATGCAGACGCCAGGCGCTCACCTGCAACCTGCACTGGAAAAGACGGAGGAAAACGTGATTACCCCTAACGGGAATTTTACTTTCGAAATCAATCATCAGCCAGCCCATATCTCTGCGGACACCTGGGACAACTCGGGCGGAGCGTAAGCGGCATGCGACACCCCCTGCCCTACGCCTTTGCGCGCAAGCACCAGCTGCTGCTGGAACAGCAGGATGACGGCAGTCTGCTGCTCTGGCATGGCCGCGACCAGGCTCCCACGGCGGCCTGGAACGAGGTCATGCGCAAGTACCCGGTGGGCGCGCACCGCACGCTGGAAGCGCCGGCGCTGGCGCAGCGCATCAGCGCCGCCTACGCCCAGGGCGAATCGACCGCCGCCAGCATCGTCAGCGAGGTAGAAAGCGATGCCGACCTGTCGCGCATGATGCAGGAGCTGCCGCCGGTAGAAGACCTGCTGGAGGCCGCCGACGAAGCGCCCATCATCCGCATGCTCAACGCCTTGCTGACCCAGGCGGCCCGTGATGGCGCCAGCGATATCCATATCGAGCCCTACGAACACCACAGCCTGGTGCGATTCCGTGTGGACGGCAATCTGCGCGAGGTGGTACAGCCCAACCGCGCGCTGCACGCAGCGCTGATCTCGCGCCTGAAGATCATGGCCGATCTCGATATTGCAGAAAAGCGCCTGCCGCAGGATGGCCGCATCAGCCTGCGTCTGGGCACACGTGCCATCGACGTGCGTGTGTCCACCCTGCCGAGCGCCTTTGGCGAACGCGCCGTGCTGCGCCTGCTGGACAAGTCTGGCAACAAGATCAGCCTGGAAGCGGTCGGCATGCAGGGTGATACCTTGCGCCAGTTCGACCATTTGATCCGCCAGCCGCACGGCATCCTGCTGGTCACCGGCCCGACCGGTTCCGGCAAGACCACCACGCTGTATTCGGCGCTGAGCCGACTCGATGCGCGCAGCGGCAACATCATGACGGTGGAAGACCCGATCGAGTACGAACTGCCCGGCATTGGCCAGACGCAGGTGAATGCCCGCATCGACCTGACTTTCGCGCGCGCGCTGCGTGCGCTGCTGCGCCAAGATCCGGACGTGATCATGATCGGCGAGATCCGCGATTTCGAAACTGCGCAGATCGCGATCCAGGCCTCTCTCACCGGCCACCTGGTGCTGGCGACCTTGCACACCAACGATGCCGCCAGCGCCGTCACACGCCTGGCCGACATGGGCATCGAGCCCTTCCTGCTGTCGTCCTCGCTGCTGGGCGTGCTGGCACAGCGGCTGGTACGCAAGCGCTGCCAACATTGCCACGGCAGCGGTTGCGAGCACTGCGGCCACAGCGGCTATGCGGGACGCACCGGTATCTTCGAGCTGCTGGTGGTGGACGACACCATCCGCGAGCAGATCCACCACAGTGCCGCCGAAGCCGATATTCGCGCTGCCGCCCAGCGCGCCGGCATGACGCTGATGCGCGACGACGGCCAGCGCCTGGTCGATACCGGCATCACCACGCTGGAAGAACTGCTGCGCGTGACGCGCGACTAAGGACACCCCGCCGCCATGCCCGTCTACCAGTACCAGGCGCTCGATGCCAATGGCCGCACCCGCAAGGGCACGCTGGAGGCCGATACGCTCAAGGCGGCACGCACTGCCGTGCGTGCACGCGAGCTGGTGCCACTGGAAGTCAAGGCGCTACAAGGCGATGCGGCGCAGCGCGGCAGCGGCCTGAACCGCCAGCTGTTCGTCAGCAAGATATTTGACAGCACCACACTGGCGGTCTGGACGCGCCAATTGGCCGGGCTGGTATCGGCTGGCCTGCCGGTAGAACGTGCGCTGCAGGCGCTAAGCGAAGACGCCGCGCCGGAACGCCAGCGCCAGCTGGTCGGCGCGCTGCGCTCCGAGGTGCATGCCGGCAGCAGCTTTGCCAAGGCGCTGCAGCAGCATCCGCGCGAGTTTACGCCCATCTACACCGCCGTGATTGCCGCCGGTGAGCAAAGCGGCAGCCTCGGCATGGTGCTGCTGCGGCTGGCCGATGACCTGGAGGCGCAGCAGGAACTGAAGTCCAAGGTCACCGGTGCCGCGCTCTATCCGGCGATTGTCTCGCTGGTCGCGGTGGCCATCGTGATCTTCCTGCTCAGCTATGTGGTGCCGCAGGTCGCCGGTGTCTATGCCGGCAGCAAGCGCGCCCTGCCCGTGCTCACCACCATCATGCTCGCCTTCAGCGACCTGATCCGCCAATGGGGCTGGCTGCTGGCGTTGCTGTTACTGGGCGGCGGCCTGCTGCTGCGGCAACTGCTCAAGGGCGATGCCTTCCGTCAGCGCTTCGATGCCTGGTGGCTGAAACTGCCGGTCGTCGGCCCGCTCAGCTGCCAGTACAACGCCGCGCGCTTTGCCGGCACCCTGGCCATGCTGTCGCAGGCCGGCGTGCCGATCCTGCGCGCGCTGCAGGCCGCCACCGCCACGCTCTCCAACCGCGCGATGCAGGTCGATGCCGAAGACGTGATCGTGCTGGTGCGCGAAGGCGCACCCCTGGGCAGCGCACTGAGCCAGAAGAGCCGCTTCCCCAAGCTGATCGGCATGTTTGCCCGCCTCGGCGAGCAGACCGGCCAGCTCGGCGAGATGCTGGGCCGCGTGGCACGCCAGCTCAGTGGCGAGGTGCAGCGGCGTGCCATGCGGCTGGCGACGGTGCTGGAGCCCTTGCTGATCGTTGGCATGGGCCTGGTGGTAATGCTGATCGTGCTGGCAGTGCTGATGCCGATCATGGAATTGAACCAGCTGACCGGCTAAGGTCAAAGTGATTCAGCTCAGCAGGCTGCGCGCCGCCTGCGTGATTGCCGCCACGCCGCGATGCCGGATGCGCCGCTCGATCGAAATCGCGTAGAACTCGGCACGCAGGCTGTCTACCTGTCCGATCAGCTGCATGCCGGTCTGCTCCACGATGCCGTGGGCCAGCACCGCCGGCCCGACATAAAAGCCCACGCCCTTGCGGCCAAACTCCTGCGCCAGCGCGCTGTCATCGAACTCGCCCACGATCACCGGGCGCAGCCCCTGCTCCTGCAGCCAGGCGCGCACGCGCTGCCCCACCGCCGACACCGCCGTCGGCAACAACATGGGCGCCCCCTGCAGACACTGCGGAAACGGCTGCGGATGCTTCTCGCGCAGACTGGTCGCCGCGTAGAAAGCAGACCCCGTGCCACCAAGCCGATGGCTGTATGCCTTGACGCTCACCCCCGCCGGCTGCGGCCCCTCGGACAACACCAGATCCAGCTTGTGCAAAGCCAGCTCGGTCAGCAGATGCTCGATGCGCCCTTCCTGGCACACCAGCCGCACCGGCTCCGGTAGCGACAAGGCCGGCTCCACCAGATGGAGCGCCACCGCCTTGGACAGGCTGTCCACGATGCCAACGCGCAACTCCAGTGCCTTGCTGCCCTGCTCGGCCTGGCCGCGCAGCACCGCTTCCAGTTCGGCGCCCGTGGTAAAGATATCGCGCGCATACTGCAGCGCCATGCGACCGGTTTCGGTCAACTCCAGCGCGCGGCCATTGCGCACGAACAGCTCCACGCCAAGACGCTCTTCCAGCTCGGCAATCTGGCCGCTGATGGTTTGCGGACTCAGATGCAAGCGCTCGCTGGCGCGGGCAATGCTGCCAGCCTCGGCCACTTGCTGGAAATAGTGCAGGTGCTTGTAGTTGAGCATGCCGCCATTATCAATTTTTTTCGAAGATTGGCGGATTTTTTTCTGATTTACCGATGCACATCGCATCCCTAGAATGCGAAAGCTCGTGGACAGCCTTGGCCTCCAAGGCCGCTGCTCCGGTCATTGACGAACCATTCTCTTTCATGGAATTCCTGCTGGACCCGAACATCTGGGTTGCCTTCTTCATGCTCACCGCGCTCGAAATCGTGCTGGGCATCGACAACATCGTCTTCATCTCCGTCCTCGTCGGACGACTCCCCCAGCACATGCGCGATCGCGCCCGCAAGATCGGACTGGCCATGGCCATGATCTGCCGTATCCTGCTGCTGTTCTCGCTGAGCTGGATCATGGGCCTGACCGCCGACCTGTTTGAAGTGGCCGGCCAGGGCATCAGCGGCCGGGATCTGGTGCTGCTGTTCGGCGGCCTGTTCCTGCTCTACAAGGCCTCGCACGAGATCTTTGTCGAAGTGGAAGCACCCGAGCAGCATGGTCCGACCGAGACCGACGATGCCGCCCTGCAGAAGAGCGGTCGCAGCCTGTTCTGGAACATCATTGCCCAGATTGCCGTGATCGACATCGTGTTCTCGCTGGATTCCGTGATCACAGCCGTCGCCATGGTGGACGAGATCTGGATCATGGTCGCCGCTGTGATCACCTCCATCAGTGTGATGATGCTGGCTGCGCGTTCGATCAGCGAATTCGTGGAACGCCATCCGTCCGTCAAGGTGCTGGCACTGGCCTTCCTGGTCATGGTCGGCATGGCACTCACCGCCGAAGCCTTTGACGCGCACATCCCCAAGGGCTATATCTACTCGGCCATGGCCTTCTCGCTGGCCGTGGAAGCGCTCAATATCCGGGCGCGCAACAAGCGCAAACTGGCGCTGGCTGCAGCTCACGCCTGATAGCGTCTGCCTGCACTGTATGATGCAGGCTGCACGGAAAAGCCGCTGGAAGTCAGCGGCTTTTCGTTTTCTGCCGATCTGTATTCGGCCTCCCTCCTGAAAGGAATCCTCATGCGACTGCTGATCGCCCTCATCCTGCCCTGGCTAACCTTCTTTACCATCGGCCGCCCGTTCGCCGGCATCATCTGCCTGATCCTGCAAATCACCCTGATCGGCTGGCTGCCGGCCACCATCTGGGCCGTGTATGCGCTGAGCCAGTACAAGACCGACAAGAAGATTGAAAAGGTGCTGGGGCAGCGCGGTTGATGGTATCGGATACCATCAGACAGTCGCCTCAACAACTTAACAAATTGATTTAAAAGGAAATTGGCGGAAGAGCACAGGAGTCGAACCTGCCCGACAGCGCTTGGCACCACCCACCGGGTTTGAAGCCCGGCCGACCCACCAGGATCGTTGCTCTTCCGTTGTCTGTTACGCGCTACGTGAACAGGCTGCTGTCGGTACGCAGCAGATGCGTATCGCCGACCCGGCGCAGCACGCCGATGCGGTCCAGGTATTCGAGGATCTGGATCGCGCGCTTGCGGCCCAGTCCGGTGGCGTCGCGGTAATCGGCCGCCAGCACCTTGCCCTCGTGCTGTTGCGCAACTTGCCGCGCCAGCTGCACCAGGGCACGCATGGTCGCTGCATCATAATACAAATCCTTCACCGCCTGATGCAGCTCGCCGCGACGCGCCAGCCGCGCCAGGGTAGAACGCACCAGCGGCTCTGGCTCGCCAGTCAGCTTGGCCAGATCGCGCGCCCAGGCCCCTTCAAAACCGGCCTGTGACAGGTGCGGCCGCACTTTCTCTGCCAGCCGCTCCTCCGTCGCCGACAGGCGCACGCCATGCTCCGGCAGATGCAGGAAGGCACCTTGCTGCGCCAGCCGCTGCTCATCCCGCCAGCGTTGCACCAGCAGCTCCCACAGCGGCTCCGGCATGCGCGGCTGCGACAGCCGGCGCAGGCGTGACAACACCGGCCCAAGTTCGTCCGGCTGCTTCTCGTGAAAGACGGATAGCGCCTGCTGCACCTTGTCCCAGGCCTGCTGCACCGCAGCCTCGCCCATGGCCCAGGTGGTACCGGCCTGCTCGCCCTGCAAGGCACCAGCAGGCAACTCAGGCAGGCTGCGCAAGCCCTGCGCCTGGGCAAAGCGACGCAGGTCCAGCCCGTGCGCCGACAACTCCAGCAAGGCCTGCAGACGCTGGCCGGGATCAGGCAGCTCCCAGGCCGCCAGCTCCGCCAGGCGCTGCGGCGTACGCCGATAACGCACCGGCGCAAACGGATCCAGCACCACGCCGCCAGCCATGGTGCGCGTGGCCGAGGCATCGCGCAGCACCACGCGATCTCCATGCCAGGCGCCGAGTGGCTGGCGCAGCACGATTTGCACCAGAGCAGATGCGCCCGGCTGCAGGCTGCCCTGGTCCAGCACGGCCACCGTACCCGGTACCGATTCGGCACCCAGGTGCACCTGCACGCGCGCGCCGGATTTCAGCGCCTTCTCTTCGGCATGCCAGAGGCTAAGGCGCACATCCAGCCGGTGCGTGGACAGCGCCACCGCCGGCTCCACCAGCCAGTCACCCCGGCCAGCCTGTTCCTTGTCGATGCCGACCAGCGCCACGGCACAGCGCTGCCCGGCATGGGCCTGCTGCACCGGCTGGTTCTGCGCATGCAGGCTGCGCACGCGCACCGCATGGCCGGACGGCACCAGCTGCAGCTGGTCGCCCACCTGTACCTGTCCCGTGTGGATGGTACCGGTCACCACAGTACCGGTACCGCCCAGGCTGAAGCTGCGATCCACGGCCAGGCGGAAAGCCTGTCCGGCATCCTGACTGGCAAGCGCACGACTGGCATCCACCAGCAACTGACGCAGCGCATCCACGCCCTGCCCGCTCTGTGCGGATACCGCCAGCACTGGCGCACCGGTCAGGCTGCTGTGTTGCAGCAATTCCTGCAGCTCGGCCGTCAGCGTCTCGATACCGCCGGTATCAGCCCGGTCTGCCTTGGTGATGACTACCGCGCCACGCGTCTTGCCCAGCAGCGACAGCACCGCCAGATGCTCGCGTGTCTGCGGCATGATGCCGTCATCGGCCGCCACCAGCAACAGCGCAAAATCAATGCCGCTGGCACCCGCCAGCATGGTGTGCACCAGCCGTTCGTGGCCTGGCGCATCGATAAAGCCGATGCGATCGCCCTCGGGCGTATCCAGAAAGGCGTAGCCCAGCTCGATACTGATGCCGCGCTTTTTTTCCTCCGGCAAGCGGTCGGTATCGACGCCAGTCAGCGCGCGCACCAGCGTGGTCTTGCCATGGTCGATATGGCCTGCGGTGCCGACGATCATGCGAGACGCTCCTGCAGCATTGACAGCTGCCCGACAAATGCCGGCTCCTGCTCCAGACAGCGCAGGTCCAGGATCAGGCTGTCATCGGCAATGCGGCCAATCACCGGCAGCGGCAGGCCGCGCAAGGTGGTAGCCAGCGCGTCCAGTGCGCGGCCGGCACCTTTTTTCTCCAGCGGACGAATGGCCAGTCCGGCAGACGGCAGCCGGTCCACCGGCAGCGAGCCGGAGCCGATCTGGCCCTGCAGCTCCACCAGATCAACGCCAAAGCGCCCCGCCACCGCCTGTTGCAGCAAGGGCTGCAAACGCTGTGCCTGCTCACGGATCTGCGCCACCGGGCGCGTCAGCAGGCGCAATGTCGGCACGTCGCGCGTCAGGTGTTCGGGTTGCAGGTACAGGCGCAGCGTGGCTTCCAGCGCCGCCAGCGGCAGCTTGCTCATGCGCAGCGCACGCTTCATCGGGAACTTGCGGATGCGGCCAACCGCCTCCTTGCTGCCGACGATCAGGCCGGCTTGTGGACCACCCAGCAGCTTGTCGCCGCTGAAGGTCACCACATCACAGCCGGCAGCCAGCATCTCCTGCGGCAGCGGCTCACGCGGCAGGCCGTACTGCGCCAGATCCACCAGCGAACCGCTGCCCAGGTCGGTCGCCATCGGCAGGCCATGGCGGTGCGCGATGTCCGCCATCTCGGCCTCGGTCACGCTGCGGGTAAAGCCCTGCACCTGGTAGTTGCTGGTATGCACCTTCATCAGCAAGGCGGTGTTGCCGGTGATGGCGCGCTCGTAATCGTGCGGATGGGTGCGATTGGTGGTGCCGACCTCGACCAGGCGCGCACCGGCACTTTCCATCACGTCCGGCATGCGGAAGGCGCCGCCAATTTCCACCAGCTCGCCACGCGACACGATCACCTCGCGGCCACGCGCCATCGCCGCCAGCGTCAACAGCACGGCTGCGGCATTGTTGTTCACCACCGTCGCCGCTTCGGCACCGGTGATCTGGCACAGCAGCTCCTCAATCAGGTCGTCACGGTCGCCACGGCCACCGCTGTCCAGGTCGTATTCGAGGTTGTTCGGGCCGGACATCATCGCCAGCATGTGTTGCAGCGCCGGCTCGGCCAGCAGCGAGCGCCCCAGATTGGTATGGATCACCGTGCCGGTCAGGTTCAGCACTGCCTGCATGCGCGGGCGCAGCTGCTGCTGCACGCGCGCCTGCAATTGCACGGCCAATGCCGGCAGTGCGGCCTGATCCTGTGTCAGCGCCCCGGCCACCGCTTGCTGGCGACAGCCGTCCAGCAGGCCACGCGCCTCGGTCGCCACCAGCGTATGGCCGTGTTCGGTGATCAGCTGCTGCACCTGCGCTTCGCGCAGCAACCGGTCCGTCGCCGGCAGGTCGCGCGGATGCGCCCTGCCTTGTTCTTGTCCTTCAGCTCCGAACCCGGAACCGTGCACCACGGATTCAGCGGGTTCGTGCATCATGCCTCTCCTGGTGCTTCAGGGTCGGCCGCGCCAAACAGCAGCATCATGTTGACACCGTGGCGCTGCTTGCCCGATTCCGTCACCAGCAGGTCCAGCGTCAGGCTGGCCAGATCGTCGGCCACGGCATCGGCCATCACGTCGCGATCGGCGTGGATCAGCTTGCTGTAGTGGCCGCATTCGTCGCAGGTCTCGGCCTGCACGATGGCCTTGCGTGCGCGCGACTCGTCGTGCTCGACATCGGCCAGTTCCAGCTCCTGGTATTGCAGGCCCTTGGTCGATTCGCAATGCGTGCACTTGATACGCACCATGTTCCACTGGCTACCGCACAGCGAGCACTGCAGGTAGCGCTGGCCACCGCGCTCGACACCGGCCTTGACCACGCTGGCCACCGGCTTGCTGCCGCAGCAGGGGCAGACCTTGGCATCGTCGATACGGCCAAACGGCGCCACGCGCTGCTCGCCAGTCTGCGGGCGCTTGGCCACGGCATCAACCATCCAGGTCCAGTAGACCTGCAGCGCCGCACCGATCACCGGGGCCGCACCCATGTCCAGGTCGTAGGCAATGCCGTGCAGCAGCTTGTCGGCCTGCAGCTCCAACCAGTCGCCCTGGGCCTCTTCGAGCTGCTGCAGCATCTCGTGGGCCGGCTCAGGGGCGTGGTCACGCAAGCTGCGTGCGAGCGCGCGCGCAATCTGCTGCCAGGCCGGATCGCGCGTCCAGAGTTCGGCCGGCAGCGGTGGGCGGCCCAGCAGTGCGGCCTGGGTAACGGCTTCCTCGTCCGGCAGCGCAGCACCGGCAAAAGCCTGCAGCTGCTCGTGCTGCGCATGGGCCAGCTCGGCCATGAACAGCAGGAAATCCTGCATCGCATGGCCCGGAGCCAGCTGGCGCAGACGCATCTCGCGTTCGGCAAAACAGGTACGCACTTCCGGCAGGTGCAGGAAAGTGGCTTCGATTTCGGTGCGCAAGGCCAGTTCCTCGGCGGGAACAATGCTTGCGGCTTGAGTGTGATCGTTCATGGCGTGCATAAAAAACGACCCCGGCACACTGGGTGCCGGGGCCTGGGAGGTATCCGTCAGCCGGCGGGATCAGCGCTTGTCAGCGCCTTGGCCAGTGACCTTTTTGTACCACAGATAATGGTTCTGCTTGGCCCAGCCAGCAGAGACCGTACCCTGGGTCATGGCACGGACCGTGCCCTTCACCCACAGGGCCGCGTAGATATGCATGACCACCACCAGCGAGATGATGAAGGCGGAAATGGCATGGATCACCACCGCGGCACGCTGCAGCGGAATCGGCACCGAATCGGCAAACCATTGTTGCCAGAACAGCAGACCGGTCACCAGCAGCAGCAGCAGGCAGATGGCCATCACCCAGAACACACCCTTCTGGCCAGCGTTGTACTTGCCAGCAGGCGGCATCGCTGCCTTGTTGCCCTTCAGCATGTCCGACGACTTGTTGATCCACTCCATGTCACGCGGACCGAAGAGGTTGTCCTTGGCCAGGGCAAAGAACATGAACAAGAAGGCGATGAACACGCCCACACCCAGGTAGGGGTGCAGGATACGCGTCCACTGCGGACCGCCGAACAGGTTGTTCAGGAAGAACAGGCTCGGGTGGAACAGGGCCAGACCGGAGAAGCCGGCCAGGCCGAACAGCAGCACCATGATCCAGTGGTTGAAGCGCATCATGCTGCCATAGCGTTGCAGGTAGCGTTTCATCATGCATCTCCTTCACGACGGCTAGTCGAATCAGCGTAGCCAACCGGGTCGGCCACATCGTTCTCGTCCTCGGGCTCGGGCACCGGGCCTACCTTCACGTAGTGGAAGAAGCCGGTCACGGCGGCACCGATCATGGCGGCCAGCGCCAGCGGCTTGGCCGCGCCCTTCCACAGCGACACCCAGGGGCTGATGGACGGATCCTTGGGCAGATCGTTATAGATCTCGGGCTTGTCCGCGTGCTGCAGCACATAGACCACGTGCGTGCCACCCACGCCCTCGGGGTCGTAGATGCCGGCATTCTCGTAGCCACGCTCCTTCAGGTCGGCCACGCGGGTCTCGCCGAAGTGCAGCATGTCTTCCTTGGTACCGAAGCGGATCGCGCCGGTCGGGCAGGTTTTCACGCAAGCCGGTTCCAGGCCCACGCCCACACGGTCGGAGCACAGGGAGCACTTGTACGCCTTGTTGTCCACCGTGTTGATGCGCGGGATATCGAACGGGCAACCCTTCACGCAGTAGCCGCAGCCAATGCAGTGCTCGCTGATGAAGTCGACGATACCGTTGGCGTACTGGACGATGGCACCGGGGGACGGGCAGGCCTTCAGGCAGCCCGGATCCTCGCAGTGCATGCAGCCGTCCTTGCGGATCAGCCACTCCAGACGGTCTTCCTCGACTTCGACTTCGGCGAAGCGCATGACGGTCCAGGCCTCGGGGCCCAGATCAGCCGGGTTGTCGTACACCCCGACGTTGTGGCCCACTTCGGGGCGGAGGTCGTTCCACTGCATGCAGGCTACCTGGCAGGCCTTGCAGCCGATGCAGCTGGAAACGTCGATCAGTTTGGCGACTTCAGGAGTCGCCTCCTTGCGCACCTGCGGAGACGGCGTGGTCGTGGCAGAGCGCTTGGCGATGTCAAGGGATTGCAAAGATGACATGTCGTGCTCCTGCTCAGGCCTTCTCGATGTTCACGGTAAAGCTCTTGTACTCGGGCGTCTGGGTGTTGGCGTCGCCCACGAACGGGGTCAGCGTGTTCACCAGATAGCCGGGCTTGGTCAGCCCCACAAAGCCCCAGTGGTTCGGCAGGCCAACGGTATCCACCGGCTTGCCATCGACCGTCAGGCGCGGAATGCGCTTGGTCACCACCGCCACGGCCTTGATGTAGCCACGGTTGCTCGAGACCTTCACCATGTCGCCGTTGTTGATGCCCTTGTCCTTGGCCAGCTCAACGCCGATCTCGACGAATTGCTGCGGCTGCAGGATGGCATTGCTCAGCGCGTTCTTGGTCCAGTAGTGGAAGTGCTCGACCAGACGATAGCTGGTTGCCACGTACGGGAAGTCCGCCGGCTTGCCAAAGGCTTCCATGTCCCCCTTGAACACGCGGGCGGCCGGGTTGGCGCGCGCCTTCGGGTTGTTCGGGTGCATCGGGTTGTTTTCCAGCGGCGACTCGAAGGGCTCGTAATGCTCCGGCAGCGGGCCATCGGCCAGGCCAGTCGGGGCAAACAGGCGACCCGTGCCTTCACCAGTCATGATGAAGGGCATCATGCGGTCCGGATCAGCCGGGTTCGCATCCGCCTTGTAGTCAGGCACGTCGGCACCGACCCACTTGCTGCCGTTCCACCACACCAGGCGGCGCTTCGGATCCCAGGGCGAACCATCGGGACGCGCAGACGCAGCGTTGTACAGGATACGGCGGTTGGCCGGCCACGACCAGGCCCAGTTCGGGGTCTGGCCATTGTCGTAGACGTCGGTGTTGTCGCGGCGCGCCATCTGGTTGCCGGCCGGCGTCCAGGAGCCGGCGTAGATCCAGCAACCGGAAGCGGTAGAACCGTCATCACGCAGCAGGCCGAAACCGGACAGCTGCTCACCGGCCTTGGCCAGCACCTGTGCTGCCGCGCCCGGATTGTTCGGGTCTGCCGGCGCAACCACATCGGTCACGGCATAGCCGTTGGACTCCATCGCCAGCTCGGTGGCGGTGGGCGCATGCGGCACCTTGTACTTCCAGTCCAGATTCACGATCGGATCCGGGAAGGCACCACCGTCCTTGCGATAGGCATCGCGCAGGCGGATGAAGATCTGGGCCATGATTTCCATGTCCGGCTTGGCTTCGCCCGGCGGGTTGGCGCCCTTCCAGTGCCACTGCAGCCAGCGGCTGGAGTTGGTGATGGAGCCATCCTCCTCGGCAAAGCAGCAGGTCGGAATGCGGAACACGGCGGTCTGGATTTCTTCCGGCTTCACATCGTTGTACTCGCCGTGGTTCTTCCAGAACTCGGCGGTCTCGGTGTTCAGCGGATCCATCACCACCAGGTACTTGAGCTTGCTCAGGCCGCTGATGATCTTCTTCTTGTTCGGGAAGGAACCGACCGGGTTGAAGCCCTGGCAGAAGTAGCCATTGAGCTTGCCCTGGTTCATCAGCTCGAACGCAGTCAGGATGTCATACAGACGGTCGTACTTGGGCAGGTAATCGTAGGCCCAGTTGTTTTCCTTGGTCGCAGCCGCGCCCCAGGTCGCCTTCTGGTAGCTCACGAAGAACTTGGGATAGTTCTGCCAGTAGCTCATCTGATTCGGGCGCAGCGGCTTGGTCGAGCGCGCGTCCAGATAGCCCTGCAGCTCCTGCTCGCTGTCGCGCGGCAGGCTCAGGTAGCCCGGCAGGCTGGTGGACAGCAGGCCCAGGTCGGTCAGACCCTGGATGTTGCTGTGGCCACGCAGCGCATTGATGCCACCACCCAGCTGGCCGATGTTGCCCAGCAGCAGCTGCACCATGGCCGCGGTACGGATGATTTCCGAGCCCATGCTGTGCTGGGTCCAGCCCAGCGCGTACAGAATCGTCATCACGCGGTCGGTCGTGGCCGTGCTGCCGATCATCTCGGCAACCTTCAGGAATTTCTCCTTGGGCGTACCGGTGATCTGCTCCACCACTTCCGGCGTATAGCGGCTGTAGTGGCTCTTCATGATCTGCAACACGCAGCGCGGGTGCTGCATGGTCGGATCAATCTTGGCGTGATCGCCTTCCTTCTCGTAGGCCCAGCTGCTGTTGTCGTAGCCACGCTTCGCTTCGTCGTAGCCCGAGAACAGGCCGTCAGTGAAGCTATAGCCCTCGTTCACGATGAACGCGGCGTTGGTGTAGTTCCGGACGTATTCGGTCTGGATCTTGTCATTGCTCAACAGGTAGTTGATGACGCCGCCCAGGAAGGCGATGTCAGAACCGGCACGCAGCGGTGCGTAGTAGTCGGCAACGGCTGCGGAACGGGTAAAGCGCGGATCGACCACGACCAGCTTCGCCTTGTTGCGTTGCTTGGCCTCGATCACCCACTTGAAACCCACGGGGTGTGCTTCGGCGGCGTTACCGCCCATGATCAGCACGAGATCGGCGTTCTTGATGTCCTCCCAATGGTTGGTCATCGCGCCGCGCCCAAACGTCGGAGCCAGACTGGCTACCGTCGGGGCGTGTCAGACACGTGCCTGGTTGTCGAAGACGATGGCACCCGTACTGCGCATCACCTTGTGGGTGATATAGCCCGCCTCGTTGGAGGAGGCAGACGCAGCCAGGAAACCTGTCGTGGTCCAGCGGTTCACCGTCTGGCCAGCTTCGTTGGTGGCGATAAAGTTGGCGTCGCGGTCTTCCTTCATCAGCTTGGTGATGCGGCCCAGGGCCTCATCCCAGCTCAGGCGCTTCCACTCGTTGGTACCGGGCTCGCGCACCTCGGGGTAACGCAGGCGGTTCGGACTCTTGACGTAGTCCAGGATGCCGGCGCCCTTCGGGCACAGGGAACCACGGCTGACCGGGTGATCCGGGTCGCCTTCGATGTGGATGATGCTGCCGCGCACGTTCTTGGCGCCATCACCCAGGGTGTACATGATCAGGCCGCAACCTACCGAACAGTAGGTGCAGGTGTTACGGGTTTCCGTGGTACGTGCCAGCTTGAACTGGCGCGTTTCGGCAAGTGCGGCGGTGGGCGAGAAGCCCAGGACCACCATGCTGGAACCTGCCAGCCCTGCCCCACTGACCCGGAAGAATTGTCTCCGGTCCATATCCATCATGGCCGTGTCCTCCAAGAGCATTTATGAAAATTGTGACTGCCAGTCCATCGTAGCCTGACAGTTATCACCGTGAGACCGGGTTAACCCGGTACAGGAGCGTAATTCTGCCATGTTGGACTGGTTGCCAGCAGCAACATTATCGGCCATTCACCGTGTACCTTGTCTGGCCGCAACCTCAACCTGCCGTCTTACTCAGTTAATACTTTAACCAATGGAGGATCGTTATGCGCTTGCAGACATAACACATCGAAAGCCTAAGGCAGCAAGCACACGACTTGGCCAGTTTTTATCAGGCTGCCGGGCTCTGGCCGTTCCCGGCCAGAGACGTATCCGCACGCGAGGCAAGAAATTGCTCCATGCGCTGCAGCTCCTGATCCAGTCCCTTTTTGAAGCCGAGCGCTCCAGGACGCGTGCCTGTGACATAGCCGAAGCTGGCATCCAGTCGTCCGGCCTTGATGGTCACATTGGCCCAACCAACCACCTGATCATGCCAGAGCATGGGCAAAGCATAATAGCCAAACCGTCGCTGCGCTGCCGGGGTATAGGCTTCTAGCTTGTAATCCCAGTTCCAGAATCGAGAAAACCGCGCCCGATCCCAAACGATGGGATCAAACGGTGCCAGCAAGCGCACGCCCTCATCCACCAGGTCCCGATGGGAAGCTGGACACTCATCGGAAGGCCAGTACCAAGTAGTCCCTGCTATCTGGCAACTGCTCAAGGTCTGGCGCGTCAGATTTAGCGCAGTACGCGTCTGTTGCGACAGATGCGGT
Source organism: Allobrachymonas wangyanguii (assembly GCF_045055315.1). Taxonomy (GTDB): domain Bacteria; phylum Pseudomonadota; class Gammaproteobacteria; order Burkholderiales; family Burkholderiaceae_C; genus Brachymonas; species Brachymonas wangyanguii. The sequence continues at coordinate 1,660,426 of NZ_CP173677.1, forward strand.
GCTCCGTAATCCAGCAGTCGTACCAGATATGTCAGGCTACTGGCTGGCAAGGGTGCGTACTTGTTCACCACCAGGTCGATCAATGCGGTAGCACGTCGAGCCTGATCCTGCGGACTGTCGTCCAGCGCGGGATGGCTGGCCAAGGCATAGATACGCGTGCCACTGTCACGCCGCTTGACCCGGAGCAAACCGCGGTAATGCATATCGTTCAGCAGCTGCGTACCGGCTCGGCTCGAACCGCCCCAGTAGTTCTGCACCCGTCCTTGGGCAATATGCTTCTCCAGCTCTCGCGGATGCACTTCTCCCCGCTCACGCACAAACGCCAGTACATCGGCAGCCTTGCGCAGGATATCTGCATCCCAGACGCGTTTTGGCTGGCGTGGCTGCAACAGGGACACGGCTTCGCTTGGCAGAAAACCATAGTTGACCAAATAGTCTTCATCGACTGGTAGCCGTTCATAACGCCGCTCCAGATCGCCTGCACGATAACCCTGCACACGATGCCGCAAAGTCAGATCCTGCGCTCGGGCTGGCGCACGTATCGGGTCTGCCTGTACAAAGCCCAGACGACGGATGGCGGCCAGCAGCGTTGTCGCAGGGAACAGGCTGCGCGCTATTGCATAACGGCGCAAATCTTCAAGCTTGGGTGCAGTGGACATGGAAGTATGGGTACACAAAAAAGCCCGCCCTGACTTGCGTCAGGGCGGGCTGATTCTGGCGGAGACGGAGGGATTCGAACCCTCGATGGGGCTCTACACCCCATACTCCCTTAGCAGGGGAGCACCTTCGGCCTCTCGGTCACGTCTCCAGCAAAGCGCTATTGTAGCGCAGTTTTTTATCGTTTGTCAGCACGCCAACCCAACTTTTGCGAAACAAGGCTCAGGCCTGTTCCACCCACCCCAGCAACTCACCCTGCCGCACCACATAGCCCGGCCCGACCCGGATCCGGATCTGGTGGCCACGCGTGGTGCAGGCCGCCAGCACCTCCAGCAAGGCATGCAGCTGCGCCTCACTGCCGATCACGCCATGTGCCTGCTTGAGCCAATGGCGCAAGGCATTGGCCTGGCGTGCAAGTGACAGTGCCTGCAAGGTCCGGATGCGCGGCGGCTGGCCGGCCTGCTGCAGGTCGATCGCAGCCAGTTCCTGCAACAGCTGGTCGGCTTCGGCCGCCAAGCGGGCGCTGCGGGCGAAGCTGCTGCGGAACGCCGGCATGGCCTGCTCCAGCACCGGCAGCAGCGTATGGCGGAAGCGGTTGCGCGTAAAGCGCTGGTCCACGTTGGTGGGGTCATCGATCCAGGGCACCTGCCATGCTTGCAGCCAGCGCCGCAATTCAGCCGCAGGTACATCCAGCAGCGGCCTGGCAAACAGCATGCCATGGCGCTTAAAGCGTGCCGCCATTGCCGCCAGACCGGCGACACCGGCGCCACGGCTCAGCGCCAGCAGCAGGCTTTCGGCCTGGTCATCGGCATGCTGGCCCAGCAACACCAGGCTGGCGCCCTGCTCGCGTGCCATCTCGGCCAGCGTGCCATAACGCGCCTGGCGCGCACTGGCTTCCAGGCTGGCGCCGGGCTGGTGATCGACCTGGATATGGCGGCTGCACCAGTGCAGATCCTGCTGCAATATCGGGTGCGCTGCCTGCAGTGCGGCGCAAAAAACCTGCCCGTGGTGTTCAAAGCCATCCGCGGCCTGTTGCAGGCCATGGTGCACATGCAGCACCACCAACCGCGTCGGCCAGCGCAGCGCCGGAAGCTCATCGCGCTGGCGCAGCAGCAGGCGCACTGCTGCCAGCAGCAAGGCGGTGGAATCGGCACCACCGCTGTAGGCGATACCAAGCACGGTCGGGCCGGGCTGCGGCCAGGCCTGCCACCACTGTTGCAGCGCGCGGTCGGTATCGGAGTCGGGCCAGTCCATCAGGGCCGGCAGGCCGGCCTGGCTGGCATCAGCCAAGGGCGTTGTCACTCAGGCGGCAGCCGGGCCGGTATCCTTGAAACGGCCGTAGCTCTGCAGGCGATCGTAGCGCCGGTCCAGCAGCTCGTTCACCGGCAGCTCCACCACCTGGTTCAGCGCATCGACCAGCGCCGTCTTCAGCTTGCTGGCCATCTGCTGGTGGTTGGTATGGGCGCCGCCCACCGGCTCGTTCACGATCTTGTCGACCAGGCCCAGCGATTTCAGGCGTGGTGCCGTCACGCCCAGCGCCTCGGCGGCTTCCTCGGCGCGGTCGGCGGTCTTCCACAGGATGGAGGCACAGCCTTCGGGACTGATCACGGAATAAACGGAATACTGCAGCATCAGCACCTGGTCGGCCACGCTGATTGCCAGCGCGCCACCGGAACCACCCTCACCGATGATGGTGGTGATGATCGGCACTTCCAGCTGCGCCATCTCGAAGATGTTGCGGCCAATCGCCTCGCTCTGGCCGCGCTCCTCGGCGTCGATGCCGGGATAGGCGCCCGGAGTATCGACAAAGGTGAACACCGGCAGGCCGAACTTCTCGGCCGTCTTCATCAGGCGCAGCGCCTTGCGATAGCCTTCGGGCTTACTCATGCCGAAGTTGCGCAGGCCGCGCTCCTTGGTGTCGCGGCCCTTCTGCTGGCCCAGCACCATGCAGGGCCTGCCGTTGAAGCGCGCCAGGCCGCCGACGATGGAACGGTCATCGGCAAAATGGCGGTCGCCATGCATCTCGACGAAATCGGTAAAGATCTCGCGCACATAGTCCAGCGTATAGGGCCGGTCGGGGTGACGCGCGATCCGCGTGATCTGCCAGGCGGTCAGGTCACTGTAGATATCCTTGGTGAGCTGCTGGCTCTTCTTGCTCAGCTGGTCGATCTCGGAAGAGATGTCAACCGCCGATTCGCTCTGCACCTGGCGCAGTTCTTCGATCTTGTTTTCAAGTTCGGCAATGGGTTGCTCGAAATCGAGGAAGGTCCGTTTGGCCACTTGAACTCCTTTGGGGGAACATGCCGCGTATTGTAAGTTGCATTGCCCTGACCCACGGTCAGAACGCGATGGTTGGGAGGGTAACTGGACTTCAGTAAGCCACCGGCACCGGTTCCAGCGAGCGCCAGATGAACCAGGTGGCGACAGTGCACCAGGGTTTCCAGGCTTCGGCCACCTCGCGCATGTCGCTGCGGCTGACCGGTTCGCCGGAAAAATAGTTCTGGCTGATACCTTTCACCAGGCCGGCATCGTCCAGCGGCAGCACGTTCGGGCGCAACAGGTGGAACATCAGGAACATCTCGGCAGTCCAGCGGCCGATGCCGCGGATCTGCACCAGTTCGCTGATGATGGCCTCGTCGTCCATGCCCTGCCAGGCCTGCGGGTGCAGCCGGTCTTCGGCAAAGTGCAGCGCCAAGTCATGCAGATAATCCGCCTTGCGTGCGCTCAGGCCGGCCGCACGCATCTGCTCGGTCGGTAGCGCCAGCACCTGCTGCGGCAGCATCTGGCCACAGGCCGCTTCAAAACGGTTCCACACCGACTGCGCTGCCTTGACGGATATCTGCTGGCCGATGATGCTGCGCGCCAGCGTGCTGAAGGCATCGCCACGCGACTGCAGGCTGGTATGCGCATACAGCGGAATCAGCCGTTTCATGACGCGATCGCGCCGCGCCAGCTGCTTGCAGGCCTCGGCCCAATAATCCGGAAATGGCACGGTCAGCTCCTGTACCGGAACGGCGACGGTAGATGCGCGGGTGCTGCTCACGACCAGTGCCTGGTTACTGCTACTGCCCATTACTGTGCCATTTCCCAGGTCGTGCCGCTGGCACTGTCCTTCAGCACCACGCCCTGCTCCAGCAGGTCCTTGCGGATGCGGTCGGCCTCAGCCCAGTCCTTGGCCACCTTGGCGGCAGCGCGCGCGGCAATCTGCTGCTCGATGGCGGCAGCGTCGAGGCTGGCACCCGCCTGCAGGAACTGCTGCGGATCCGCCTGCAGCAGGCCGATCACGCCACCCAACGCCTTCAGCAGGCCGGCCAGTTCCGGCGACTGGCTGCGGTTGACTTCGGACGCCAGTTCGAACAGCACGGCCACCGCCTCGGGCGTACCGAAATCCTCATCCATGGCGGCCTGGAAGCGCGCCGCATACGGATTGGTCCAGTCCATGCTGGCGGGCACCTCGGCCGGCACCAGGCTCAACGCCGTGTACAGGCGCTTGAGCGCGGCGCGCGCATCGTCCAGATGGGCATCGCTGTAGTTGAGCGGGCTACGGTAGTGCGCGCGCAAAATAAAGAATCGCACGGTTTCGGCGTCGTAGTCCTGCAGCACCTCGCGGATGGTGAAGAAGTTGCCCAGGCTCTTGGACATTTTCTCGTTGTCCACGCGCACAAAGCCGTTGTGCATCCACAGGCGCGCAAAGCCGTCGCCATGGGCGCCTTCACTCTGGGCGATCTCGTTCTCGTGGTGCGGAAACTGCAGGTCGGCACCGCCACCGTGGATGTCAAAAGTTTCGCCCAGCAGCGCGCAGCTCATCGCCGAGCACTCGATATGCCAGCCCGGACGGCCGCTGCCGTAGGGGCTGCTCCACTTGGCCTCTTCCGGCTCGCCTTCCTTGGCCGATTTCCACAACACGAAATCGAGCGGATCCTGCTTGCCGTCCTGCACCGCCACGCGCTCGCCGGCGCGCAGCTCGTCAGGCGACTTGCCGGACAGCTTGCCGTAACCGGGAAACTTGCGCACCGCATACAGCATGTCGCCATTGCCGGCCTGGTAGGCCAGGCCCTTGTCCTGCAGCGTGCCGATGATGGACAGCATCTGCGGCACGAAATCGGTGGCGCGCGGCTCGTGCGTCGGGCGCTCGATGCCGAGCGCATCGGCATCTTCATGCATGGCAGCAATCATGCGATCGGTCAGGCCGCGCATGGTTTCGCCATTCTCCAGCGCACGCTTGATGATCTTGTCGTCGATATCGGTGATGTTGCGCACATAGGTGACGCGGTAGCCGCTGGCTCGCAGCCAGCGCTGCACCACGTCAAATGCCACCATCACGCGCGCATGGCCGAGATGGCACAGGTCGTACACCGTCATGCCGCACACATACATGCGCACATGGCCAGGTTCGAGCGGGACAAAATCTTGCAGGTCACGCGCCAGCGTGTTGTAGATACGGAGCGTCATCGTCGTGTGGAGAAATCCGGAGACTGGCCGCAGCAGACGCCACGGCTGAAAAAGCCCGACAGGCTGCTGTCGGGCTGAAGCGGTCTGGACGCACTGTCAAAAAGTACGTCAGGACTTCCAATGGTACCCCAAACCGATGATTGCATTCGGCAACAGCCGGACACAGCGTGTGGCAGGCCTCTTGCCGTATGCTGCCATAATGCGCCTGCCTGATGCCTCGAATCCCTTTGCAAAGCTCTTTCCATGACACCACGCACCTTCTTTTTTTCCAGTCGCCGTACCCTGCTGGCCAGCGCCCTGATGCTGACGCTGGGTACGCCGGCGCTGGCAGCCAAGCCGGCACCGCAAGTCCAGTTCACTACCAGCGAGGGCAACTTCGTGGTCGAGCTATATCCGGACAAGGCGCCCAAAACCGTGGCCAACTTCCTGCACTACGTGAAGGCGAAGCACTACGATGGCACCATCTTCCACCGCGTGATTCCGGACTTCATGATCCAGGGCGGCGGTTATGATGCCAAGCTGATCGAACGCCCGGCGCGCCAGCGCGTGGTGCACGAAGGTCGCCAGGCCTACCAGGCCGGCCTGCGCAACGTCACGGGCAGCATCGCCATGGCGCGCACCAATGATCCCGATTCTGCCGGCGCCCAGTTCTTCATCAACGTAAAGGACAACGGCTTCCTTGATCCGGTGCCGATTCCCGATGCCGATCCGGTGCCACGCTTTGTCTACCAGGGCCGCACTTACACCAACGTGTCGCGTGCCAGCCTGGAGCGCGCACCGCAGCTCTACGGCTACACGGTTTTCGGCAAGGTCGTCAGCGGCATGGACACCGTGATGCGCATACGCCAGCAGCCGACCGGCCCGCTTGGCCCTTTTGCCAGTGATGTTCCGCGCCACACCGTGCTGATCGAATCGGCGACACAGATAAAATAAGCGTTCGTCTGCCATTGGCAGCTCATTTTTCAGATACAAAGGCAACCCATGTCCAACCCCCAAGTCGAACTGCAGATCGCCGGCCTCGGCAACATCACCATCGAACTGGACGCCGAAAAGGCGCCCGTGACCGTGGCCAACTTCCTGGAGTACGTGAACAAGGGCCACTATGACGGCACCATTTTCCACCGCGTGATTCCCGGCTTCATGATCCAGGGCGGCGGTTTCGTCCCCGGCATGGACCAGAAGCCCACCGCTGCCGAAATCAAGAATGAAGCCGACAACGGCCTGAAGAACGACAAGTACACCATCTCCATGGCCCGTACTTCTGCGCCGCACTCTGCCAGCGCCCAGTTCTTCATCAACGTCGCCAACAACGACTTCCTGAACTTCAAGTCCCCCACGGCCCAGGGCTGGGGCTATGCGGTATTCGGCAAGGTCGTGAGCGGCACGGAAGTGGTCGACCAGATCGCCAAGGTCGTGACCGGCCGCCGCGGCTACCACGATGATGTGCCGAAGGACGACGTGCTGGTCGAGAAGGCCACCGTGCTCTGATCTGACAGCGCTATCGCACAGGCCACGCAGCCCCTCGCTGCCGTGGCCTTTTTCTTGATCCGATTCCCGCCACACGCCCATGAGCACGCCTGCCCCCACGCACCCGATTCCTGACGCCGAACTGCTGCTGGCCGATGCCGGCTGGCACACCATCGACTGCATTTCCGACCTGCACCTGCAGCAGGACGGCGCCACCTGGCAGGCCCTGCTCGGCTACCTGCGCCAGACGCCGGCGCAGGCCCTGTTCCTGCTCGGCGACATCTTTGAAGTCTGGATCGGTGACGATGTGCTGCAGGACAGCAACCATGCTTTCGAGCAGCTGGTGGCTGACGAGCTGGCCGCATTGGCGGCACGCGGCTGCCAGGTGTTCCTGATGCATGGCAACCGCGATTTCCTGCTGGCACAGGCCTTCTGCGAGCATGCGCAGGCGCGCCTGCTGCCGGACCCGAGCGTGCTGCAGCTGCCCGATGGCGAGCGCGTGCTGCTCAGCCACGGCGATGCGCTATGCATTGATGATGTGGCCTATATGCAATTCCGCCAGACGGTGCGCAACCCGGCGGTGCAGCAGCAATTCCTGCAGCAGCCGCTGGCCGTGCGCATGGCGATGACGCAGCAGATGCGCGCCCAGAGCGATGCACGCAAGAACGAACTGGGCGTGGAAGGCTATGCCGATGTGGATCCGGCACTGGCGCGTGCCTGGCTGCAGGCGCATGACGCTGCCACGCTGATCCATGGCCATACGCACCGCCCCGGCGAACACGCCCTGCATCTGCCGGAAGACAGCTGCGCGCTGCAACGCATCGTGCTGAGCGACTGGCAGCTGGAGCCCGGCCGCGGCCCGCAACGCGCCGAGGTGCTGCGCTGGCAAGCCGACCATGCTGGCTGGCAGCGCCTGCCACCAGCGGCCGCCGTCTGAATCCACCTGAATCCGCCTGCTTTCAGGCATGAAAAAACCGCCTTGAATTCAAGGCGGTTTTTGGTGCTGCATGGCAGCTTGCGCTGCCATGTGGCTGACCTGTGCTTACTTGGAAGCAGCAGCGTCAACAGCAGAAGCAGCAGCGTCCACAGCGGAAGCAGCGGCGTCAACTGCGGAAGCAGCAGCGTCGGTAGCAACAGCAGCAGCGGAAGCAGCGGCGTCAGCCGTAGCGGAAGCAGCGTTGTCCACGGTGGTAGCAGCAGCGGAAGCAGCAGCGTCAACAGCGGAAGCAGCAGCATCAGTAGCGGAAGCAGCAGCAGAAGCGGCTTGCACAGCAGCGTCTTCTTTCTTGCCGCAAGCGGTCAGGGCAGCAGCAGCGATAACAGCAGCGATCAGGTAAGACTTGTTCATTTTTTCAATCCTTGAGGAATGTGTTGGGTACGAAACAGTTTCCGGGAGTGTTTTCTGCCTGTCGGCAGAAGACGGGAGGAAGCCCGTTACTTGCCCCCTGCACCGCATTATAGGGAAAACACCCGCTAAGCTGACAGAAGCTGACACCCTGCTTGTGAGCAATTGTCAATCTGTTGTCAGCTTGCCACATCATTGCTGCAATGCAGCACCTGTATGGCCCCAACCATCATCAGCCCAGGACAGCAACAGCGCCCGCGCCTCCTCGCTCGCCGTAGCCAGCGCGTCGGCATCGAGCTGGCGCTGGTTGGCCAACTGGCGCATCAGCGCCGCATCTTCCCCTGCAGCGCGGTAGCTTTCACCGTTGATGAACACATGGCGCTCGTCATACAACATGCGCGTACGGCGATCCAGCCAGAAGCAGGCCTGTAGCACCTCGGGCTGCTGCTCCGGCACGTCAAACCAGACGTTGGCTTTCGGTTCGGTCAGGTATTCGCCCAAGGCGCATGCCAGATTGTCATCATCCTGTAACGCTTCTGCAATGGCCTGCCGCGCAAAATCCTGCATGCTGACCGGAATCGCCGCCGAGGCCTGTACCGCCGGCTGGTCGGCATCTTCATACAGATCCTCGCCCAGCGCATCGGCAGCCGGATCGGCCATGCGGCCCAGCAGTTCACGTGCCAGATCGCCACGCTGCGGCACGCGGAAGCCGATGGAATAAGTCATGCACTCGCCATCTTCGGCGATGCCGTCATGCGCCCAGCCCGGCGGCAGGTAAAGCATGTCGCCCGGCTCCAGCACGAACTCCTCTTCCGGCTGGAAATCGGCCAGGATGCGCACCGGCAGATCCGGCACCAGCGTTCGATCTTCCTGGCGGCCGATGCGCCAGCGGCGCTTGCCCATGGCCTGCAGCAGGAACACATCGTAGCTGTCAAAGTGCGGACCGACGCCACCGCCTTCTGTAGCGTAGCTGATCATCACGTCGTCAAGGCGCGCATCGGGAATGAAGCGGAACTGCTGCATCAGCTGGTGCACCGCGGCATCGTGCAGGTCCACGCCCTGCACCAGCAGCGTCCATTTCGGCTCGTCGTAATCCGGCAGGTCTTCCGCCTCGAACGGGCCACGCTCCATCTGCCAGCCACCATCTGGAAAATCGCCGATCAGGCGCGATTCGACCTCGTCCTGGCTGGCCAGATCGGCCAGTTCCTCGCGGCTGAGCAAGGGCTGGAAACCGGGAATCGCCTGGCGGATCACCAGCGGCTGGCGCTGCCAGTATTGCTGCATGAAATCGGCGGGAGAAAGTTGACCCAGCAGGGCCATGGGGATTTGCGTGTTCATGGGACAATTGTGCAATGGAAAACACCACAGATACCGATACCCCTGACACCCCTGCCGTCACTGACCAGTCGGTGGTGGCCCTGACCTGGGTCATGAAAGACTCCATGGGCGATGTGCTGGACGAGCTGGAAGACCCGGTCGAATTCCTGGTCGGCGGCGATGACCTGCTGAACAGCATCGACCAGGCGCTGATTGGCCGCCAGGTCGGCGACACGATCAAGCTGGATCTGGAGCCGCTGGACGCCTTTGGCGATTACGACGAGAACCTGATCTTCCTGGAAGCACGCACGCTGTTCCCGGCCGAGACCGAGGAAGGCATGACGTTTGACGGCCAGGGCCTGCCCGCCGGCTGCAGCGCGGACATCCCGCAGGACGCGCTCTATATCGTGACTGACCTGTATCCCGATCACGTGGTGCTGGACGGCAACCACCCGCTGGCCGGCATCAGCCTGCACCTGCAGCTGCGCATCCACGGCGTGCGCGAAGCCACGGTGGACGAAATCGGTCGCGGTTCGGCCGGCACCGGCTTCTTCAAGCTGGAGCCGGGGGCGCAGTTGCTGCCGGGCAACGATACGCTGCACTGAGTTCATCCCTACCCTGCAAACGCAAAAGGCGGCTCATGGAGCCGCCTTTGTCATGTCTGGATCAGCCGATCAGATCACGACCGGTAATCCGCATTGATGCTCACGTAATCGTGGCTGAAGTCGCAGGTCCAGACCGTGTCGGAGGCATCACCGCGACCCAGTTGCACGCGCACGGTGATCTCGGCCTGCTGCATCACGCGCTGGCCATCCGCTTCCTGGTAGGACGGGTTGCGGCCACCTTGCGTGACCACATGCACGTCATCCAGGTAGAGCTCGATCTTTTCCTGGTCCAGATCGGTGATGCCGGCATATCCTACCGCCGCCAGGATGCGGCCCAGATTCGGGTCGCTGGCGTAGAAGGCGGTCTTGACCAGCGGCGAATGCGCGATCGCATAGGCCGCCAGACGACACTCCTCGGCGGTCTTGCCGCCTTCGACCTGCACCGTGATGAACTTGGTGGCACCCTCGCCATCGCGCACGATGGCCTGTGCCAGCTTCAGTGCCACCGCCTGCATCGCCGCCTTCAGCGCCTGACCGTCAGCGCTGTCGAGCGAGGTGATCTCGGCATGGTCGGCCTGGTTGCTGGCGATCACGACAAAGGAATCGTTGGTGGAGGTATCGCCATCGATGGTGATGCGGTTGAACGAGCCATCAGCCAGCTCACGCGCCAGCTGTGCCATCACGCCCTGGCTGACACGCGCGTCGGTGGCCAGAAAGCCCAGCATGGTGGCCATGTTCGGGCGGATCATGCCGGCACCCTTGCTGATGCCGGTGATGTGGACGCTAGCACCGCCGATTTCTGCCGTGGCACTGTAGGCCTTGGGCAGGGTATCGGTGGTCATGATGCCTTCGGCGGCCACGGCCCACTGGTCCGGCGCGGCTGCGGCGATCGCATCCGGCAATTTGGCGATGATGCGATCCACCGGCAGCGGCTCCATGATCACGCCGGTCGAGAACGGCAGGATCTGCTGCGGCTGCACGCCAAGCTGTGCCGCCATGGCATCGCAGGTCTGGCGCGCATGCTGCAGGCCGCTGGCACCGGTACCGGCGTTGGCATTGCCGGTGTTGACCACCAGTGCGCGAATGGCCGCGTTGTCGGCCGCCAGATGTTCGCGGCAGACCTGCACCGGTGCGGCGCAATAGCGGTTCTGCGTAAATACGGCACCAACGCTGGCACCCTCGTCCAGCAGGATCACGGTCAGGTCCTTGCGGTTGGCCTTGCGCACACCGGCTTCGGTCACGCCCAGACGCACGCCGGCGACCGGATGCAGATCTTCGGGACGGGGGGCTTGGAGTTGTACGGGCATGGAAGCTCCTGCAAAAAAGAAGGAAAAATCAGCTCAGCTTGCCGTGGCACTGCTTGTACTTCTTGCCACTGCCGCAGGGGCAGGGATCGTTGCGACCGACTCCAGCCAGGGCCTCGGGCGGCAGCGAGCCGTCTTCACCCAGCGGCACACCGGCGTTCTGCTGCGGCTCGCCGGATTCATCGGGCGAAGTGTAGGTGATGTTGATGTAGCCACCACCGTCGTTGCCCACCATCTGGTCGGCGGCCTGGTCCAGCTGCTCGGGCGACTGGATACGCACCGTCATCAGGATGCGGGTGACATCATTCTTGATCGCGTCCAGCATCTGGCCGAACAGTTCGAAGGCCTCGCGCTTGTATTCCTGCTTGGGCTGCTTTTGCGCATAGCCGCGCAGGTGGATGCCCTGGCGCAGATGGTCCAGCGCGCTCAGGTGCTCGCGCCAGTGCGTGTCAATGCTCTGCAGCACCACGGCACGCTCGAAGTTGACGAACTGCTCTTCGCCGACCAGCTCCAGCTTGCTCTGGAAGGCGGCATCGGTTTCCTGCAGTACGCGCTCCAGGATGTCCTCGGAGGTCATGCTGCTGGACTGCTCGACCTCGGCGCGCAGGTTCATGGGCACGCCCCACTCTTCGGCCAGCACTTTTTCCAGGCCGGGCAGGTCCCACTGCTCTTCCATGCTTTCCGGCGGCACGAAGGCGTTCACCAGATCGGTGAAGCAGCCGTGGCGCAGGCCGTCCACGACGTCCTGCACGCCCAGCGACTCCAGCACCTCGTTGCGCTGGCGGTAGATCACCTTGCGCTGCTCGTTGGCGACGTCGTCGTACTCGAGCAGCTGCTTGCGGATATCGAAGTTGCGCGCCTCGACCTTGCGCTGCGCGCTCTCGATGCTGCGCGTCACCATGCCGGCCTCGATGGCCTCGCCTTCGGGCATCTTCAGGCGGTCCATGATGGCGCGTACGCGGTCACCGGCAAAGATGCGCATCAGCTGGTCGTCCAGGCTCAGGTAGAAGCGCGAGGAACCCGGGTCACCCTGGCGGCCGGAACGGCCGCGCAGCTGGTTGTCGATACGGCGCGATTCGTGGCGCTCGGTCGCGATGATGCGCAGGCCACCCAGCTCACGGATGGCGTCGTGGTCGGACTGCCAGTTATCGCGCAGGCTGGTGATGCGCTGCTGGCGCGTGGCGTCGTCAAGCGAAGTGTCGGCCTCGACGGCGGCAATCATCTTTTCCAGGTTGCCACCCAGCACGATGTCGGTACCGCGACCGGCCATGTTGGTGGCAATCGTGATCATCTTGGCACGACCGGCCTGGGCCACGATCTCGGCTTCGCGCTCGTGCTGCTTGGCATTGAGCACCTGGTGCGGCAGGCCAGCTTCGGTGAGCATGCCGGAGATGATCTCGGAGTTCTCGATCGAGGTCGTGCCGACCAGCACCGGCTGGCCACGCTCGTAGCAGTCACGGATATCGTCAATGGCAGCCTGGTACTTCTCGGGCGTGGTCTTGTAGACGCGATCCAGCTGGTCCTGGCGCGCACTCGGGCGGTTCGGCGGGATCACCACGGTCTCGAGGCCGTAGATTTCCTGGAATTCGTAAGCCTCGGTATCAGCGGTACCGGTCATGCCGGACAGCTTTTCATAGAGACGGAAATAGTTCTGGAAGGTGATCGAGGCCAGCGTCTGGTTCTCGGCCTGGATCGGCACGTTTTCCTTCGCTTCCACGGCCTGGTGCAGGCCATCGCTCCAGCGGCGGCCTGCCATCAGGCGGCCGGTAAATTCGTCCACGATGACGATTTCCAGCCCCTTCTCACCCTGCTGCACCACATAGTGCTGGTCGCGGTGGTACAGGTTGTGCGCACGCAGGGCGGCGTACAGGTGGTGCATCAGCGTGATGTTGGCCGGGTCGTACAGCGAAGCACCTTCGGGCAGCAGGCCGATCTTGCTGAGCAGCTCTTCGGCGCGTTCGTGACCCTGGTCGGTCATGTAGACCTGATGCGCCTTTTCGTCCACGGTGAAATCGCCCGGCTTGGTCACGCCTTCGCCGGTCAGCGGATCGGCCTCGCCCTCCTGGCGTGTCAGCTGCGGCGCGACCTGGTTCATCACGCGGTACATCTCGGTATGGTCGTCGGCCTGGCCGCTGATGATCAGCGGCGTGCGTGCCTCGTCGATCAGGATCGAGTCCACCTCGTCGACGATGGCGTAGTGCAGCGGACGCTGCACGCGCTCGTTCAGGTCGTAGACCATGTTGTCGCGCAGGTAGTCAAAGCCGAATTCGTTGTTGGTGCCGTAGGTGATGTCGGCGGCGTAGGCCTGCTGCTTCTCGGCGCGCGCCATGTTGGGCAGGTTGATGCCCACCGTCATGCCCAGGAAGTTGTACAGACGGCCCATCCACTGCGCGTCACGGCTGGCCAGGTAGTCGTTGACCGTCACCACGTGCACGCCCTTGCCGGTGAGTGCATTCAGGTAGACCGGCAGCGTGGCAGTCAGGGTCTTGCCCTCGCCGGTGCGCATTTCGGCGATCTTGCCTTCGTGCAGCGCCTGGCCACCAATCATCTGGACGTCAAAGTGGCGCATCTTCATGATGCGGCGCGAGGCCTCACGCACCAGCGCAAAGGCTTCGGGCAGCAGGCTGTCGGTGCTGGCGCCATCGGCGATGCGCTGGCGGAATTCCGCGGTCTTGGCCGGAATCTGTTCGTCGGTGAGTTGTTCGTATTCTTTTTCGAGGGCGTTGATGCGCGAGACGACCTTGCGGTACTTGCCCAGCAGACGGTCATTGCGGCTGCCGAAGATTTTTGTCAGGATTGTGGCCATGCATCTACATCACCGCCTGCGCTGTGGCAGCGCCAGACGGCCATGTCCTTGGTAGGTAATGAAAACCGGAGCACCGGGATAGGGAAATCCGAAAAAGGCTACATGGGGGCAAAAGGCCGTACTGCAAGCCACCTCCCCATGCCGGACCCGGCTCCCGCTGCCGGATAAGACGATCTATTCTACTCTTGCCACCTGTCTGCCATGTGTCACCAGCCCCTGCGCGTGTGACAAGGTGCTGCACGGCGGCGGCGACTGGCCGATAATCCCTGCATGAAGCGCAAGCATTACGCCATTCACGTCAACCAGGCTGCCGAGGAAGCACCGATCCTGGGATCCTTGCTGCAGTGCATGCAGCTGTCGCAGCAGTGCAGTCAGAGCATTGCGCGACTGGTGCCGCCGATGATGCGCAGCCGCATCACCTGGGGTGCGGTGCAGGACGGCGAGTGGTGCGTCATCATTTCCGGCAATGCCGTGGCGGCCAAGGTGCGCCAGCTGCTGCCGCTGTGGCTGTCGCGGTTGCAGCAGGACGGCCTGCCGGTGCAACGCATCCGGCTGCACATGGCCGGCAGCCGGCCGCAGCGCTAGTCCGGCAACCTCAGAGATCCGGGTTCAGGAATTCGCGCGATACTGCCACGCCCAGCGCATGGATGCGCTCGAGGAAATGCGTCAGGTAGGCATGCAGCCCGGTGTGCAGGATCTCGCGGATATCGCCATAGTGCAGATCGGTCTGCAAGCGGCCGGCCAGCCGGCGTGACAGGCTGCCGCTGTGCATGCCGGCCCCGATGCTTTCCAGATTACCCACCACCTGGTTCAGGCAGTAGGCGAGCGAACGCGGCATATCCGGGCGCATGATCAGCAGCTCGGCCACGCGCTCGGGCGTGATGACATCGCGATAGACCTTGCGGTAGATCTCGAAGGCCGAGACGCTGCGCAGGATGTGGCTCCAGTAGTAGAAATCCAGCTCCTCGTCATCGTCAAGATCCATGGCCGGCGTGTGTTCGCTGCCATGGAATTTCACATCGAGCAGTCGCGCCGTGTTGTCGGCACGCTCCAGAAAAGTGCCCAGCCGCATGAAGTGCAGTGCCTGATCGTGCAGCATGGTGCCCAGGATCACGCCGCGCGACAGGTGGGAATGGTGCTTGACCCATTCCAGGAAGCGGCTCGGATCGGTGCGCAGCACATCGGTTTCCAGCAGTTTCTGCGCCTCGAGCCAGATCTGGTTGTAGGTTTCCCAGACTTCGGTGGTGAGCGTGCCGCGCACCGCGCGGGCGTTCTCGCGCGAGGCATGCAGGCAGGACATGATGGACGCCGGGTTGTCCAGATCGGCGACCATGAAATCGATCACCTTGTCGGGCTGGATCCGACCGTGTCGGCGCTGGTAGGCCGGCAGCAGTTCGCAGATCGACAACAGACCGGACCAGCCCTGTTCGGCCTGGCTGGCCGATTGCGGCAGCAACATGGTCTGGTAGTTGACATCGAGCATGCGCGCGGTATTTTCCGCACGTTCGATGTAGCGGGACATCCACAGGAGGTGATCGGCGGTTCTGGAGAGCATGCGCGTTTCCGGTTTTGGCGTGTAAGGTGAAAAAGCAGATCAGGCGGATCAGACGACCCAGGTGTCCTTGGTGCCGCCGCCCTGCGAGGAGTTGACGACCAGCGAACCCTCCTTGAGCGCAACCCGGGTCAGACCACCCGCCACCATCTGCACCGAGGCGCCGGACAGCACGAACGGGCGCAGGTCGATATGGCGCGGGGCAATGCCCTGCTCCACATAGGTCGGGCAACTCGACAGGCTCAGCGTCGGCTGGGCGATATAGCGTTCGGGGTGCGCCTGCAGCACCTGGCGGAATTCCGCCACCTCGGCCTTGCTCGCCGTCGGGCCGATCAGCATGCCGTAGCCGCCAGCGCCGTGCACCTCCTTCACCACCAGCTCGTCCAGATGCGCCAGCACATGGCGCAAGTCATCGGGCTCGCGGCAGCTCCAGGTCGGCACATTCGACAGGATCGGCTTTTCCCCCAGGTAGAACTCGATCATCTTCGGCACATAGGGGTAGATCGACTTGTCATCGGCGATGCCGGTGCCGACTGCATTGCAGATGCTGACCCGGCCACTGCGGTAGGCTTCCATCAGGCCGGCGCAGCCCAGTGCCGAATCGCTCCGGAACACGCGCGGATCGAGAAAATCATCATCGATGCGGCGGTAGATCACGTCAATGCGCTGCGGTCCCTGCGTGGTACGCATGTAGACAAAACCGTCCTTGACGAACAGGTCCTGGCCCTCGACCAGCTCCACACCCATCTGCTGCGCCAGGAAGGCGTGCTCGAAATAGGCGCTGTTGTACATGCCAGGCGTCAGCACCACCACCACCGGATCGGACACCGCCGCCGGCGCACAGGAGCGCAGTGTTTCCAGCAGCAGGTCAGCGTAATGCGCCACCGGCTCCACCTGGTAGTGGCGGAACAGTTCCGGGCACAGGCGCATCGACATCTTGCGATTTTCCAGCATGTAGCTGACACCGCTGGGCACGCGCAAATTGTCCTCGAGCACGAAATACTCACCCTGCTGCGTGCCATGGCTGGCCCGCACGAGATCGATGCCGCTGATGTGCGAGTAGACGCCATGCGGCACCGCCAGCCCTTCCATCTGCGGGCGATACTGTGCGTTCTGCAGCACCTGCTCTGCCGGAATCACACCGGCCTTCAGGATCTCCTGCCCATGGTAGACATCGTGGATAAAGCGGTTGAGCGCCGTGACGCGCTGCGACAGCCCCTGTTCCAGCCGCTGCCATTCCTGCGCCGGAATGATACGCGGCACCAGATCGAACGGGATCAGGCGCTCGGTGCCGGCACCATCCTCGTCCTTTTCGCCGTACACGGCAAAGGTGATGCCGACCTTGCGGAAGATCATCTCGGCCTCTTCGCGCCGGCGCACCATGGATTCGGCCGTCTGGCCGCGCAGCCATTCGGCGTAGCGCAGATAGTGCTCACGTACCTGGTCCTCGGCGTATGGCAAGGAGGCATACATTTCATCAAAGGCGGACATGATCAACGGAACTCCTCAAGGTGTCTGCTGCGTCAGGCAAGATGCAGGGATCATGCCTGAACTTGTACCCGGACGGCAATACGGCATTTACGGCAAGCGGTGCGACCAGAAATGCGCCTCCTTGACGCGTTCGCAATCCACCTCCGCTTGCCAGGAATTCCACGATGCCGCACCGCAGACATCGCTGCGCACCACGCTGCTGCCCTGCTGCTGCAGCCGTTGCAGCACCTCGGCATGCGGATGGCCGTAGCGATTCCGGTAGCCATGCTGGATCAGCGTCCAGTGCGGTTGCACCGCCTGCAGCCAGGCCGTGCTGGTGGAGCTGTTGCTGCCATGGTGCCCGGCCAGCAGCACATCGGCGCGCAGCTGCGCAGGCGGATAGCGCTGCAACAGCCGTTCCTCGCTGACAAATTCGGCATCGCCCATCAGCATGGCAGTCTGCTGGCCGTTGCTGACGCGCAGCACGCAGCTGGTGCTATTGCCCCAGTCGCCCGCCGCCAGGTCCTGCGCAGACGGGTAGAGCACCTCGAACTGCACACCATCCCAGTCCCAGCGCTGCCCGGCCAGGCAGGGCTGGATCGTCAGCTGCGCCTGCAGCGGATGGTCCGGCTCGATCACACCCGACACCCTAGCCTGCGGTTGGCTCGCCAGCAGGGACAACAGGCCGCCCACATGGTCGGTATCGGAATGGCTGAGCACGATGCGATCCAGCTGCAGGCCTTGCGCCGCCAGCAGCGGTGCCAGGATGCGCTCGCCAGCATCGGTATGGCGGCCAATAGCGGGGCCGGTGTCGAACAGCAGGCTGTGGCGTGCCGTACGCAACAGCACGGCACCACCCTGCCCCACATCCACCGCCTGCAGGCTGAAACCACCAGCGGGCGGTGCCGGAGCCTGCCAACCCAGTACCGGCACCAGGCAGACCGCACCCAGCGCACGCCACCACAGCGGCAGGCGCAGGCACAGCAACGCGCCACCAGCGATGCCGATGGCGCCAACCCAGACCGGTGCCATCGCCGTGCCGTAGACCGCCCACGGATAGGCCGCCATCCAGACCAGCCCCGGCCAGCACCATTCCAGGATCACACCAGCCAGCGTCCAGAGTGGTGCCCACAGCATGCCCAGCATCGCCAAGGGCGTGACCAGTACGGTCACCAGGGGCACGGCCACTGCATTCGCCAGTATGCCGACCACCGACACCTGGCCAAACATCAGCAAGGCCAGCGGCGTCAGCGCCAGTACCACCACCAGTTGCTGCTGGCCAAACGCGAGTACTGCTGCCAGCAGGCGCGCCCACCAGTTGTCTGGGGTTTCGGATTTCGCCGAATCACCTGTCAGGAACAGCACCCCCACTGCCACAAAGCTCAGCCAGAAACCCGGCTGCAGCAAGGCCAGCGGATGCAGCGCCGTCACCAGCACCGCAGCCGCACCGAGCACCGCATGCCAGGGCCATTGCCGGCCACTGCAGCGCAGCAAGGCCACCACCGCCAGCATCCAGACCGTGCGTTGCGCCGGTACGCCCCAACCGCTGAACCAGGCATAGCCAGCTGCCAGCAGGCAGGCACCGATGGCCGCCGCATGCTGTGCCGGCAACCACAGGCAGCACGGCCAGCCCCGGCGTGCCGTCCAGCGCCAGCCCCAGCCGACCAGGGCCGCTGCCAGCCAGGCAAACATGGTCACATGCAGGCCGGAAATACTCACCAGGTGCGCGATGCCAGTCAGCCGGAACACGGTCCAGTCGTCCTGCGCTATCGCTGCCTGATCCCCCACCACCAGCGCCACCAGCAGATTGCCGGCGCGCTGGCCCTCTGCATCCCCTGCGCTCCAGCGCGTCCGGATCTGCTCACGCACGTGCAACCGTGCCCGATCCAGCGCATGCTGCGGAGACAGCCAGCCCGCATCGGGCAGACGCATGGCGCCCTCCTGTGCACGCACCTGCGCCGTGGCGCCCAGCCCCTGCTCCCACATCCAGCGCTCCAGATCAAAGCCGAAGGGATTGCGATAGCCATGCGGCCGGCGCAGCTGCAGGCTGAGCTGCCAGCGCTCGCCCGGCTGCACGCAAGCCTGGCACTGCCCGGCAACCGCCTCTTGCGACCAGCCCAACGACAGGCGATCAGGCAGGCGCACGGCACGGCCATCCGGGAGCAAGGCCTGCTCCACCAGGAATTCGAAGCGCGACCCGTCCGCCGACCACTGCGGCAGGCCTTGCACCACGCCGGTGACCAGCAAGGTCTGCCCCTCCAGTTCCGGATCCAGCTGCTGTGCCTGCATGCCATGCGCCTGCCAGCCCGCCACGCCCCAGCCCAGACAGGCCAAGGCCAGCCACAAGGCCGACAAGGCGCGGCGCTGTTTCAGGCACAATCCGATGATGCCAAGTGCCAGCAGCACGGCCAGCTGGTAATGCAGCAAGGCCGACAGGCTGGCCTGTTGCAGCTGCAGCCAGATTCCGGCCAGCCAGGCCATAGCGCCTCCCGTGATGCCCGGCGACGGCCAGATCCGGCTGGACTGCCTTACCGTATAGTAATTATTTTGTATTAATATTTGACGCATGCCGCGATGGTAGCGCAAATCCCTCCCACTTCACCAGGAGCCCCCATGTCCGATATCTACACCCGCCTCGAAGCCCAGGGTATCAGCCTGCCGCCGGTCGCCGTGCCGGCTGCCGCCTATGTGCCTTACATGCAAACCGGCAACCTGCTGTTCCTCAGCGGCCACATCGCCCGACGCGATGGCACAGTCTGGACCGGCCAGCTCGGCAAGGACATGGATACCGCCACCGGCGCCCAGGCGGCACGTGCCGTCGCTATCGACCTGCTCGGCACGCTGCAGGCCGCCACCGGTGACCTGAAGCGCATCAAGCGCGTGGTCAAGGTGATGAGCCTGGTCAACTCCACCAGCGACTACACCGAGCAGCACCTGGTCACCAACGGCTGCAGCGAGCTGCTGGGCGAACTGTTCGGTCCGGAAGTGGGCACGCACGCGCGCAGTGCCTTTGGCGTGGCCCAGCTACCGCTGGGTGCCTGCGTCGAAATCGAGATGATCGTGGAACTGGCCTGATGGCCTGAACATGGTGGCGCGCCAAGGTGCGCCTGTGCCTTATTCCCAGGACAGCAGGTACATGGCGTAGAACGGTACGCCCGACAGCATGGTGAAGCCACCCATGGCCATCGCCAGCGTCCAGTCATAACCCGCCATCACGTCCTTGCAGTCCAGCTGCTTCAGGCGCCCTTCCAGGGCCTGCAGGCTGCCGGCGTGCGTCAGGCCCCAGCGCAGCTTGGCTCCCGTCTGACGCAGCGAAGGATGCCAATAGGCCGAACCGCAGGCCAGCTGGCTGAAGGCATCCATCACCATCTGCGAACCGATCGGCAGGTGCGTGGCCAGGCTATGCAGCAGGTCTCGCACCTGTTCCGGGTCCAGATACATGGTGACGCCTTCCAGCATCACGAACACCGGACGCGTGCCAATCTGCTGCAGCGGCAACTGCTGCCACCAGTCCGGCGCGGTGAGGTCGAGCGTGACAGCATGATGACGCGCATTGATGCAGGGAAGAAGTTGCTCACGCAACTGCATCACCTCAGGCAAGTCGGCATCGACCATGATGCTGCTGCCACTGTCCAGCCACTGGAAATACTGGCTCAGGCCACAGCCCAGATTCAGGAACACGGCATCCGGATGCTGCTGCAGAAACGCCAGCGCCTTGTCGAGGATGAACCGGGTACGGACCAGCACGCCCCAGATGCTGTGGCGATCTTCCGCCCAGCGCGATCCGTCGTCGCCCATGGACTGCAACACACCGGCAGCATACTGGTCATGAATGGCCAGTTGGGGAAACATGGCATCGCCGAGCGCGCGTCCTGCCAGCGGGATGCGCAAGGTAGAAGGGACCGTAGTCAGCCCTGAAGCCAGGGTCAGCGGGCTAGCCCGATCTGCACCAGTACTGCGTGCCATATCCATGATTCTTCTCAGGTTATTGCACCGGCACAGCGCCGATGCTGTTGCTTTATACATACATGCTACCGTACGTATGTGACGCACGATCGTGCTTTATAACTAGCCCAAGGGTTTACCCCAGACGCAAAACGGCCACACCTGGACAGGTGTGGCCGTTTTGCAGGTCAGCGGGGCCAATCGCCCGCCACCATGGGGTCAACAGCAGCGACCGATACCGCCGCCGTAACGTGCCTGCTGCCGGTTGATGAAGAACTCTTCGTAAGTCATCGCCGGCTGGTCCGGATGGGTGCGCTTCATGTGCGCCAGGTAGTTGTCATAGCTGGGAACGCCCACCATCAGACGGGCGGTCTGGCCGAAGTAACGGCCGGCGGCAGTCAGTTTCTGGAACATGCTGATGTCTCCTTCAGTGGGACTTGGCCATGGCCTCGGCAGGCAAGGGCTCGTACGGCACTTCATGCATCACCGGCTGTGCCTGCTTGCGCGCAGCCAGCGATGTACGGATACCGTAGAACAGGATAACCACAACCACCGACATGAACAAGGCCGTCAGGGCCGCATCCAGGCGGTTGTTGAACACCAGGCGGCTCATTTCTTCCATGGACTTGGCCGGGGCCAGCAACTGGCCCGACTGCATCGCGGCATCAAACTTGTTGGCCAGCGCCAGGAAGCCGATACGCGGATCGGTATGGAACAGCTTCTGGAAACCGGCGTACATGGTGATGATCAGCAGCCAGACCGTGGGCACGATGGCGACCCAGGCGTAGCGGTCCTTCTTCATCTTGAACAGCACGGTCGCCACCAGCGTCAGCGCGATCGCGGCCAGCATCTGGTTGGCAATGCCGAACAGCGGCCACAGCGTGTTGATGCCGCCCAGCGGATCGACCACGCCCTGGTACAGGAAGTAGCCCCACAGCGCCACGCAGACGGCGGTAGCCACCAGGTTGCCGATCAGCGAATCGGTCTGCTTCAGCGCCGGCACAAAGTTGCCCAGCAGGTCCTGCAGCATGAAACGGCCGGAGCGGGTACCGGCGTCCACCGCGGTCAGGATGAACAGCGCCTCGAACAGGATGGCAAAGTGGTACCAGAAGGCCATCATGCCCTCGCCACCAAACACCTGGTGCAGGATGTGGGCCATGCCCACCGCCAGCGTCGGTGCGCCACCGGCACGCGAGATGATGGTGGATTCACCCACATCGGCCGCGACCTGGTTCAGGATTTCCGGCGTGATGGCAAAGCCCCAGCCGTTGATCACGGCAGCCGCCGATTCCGGCGTGGTGCCCAGCACCGCTGCCGGTGCGTTCATGGCAAAGTAGACGCCCGGGTCAATCACGGACGCAGCGATCAGCGCCATGATGGCCACGAACGATTCCATCAGCATGCCGCCGTAACCGATCAGGCGTGCGTGGCTTTCGTTTTCCAGCATCTTCGGCGTGGTGCCGGAAGAAATCAGCGCGTGGAAGCCGGACACGGCGCCACAGGCAATCGTGATGAACAGGAACGGGAACAGGTTGCCGCTCCAGGCCGGGCCGGTGCCGTCGATGAAACGGGTCACGGCCGGCATCTTCATCTCGGGCGCGATGAACAGCACGCCGCATGCCAGACCGACAATCGTGCCGATCTTCAAGAAGGTGGACAGGTAGTCACGCGGTGCCAGCAACAGCCACACCGGCAACACGGCAGCAACAAAGCCGTAGATCACCAGCGCCCAGGTCAGCTGCTTGCCGTCCAGGTCAAAGTGCTGCGCCAGCGAAGGTGTCTCGGCCACCACGCCGCCATAGTACAGCGCCCACATCAGCATCAGGAAGCCGATGACGGAAATCTCGCCGATACGGCCCGGGCGCAGGTAGCGCATGTACAGGCCCATGAAGATGGCGATCGGGATCGTGGCGGCCACGGTGAACGTGCCCCAGGGGCTGTGCGTCAGCGCCTTCACCACGATCAGGGCCAGCACCGCCAGAATGATGATCATGATCATGAAGGTGCCGAACAGCGCAATCACGCCGGCCACCGGACCCATTTCGGACTTGATCAGGTCGCCCAACGAGCGGCCGTCACGGCGCGTGGACACGAACAGCACCATGAAGTCCTGCACCGCGCCGGCAAACACCACGCCAGCCAGGATCCACAGCATGCCGGGCAGATAGCCCATCTGTGCGGCCAGGACCGGGCCGACCAGCGGGCCGGCGCCGGCAATCGCGGCAAAGTGGTGGCCAAACAGCACACCCTTGTTGGTCGGCACATAGTCCAGACCGTCGTTGTGACGCCAGGCCGGCGTCATGCGCGTGGCATCCAGGCCAAGCACCTTGTTCGCAATGAACAGGCTGTAGTAGCGGTAGGCAATCAGGTAGACGCACACTGCAGCCACGACAATCCACAAGGCATTGATGGACTCCCCTCGCTGCAGTGCCACGTAGCCGAGTGCACCTGCCCCGGCAATGGCTACCACCAGCCACAGGAGCCGGGATAACATTTGATTCATGCTGAACTCCGTATAAAAACTTCCGGCGTGATTGTCGGAATGTAGCGGTTGTATCAGACCGTGACCATACGTGTCATGTTTTTCAACTAATTAGTCCTCCAGGCAACAGGGTTTCTGGTCCAATGTCACGCCTGTCTCACACAGCGCCTGGCGACTTCCTGCACAATCACGCCCATGACCTGGATTGACAAACTCAGGAGCGGCGTATCCTCGCTGTTCCGCAAACGCAAGCGCAGCAGCCCTCCTGCCGCTGCCCCCGCCAGCCCGCCACCTCCGGCATCGACTGCCCGCCCGCCCGCGCCCCTGCGCGGCCGCATCGAGCGCGGTGAAGAATTCCAGCCCGGCGTGGGCAGCAGCGATTACCGCCTGTTCATTCCGCTGCAGGCTGATCCGCAGCGCCCGCGCCCGCTGGTGCTGATGCTGCACGGCTGCAAGCAAAACCCGGACGATTTTGCCGCCGGTACCGGCATGGACCAGCTGGCCGATACCGAAGGCTTTTTCGTGCTCTACCCGGGCCAGAACCGCAAGCGCAACCCGCAAGGTTGCTGGAACTGGTTCTCGCGCCGCAACCAGCGCCGTGACTGGGGCGAACCGGAACTGATCGCCTCCATGGTGCGCAAGGCCATGCAGGACCATCCGGTCGATCCCTCGCGCATCTATGTCGCCGGCCTGTCGGCTGGCGGTGCCATGACGGCCCTGATGGCACGCAACTACCCCGACCTGTTCGCTGCCGCAGCCATCCATGCCGGCCTGCCGCCCGGTGCTGCCACCAGCATTCCCGGTGCCTTCAGCGCCATGCGGCGCGGCGCCCGCGGCACAGCGCTGCCGGATGGCCACCCGCCCGTGCCGGTACTGGTGCTGCAAGGCGACCGGGACGAAACCGTGCACCCGGACAACGGCCTGAACACGATCCAGGCCATGCTGCCCGGCGATTGCAGCTCGGTCGAACAACGCATCAGCACCCCGGGCCGCGACGTCACGCTGACACGCTACCTGACGCCCGGAGGCAGCATCGCTGGTGAACTGTGGCTGGTACACGGCCTGGGCCATGCCTGGAGCGGCGGCCATCCGTCCGGCAGCTATACCGATCCTACCGGCCCCAATGCCAGCGATGAATCGCTGCGCTTCTTCCGCCAGTACGTCAACCCGCGTTCACGCAGCGCACGCTGATCAGCGATTGGGCGGGATGGCGTAGGTGCCCACCACGTGGGCCACTGTTTCTTCCGGCCGGCCTTCGGAGTACAGGAGCACCTCGCCCATCGCCTGGCTGCGCCCGACCTTGAGCATGCGGCAGCGCGCCATCACCGGCCGGTCGCCCGGCGGCTTGCGCAGGAAATTGGTGGTCAGGTTGGTGGTTACCGCCAGCGGCACGATGCCGATGCGCGTAAACAGCGCCACATACAGGGCTACGTCGGCCAGTTCCATCAAGACCGGTCCGGAGACCGTGCCGCCCGGCCGGATCTCGTCCTGACCCACCGGGTGCGACAGCACCGCCTCGCCATCGCCCAGCGATTCGATCACGCACTTGGTCTGGGGAAACTCGCGCGCCAGAAAGGCGCTGATTTCTTCTTTGGTCAACATCGGCTGTCTGCTCCTGTGGCTCTGGAATGGAACGCATCAGGATAACGACCTTGACGTAAACGTAAATTCAGGGTTTTCCTGAATCCAGTCCCCGCCAGGCACACCCCTAAAATGGAACGACCGTCTTATTTTCAGGATTTTCCCATGCGCATCTGGCACCAACCCGTCACCCTGGAGCAGATCAACCAGCTCAACAGCGGCTGCGCCGTCAGCCACCTTGGCATCGAATGCACCGCCCTGGGCGACGACTTCCTGACGGCACGCATGCCGGTGGATGCGCGCACGCGTCAGCCCTTTGGCCTGCTGCACGGCGGCTGCTCGATGGTGCTGGCCGAAACCCTGGCCTCGGTCGCCTCGGTCTGCACCGTGGATACGCAGCAGTTCCTCTGCGTCGGCCAGGAAATCAATGCCAACCACGTACGCGCGGTACGCGAGGGCTGGGTGATCGGCACGGCACGCCCGGCCCACTTGGGCCGTACCAGCCAGGTCTGGGAAGTGCGCATCACCGACGAACAGGACAAGCTGGTCTGCATCTCGCGCGTCACCATGGCAGTGGTGCCGCGCGCGGCGCTGGAAAAATCCCGCGCCTGAAGCGGCAGACGCTCAGGGATTACCGTACATGTTCGATTCACCACCGTCGATGGCAATCACCTGCCCGCTGACATAGCCGTTCTCGCGGCTTAGCAGATAGGCCACCAGCTGGCCGACATCTTCCGGCGCGCCCAGCCGGCGCGTCGGGTTGCGCGAGGCGTATTCGGTTTCCGCCGCTTTCGGATCGGCCGGATTGACCTGCTTGAAGGCCTCGGCCACCATCGGCGTCAGGATCGCACCAGGCGCGATGGCATTGGTCAGGATGCCGTCCTTGCCGTATTCGAGTGCCGCATTCTTGCTCATGCCGACCACGGCGTGCTTGCTGGCCACATAGGCAGTCTGGTTCAATACGCCGCGAATGCCACCCACCGACGCCGCATTGACGATGCGGCCATAGCCCTGTTTCCGCATCACCGGAATCACATGGCGCATGCCGTAGTAGACACCCATCACGTTGATGTCCAGCACCTTGCGGAACACCTCCAGGTCGTAGTCCGTCATCGGTGCCTGGCGGCCTTCGATACCGGCGTTGTTGTAAAGGCCATCGATGCGGCCAAAAGCCTCTACCGTGGCATCCACATAGCGCTGCACGGCGGCCTCGTCCGACACATCGGCCGCCACGGTGATGGTCCTGGCCTGTGGGCATTCAGCCGCCAGTGCCGCCTGCGCCTGCTGCAAGACGTCCGCGTTGTAATCCACCAGTGCCACGGCAGCACCGCGTGACGCCAGCACCCTGGCCGCAGCCAGCCCCAGACCCATGGCAGCCCCGGTCACGATCATTGCCTGATCCTGCATTGCATTCTCCTTGTGCTTGTACAGCTTTCACCACAGCCCAAGCCGGAGCCGCCCCATGTAAGCCGGCGTAACAACGGTGATTCAGACTGCCGGCATGGAGCGCCAGGTCGGGATGCAGTGTGCCGCCAGCGCCGTGACCCAGTCCGGTTCGCCCGGTACGAACGCCAGGCCAAATCGCGGACTGACGACAAAGCCGCTGCGCACAAAAACGCCAGCATCACGCTGGCGAACAAAGGTCTCAAGACCGGCAAACGGTACGCGCTGCCCGAACAGGAACAGCTCCGGCGCGCGCTTGGTGATTTCTTCCAACCGGCCGTTGTGCTGGAAACGCGCCACCCAGCTGCCGTAATCCAAGGCCTGCAGGCCGATCTCCAGCCGTTCGATACTGAGCGGCTTGCCGTAGTAATGGCGAACCTGGTCATGGTTGGCCATGAACGGCAGCTGGTCCACCAGCAGATAAGGGATCACGTGCATGGGCAACGGTCCTGGAAAGTGCCGGCCGTGAGCCGAAGCTCCTGCCGGCACGCCATGATTACTTCAGGGCCTTGTAGCGCATGCGCTTGGGCTTGGCGCCCTCTTCGCCCAGACGCTTGATCTTGTCGGCCTCGTATTCCTGGTAGTTGCCGTCAAAGAACACCCACTGGGAATCGCCCTCTGCTGCCAGGATGTGGGTACAGATGCGGTCCAGGAACCAGCGGTCGTGGCTGATCACCATCACGCTGCCGGCAAACTCCAGCAGCGCGTCTTCCAGCGCACGCAGGGTTTCCACGTCCAGGTCGTTGGAGGGCTCGTCCAGCAGCAGCACGTTGCCGCCCTGCATCAGCGTCTTGGCCAGGTGCAGACGGCCACGCTCACCACCGGACAGCATGCCGACCTTCTTCTGCTGGTCGCCGCCGTTGAAGTTGAAGCGGCCGCAGTAGGCACGGCTCGGCATCTGGAACTTGCCCACGGTGATCAGGTCCAGACCGCCGGAAATGTCTTCCCAGACGGTTTTTTCGTTCGCCAGCTCGTCACGGTGCTGGTCGACAAAGGCCATCTGCACGGTCTTGCCAATCTTCACCTCGCCGCTGTCAGGCTGCTCGACGCCGGCCACCAGCTTGAACAGCGTGGACTTGCCCGCGCCGTTCGGACCGATGATGCCGACGATGGCACCGGCCGGAATCTTGAAGCTCAGGTTGTCGATCAGCAGGCGGTCGCCAAAGGACTTGCTGACGTTGGTGAACTCGATCACCTCGGTGCCCAGACGCTCGGCCACCGGAATGAAGATTTCCTGCGTCTCGTTGCGCTTCTGGTATTCGTAATCGCTCAGTTCCTCGAAGCGGGCCAGACGCGCCTTGGACTTGGCCTGGCGGCCCTTCGGGTTCTGGCGTGCCCACTCCAGCTCCTTCTTCATGGCCTTGGTGCGGGCATCTTCGGTGCGCTGTTCCTGCGCCAGGCGCGCTTCCTTCTGCTCCAGCCAGGTGCTGTAGTTGCCCTTGTACGGAATGCCGTGGCCACGGTCCAGTTCCAGGATCCACTCGGCGGCGTTGTCCAGGAAGTAGCGGTCGTGGGTAATCGCCACTACGGTGCCAGTAAAGCGCGACAGGAACTGCTCCAGCCAATCCACCGATTCGGCGTCCAGGTGGTTGGTGGGTTCGTCGAGCAGCAGCATGTCGGGCTTGCTCAGCAGCAGCTTGCACAGCGCCACGCGGCGCTTCTCGCCACCAGAGAGCTTGCCGATCACGGCATCCCAAGGCGGCAGGCGCAGCGCGTCAGCGGCGATTTCCAGCTGGTGCTCGCTGTCGGTGCCGGCAGCGGCGATGATGGCTTCCAGCTCACCCTGTTCGGCGGCCAGTGCGTCAAAGTCGGCATCGGGCTCGGCGTAGGCAGCGTAGATCTCGTCCAGGCGCGCACGCGCGTCGTTGACTTCCTTCATCGCCTCTTCCACCGCCTGGCGCACGGTGTGCTCGGGATTGAGTTGCGGTTCCTGCGGCAGGTAGCCGATGTCCAGACCCGGCATCGGCATGGCTTCGCCCTCGATCTCCTTGTCGATACCGGCCATGATCTTCAGCAGCGTGGACTTGCCGGAGCCGTTCAGGCCGAGCACGCCGATCTTGGCGCCCGGAAAGAACGACAGCGAGATGTCCTTCAGGATCTGCCGCTTGGGCGGCACGATCTTGCTGACGCGGTTCATGGTGTAGACGTATTGGGCCATGTGGCAAAAATCCTTGGTCAAGACGCCGGTCCGTGGCCCGAAAACCACCAAAAACCGGCAAAAACGGAAAAAATGCAGGGATTTCGATCAAATACCTGATGCCTCTATTATCCCAGCATGCGACAATAAATGCTGTTGCCACCACCAGTGCATGGCAACAACGGTGTTCTACCGCCTGCCGCACAGCCCGGCCATCGGGCTAATCTGCTTTAGCGGCTCCTCTGGATTTCCATCTGCCACTCACTGGTTTTGCGCCAGTGCATCCCGTGCACACGCTTACGGCCGATGGTCCTGCACCCCTGCTGGTGCCTGATAACAACATGACATTCGAAGAACTGAACCTGGCGCCCGAGCTGATTTCTGCCGTGCGCGATCTGGGCTATGAGCAGCCCTCCCCGATCCAGGTCGAGGCCATCCCCCTGGTGCTGGCAGGCCATGACCTGCTCGGCGGTGCCCAGACCGGCACCGGCAAGACCGCCGCCTTTTCGCTGCCGATGCTGCAGCTGCTCAACGCCAAGCCGCCGGCCCGCAATGGTCAGGTGCGCGCCCTGGTGCTGTGTCCGACACGTGAACTCGCCGCCCAGGTCGAGGAATCGGTGCGTGAATACGGCAAGCACCTGAAGCTGACATCCACCGTGATCTTCGGCGGCGTCGGCATGAACCCGCAAATCCAGCGCCTGCAAAAAGGCGTGGACATCCTGGTCGCCACGCCGGGCCGCCTGCTGGATCTGCAAGGCCAGGGTGCCGTCGACCTGTCCCAGGTCGAGATCCTGGTGCTGGACGAAGCCGACCGCATGCTGGACATGGGCTTCATCCACGACGTCAAGAAAGTGCTGGCGCTGCTGCCGCGCAACAAGCAGAGCCTGCTGTTCTCCGCCACCTTCAGCGATGACATCCGCGAACTGGCCCAGGGCCTGCTGCGCGATCCGCGCGAAGTGCAGGTGACCCCGCGCAACACCACGGTGCAGCGCATCACCCAGGTGATCCACCCGGTTGGCCGCAACAAGAAGAAGGCGCTGCTCGCGCACATCATCCAGCAGCACGACTGGAGCCAGGTGCTGGTGTTCACGCGCACCAAGTTCGGCGCCAACCATGTGGCCGACTACCTGAACAAGAACGGCATCAGCGCCATGGCGCTGCACGGCAACAAGAGCCAGTCGGCGCGCACGCAGGCACTGGCCGGCTTCAAGACCGGCGAGCTGCGCGCCCTGGTCGCCACTGACATCGCCGCACGCGGCATCGACATTGATGACCTGCCGCACGTGGTCAACTACGAAATCCCGAACATCTCCGAAGACTATGTGCACCGCATCGGCCGTACCGGTCGCGCTGGTGCCAGCGGCACTGCCGTCAACTTCGTCTGCCTGGACGAGGAAGGCTTCATGCACGCGATCGAGAAGTTCACGCGCCAGCAGATCCCGGTCGAGTTTGTCGAGGGCTTTGGTCCGGAGGAAGGCGAAAAGGCCGAGCCGATCGCCATGGGCCGCCAGACCCTGTGGGGCGGTGCCGGCAAGCCGCCGGGCCGCGACGTCATGGCAGCCGCTGCCAAGGCCGCGCGCCAGGAAATGATGCAGCGCATCCGCGAGAACAAGACCGCCCGCCCGGCTGGCGGCCGCAGCAAGCCGGCTGCTGATGCCACCCAGGCCGATGGCCAGATCGCCGGCCAGCAGCCGCCATCATCTGCCGATAACGGTGACAACGCCCAGCGCAATCGCCGCCGTCGCAACCGCTTCCGCAGCGGTGGTGGTGGTGAGCAGCGCCAGGACAGCTACGGCGAATCCGCTGCCCAGCGCGAGCCACGTGAACCACGCGAGCCGCGTCAGCACAAGCCGCGCAACCCGCAGCAGCAGCCGCATGGCAACGCCGGCGGCCAGAACCGCAGCCGCCGCAGCCCGCAGCGCGCCGGCAGCGAGGCCCAGCCGCGCAGCCACGAAAGCCAGCTGTTCAAGGGGGAATTCGGCGTGCCGCGCAGCCAGGGCAACGGCGGTCAGCCGGACCCGCTGCGCACCAGCGTGGACAGCCTGCGTCGCAGCAACCGCAACAAGCGCGGTGGTGGTGGCGGCTTCGGCTGGTAAGCCAGCAGCATCAAACGCCCTGCCCGGTTCGCCGGGCCATCAGGACCGGATCTTCCGGTCCTTTTTTCTGCCTGCAGCCAGCAAGGCGCCAGAACAACAACGGCCGGGATCAACCCGGCCGTCTGTCTGGATGCAAGCCTGCTGCGTGCTCAGGAGCAGTACAGGCGATACAGCGTTTCCAGCACTTGCTGGGCACGCTCGTCGGCAATGCGGTAGAAAATCTGCTTGCCATCGCGGCGCGTCTGCACCAGCTCTTCACTACGGAGTACGCCCAGTTGCTGCGACAGGGTCGGCTGGCGAATGCCCAGCATCTCTTCCAACTCACCCACAGAGCGCTCGCCCTGGCTCAGCTGGCACAGCAGCAGCAGACGGTTTTCATTGGACATGACGCGCAGCAACTGGCTGGCTTCGCGGGCGGCCAGCTGCATGTGCTGCATGTCGATCAGGACTTCGCTCATGGGTCAGGTATCTTGGGTCAACGTATGGGATTCGATATTATGCATCTGGCACCAAAAACCTGCACGATCGGCAAAGTGGCAATCCGTGAATATGTCACCACAATCCAACGGCATGCCCACCATGACGCTGTGGCACACTAGCCGGGTCCTGGCGCCAGCGGCGCCCCAACCCATTTTCAGGAACAGGCATCATGCGAATCCTCCATACCATGCTGCGCGTCGGCAACCTGCAACGCTCCATCGATTACTACACCCAGGTGCTGGGCATGCAGCTGCTGCGCACCAGCGACAACCCGGAATACCAGTACACGCTGGCCTTCCTCGGCTTTGAAAGCAACCCGCACCAGGCCGAGCTGGAGCTGACCTACAACTACGGCACCGAGAGCTACGAGCACGGCACCGCCTACGGCCACCTGGCCATCGGCGTGCCCGACATCTACGCCGCCTGCGACAAGATCCGCGCCGCCGGCGGCCAGATCACGCGTGAGCCCGGTCCGGTCAAGGGTGGCAGCAGCGTGATCGCCTTCGTGGTCGATCCCGATGGCTACAAGATCGAGCTGATCGAGCGTGCCCACGACGCCGGCATGGAAAAACTCTGACACGCCAGTCTCAGAGACGAAAAAAATCCCCTGCAGCGCAAGCTTCAGGGGATTTTTCATGCTGGCCCTGTCGCAACGGCAAGGCCATGAGAAGCGGGATCAGTCCTCGATCGTCACTTCCACGCGACGCGCTTCGGCATTGCTGCCGGTGGTGATTTCAGCCACTTCCGGCTTCTTCAGTTCCAGGCGGGATTCGTCCACGCCCAGTGCCTTCAGGGCATCAGCCACGGCAATGGCACGCTGCTTGGCCAGCTCGGCGTTCAGCTCGGCGCTGCCGGTGCTGTCGTGGTAGCCGCTGATGACCAGCTTCTGGCCATCCTTGGCAGCAGCCAGCAGCTGGTTCAGGGCGTCATTGGCACCGGCGGCCAGGTCCGACTTGCCGCTGGCGAAGTAGAAGCGCACCTTGCCTTCTTCGTACTGCACGCTGGCTTCGTCAGCTGCGGCGGCGCCGGCAGAGGCGGCATCAGCCATGGTCGCGGCAGCAGTGGCGGTAGTGACAGCAGCAGCGCCATTAGCCGCAGAAGCAGCATCGGAAGCCATGGCCGCAGCGGAAGCGCTGGCGCTGGAGGTGGCCACCGCGCCATCCTTGCCGCCGAACACGCCGCTCTTGTACAGGCCGAAGCCGGTGGCCAGGGCAATGGCGAACAGGATGATCAGCGTCAGCAGCACGCCAACTACGGTGTTTTGTTCCTTGTCGTTGTCTTGGGTCGTGGACATGGTTTCTCCAGGGCTATGAATCGTTGAGGAATGGAAATCAGGCGCAGCATGCGCCTGACACGGCTGCGGTATCGCGGCTATTGTAAAGTATTGTCATACATGACTTGAGCCTGACCATGAAAACCAACCGTCCCGACATCGCCAGCCTGCGCAAGAGCTATGAACGCGCCGAACTGGACGAATCCGCTTCGCACCAGGATCCCATGCAGCAGTTCGATCGCTGGCTCAACGAAGCGATCACTTCCGAGATCCCCGAACCCAACGCCATGACGCTGGCCACTGTGGGCAGCGACCTGCGGCCGAGCACGCGCGTGGTGCTGATCAAGGGCTATGACGAACGTGGCATCAGCTGGTACACCAACTACGACAGCCGCAAGGGCCGCCAGCTGGCCGGCAACCCGTTTGCCGCGCTGCAGTTCCACTGGGTCGAGCTGGAGCGGGTGGTGCGTATCGAGGGCCGTGTCGAAAAAGTCAGCGACGAAGAAAGCGATGCCTACTTCGCCACGCGCCCGCTGGACAGCCGGATCGGCGCCTGGGCCTCGCCGCAAAGCCAGGTGATCGATGGCCGAAGCGTGCTCGTCACCAATGCCGCCTACTACGGCACCAAATTCCTGCTGCAGCCGCCGCGCCCGCCGCACTGGGGCGGCTACCGCCTGGTGCCCGAGCAATGGGAGTTCTGGCAGGGTCGCAAGAGCCGCCTGCACGACCGCCTGCGCTACCAGCGCCAGCCCGATGGCAGCTGGCTGCGCGAACGCCTCGCGCCCTGACCCGTTGCGGCAGGCTCAGCGCTGCCAGTCGGCAAAGGTCTGCTGGAATTTCTGCACCTTGGGCGCCACCACCATCATGCAGTAGCCTTGATAGGGGTGCTGGTTGAAATAGTCCTGGTGGTAGTCCTCGGCGCGCAGATAGCGCTCGGTCAGCGCTACCTCGGTCACCAGCGGCTGCTGAAAGTGCGCCTGCGCCGCCTGCACCCAAGCCTGCACGCGCTGCAGCTGGGCCTCGTCGTCAGCGTAGATGGCGCTGCGATATTGCGTACCCACGTCATTGCCCTGGCGGTTCAGGCTGGTCGGATCATGCACGACAAAGAAGATCTCCAGGATCTGCTCCAGGCTGATCACGGCCGGATCAAACTGCAGCCGCACCACTTCGGTGAATCCGGTATCGCCACGGCACACCGCCTCGTAATTGACCGTGGGCAGGTCACCATTGCTGTAGCCGTTTTCCAGGGCGACGACGCCGCGCACGCGCTGGAACACGGCCTCGATGCACCAGAAGCAGCCGCCACCCAGGGTGATCGTCTCGTACACAGTGCCTGTCTGATCTGTCATGATCGCCCGCTCCTTGTCTTGGGGTTGTGCTGGTCTCGCTCCCGGATCCGGAGCATGCTCTTGCCCGCATGGTAGTACCAGGCCAATACCAGTTAGCGCCTTGTGGTTGTCCGACTGTGATTGTCACCAATGCATCAGCGGTTTTTCGATGTGAACCGCTTTCATTATGATGCCGGGTTTTCTCCACTCTGCGCCATGATCGTCGACCTGTTCCTGACCCTGCTGCCGATCGCCCTGCTGATTGCGTTGGGTGCCGGCCTGCGTCAGCAGAACTTCCTGGCCGATGCCTTCTGGCCGCAGGCAGAACGGCTCTGCTATTTCATCCTGCTGCCCGCCCTGTTCATCCACAGCCTGGCCACGGCCGATCTGCGCGGCCTGCCCATTGGCAACATGGTGGCGGTACTGCTGCTGGCGACACTGACAGTCGCCCTGCTGCTGCTCGTGAGCCGGCGCTGGATGGCGGTCAGCAAGCCAGCCTTCACCTCGATCTTCCAGGGCGGTATCCGTTTCAACAACTATGTCGGCGTCTCGGCCGCGGCTGGCCTGCTGGGTGCCCAGGGCGTGGCGCTGGCAGCAGTCGCCAATGCCACGCTGGTGCCCACCGTCAACGTGCTGTGCGTGCTGGTATTTGTCCGCCTCTGCCCGACAGACCACTTTGCGCTGAAACATGTGCTGCTGCAGATCATCCGCAATCCGTTGGTGGCTGCCTGCGCAATCGGCATCGGCCTGCAAGCCAGTGGCTGGGGCTTGCCGCCCGGGCTGGACAGCACGCTGAAGACACTGGGCGCGGCCTCGCTGCCGCTGGGCCTACTGTGTGTCGGTGCCGCACTGGATTTCTCTGCGGCCCGGCAATGGATGCGCCCGGTCGTCATGTCGTCCCTGGCGCGCTTTGTGCTGTTGCCACTTGCCACCGTGCTGGCTTGCCGCGCGCTGGGCTTGCAGGGACCGGCCGCGCTGGTGGCCCTGCTGTTCCAGGCCATGCCGACGGCATCGTCATCGTATATCCTGGCGCGCCAGCTCGGCGGCGATGCGCCGTTGATGGCCGGCATCATCGCCTGCCAGACGCTGCTGGCTGCGCTGGCGCTGCCGGTAGCGGTGCTGTTGCTGGCGGGCTGGCTCTGAGCGCTGCGCGCCCAGCTTCCTGCTCCCAATATCTGGCATGGCCGCCTGCCAAGGAAGGGCCCAGACACGCTAGAATAAGGGTTACATTTGTCACATCAGGGGCGTGCATGCGCGCGCCCATGTCGGAGCACGCATGAACACCGAACAAGCCCGTTTCAACATGATCGAACAGCAGGTCCGCCCCTGGAACGTGCTGGACCCGTTCGTCCTTGGCCTGCTGGACCAGATCAGCCGCGATGATTTCGTGCAGCCGGCCCAGCGCAGCATGGCGTTCATGGATCTGGAACTGCCGCTGCCCTGCGGGCAGGTCATGCTGGCGCCGCGCGTGCAGGCGCGCCTGCTGCAGGATGCCCAGCTGCAGCCCACCGACAAGGTACTGCAGATCGGTGCCGGCTCCGGCTACCTGACCGCCCTGCTGGCACGCAGCGCACAAAGCGTGGTCGCTTTCGAGATCCACCCGGAACTGGCCCAGTTCGCACGTGACAACCTGCACCGCACCGGCATCCACGCTGATGTGCGTGACGGCTGCGGCTTCAAGGGTGCCCAGGCCACCGGCCCGTTCGACGCCATCGTGCTGTGCGGCTCCGTCGCCGAAGTGCCGCATGACCTGCTGTCCCAGCTCAAGATCGGTGGCCGCCTGGTCGCCATCACCGGCAACGAGCCGTCCATGCAGACCATCCGCATCACGCGCGACAGCGAAAACAGCTACACCACCGAAGAGCTGTGGGATGTTGTCGTGCAACGCCTCGAAGGCGTGACCGAGCCGACCAGCTTCCGCTTCTGATGCGTTTCCAGCCCCTGCCCCCGGCCCAGGTGGCCGACTGGGCCGAGCGCATGCGCGCCGCCGGCAAGCAGCCGGTGGTGCTGGATGTGCGCGAAGAATGGGAGCAGCAGACCGCCCATGTGCAGCAGCAGGCCAGCAGCCAGGGCTTCCACCTGCTGTCGGCACCGCTGTCCGTCTTCTTGGAACTGCTGGACGATCTGCCACCACCAGACCAGCCGCTGGCCTGCCTGTGCCACCACGGCGTGCGCAGCCAGCATGCGGCCTATTTCCTGTCACAGCGCGGTTTCTCCGACTTGTACGACATCAGTGGCGGCATCGACGCCTGGGCCAGCGTCGACAACAGCATCGCGCGCTACTGAATTCCTGCTTCCGGTTTTTTCAGATCAGACCACGCGCCAGCAGGTCCTGCGCCATGCGCATGGCCGCACCGCGGTGGCTGCCGGTAAAGCGTTCGCAGGCCTGCTGCATCGCCTGATGCGTGGCCGTATCCAGCAACAGCAGCCGATCTGCCTCGCGCATCGCCTGTGACATGTCGGTACAGCGTTGCGCGGCACCCGCAGCAATCGCCTGCTCGCTGGCCTCAGCAAAGTTGAAGGTATGCGGGCCCAGCAGTACCGGGCAGCCGCAGGCACAGGCCTCAATCAGGTTCTGGCCGCCCAGCTTTTCAAAACTGCCGCCCATCAACGCCAGGTCGGCCATGGCGTAGTACATCGGCATTTCGCCCAGGCTATCACCTAGCCAGACCACCGGACTGGCAGGCGATGCAATCTGCTCCTCCCAGGCGCTACGGCGCCATACCTGCAGGCCGTTCTGCTGCAGCAAGGCTGCCACCTCGTCAAACCGCTGCGGATGACGCGGCACCAGCAGCCATTGCACGGCCTCGCGCTGCGCCGGTTGCAGTGCGTTCCAGGCCTGCAACCACATCTGCTCCTCGCCCTCGCGGCTGCTGGCCAGCATGACGACCGGGCGCGCCACGCCACCTTGCAGTTGCTGGCGCCATTGGCGGCCACGCGCCAGCAGTTCCGGATCCGGACTGGCATCGAACTTCAGGTTGCCGACGATCTGGATATCCTGCACCTGCAATTCACGCAGCCGATCAGCATCAGATGGCGTCTGCACATAGGCGGTGCGCAGGCTGCGGTAACCCGGGTAGGCCAGCGATGACAGGCGCAGCGACTGCTGTAGCGTCTTTTCGCTCATGCGCGCATTGGCCAGCACCATCGGAATCTGCAACTCGGCAGCCTGCTGCAGCAGCTCCGGCCACATCTCGGTTTCCAGCAACAGGCCAACGCGCGGACGGAACAGCTGCAAGAAACGGCGTGCCGCACGGCGGCTGTCCAGCGGCAGCCAGACCTGCATGTCACCTTCACGCAGCAGCTTGCGCCCTTCAGCGTGGCCGGTAGCGGTGCCGTTGGTGAGCAGCAGCTTCAGCTCTGGCCGTACGCTGCGCAAGGCCTGCAGCAGGATCGCTGCGGCCCGCGTTTCACCCAGTGACACCGCATGCACCCAGACCCAGTCGCCGGCGTGCGCAGCCGCCTGCTGCTGCTCCTGTGCCGTGTATTCGGCAAAGCGCTGGTGCACCGCATGCAGATAGAGCGGCTCCTGCTCGCCACGGCGGCGCAGCTTGCGCAGCAGCAGCGGGCGACCCAGCGCCATCACGGCGCGATACAGCGAGCGCAGCATCAGTTGTGCTCAGTGTGCCGATGCACCCAGCACGGCATCGGGCTTGAGCTGGCGCAGCAGGCCGAGCATGGTCTGCTCGATACGTTGCAGCGCCGCCTCGCTATGGCCTTCGAAGCGCAGCACCAGCACCGGCGTGGTGTTGGAGGCGCGGATCAGACCAAAGCCGTCTTCCCAGTCGATGCGTACACCATCGATGCCGTTCACCTGTGCCTCGGCACCGAGCTGCTGCTGGGCCAGTGGCAGCAGCGCTGCGGCGATACGATGCGGCTCACCCTCTTCGCAGGCGACGTTGATTTCGGGCGTAGAGAAACTGGTCGGCAGCGCATTCAGCACGGCAGACGGGGCATCATGGCGGCTCAGGATTTCCAGCAGGCGCGCACCGGCATAAGTGCCGTCATCGAAACCGTACCAGCGCTCCTTGAAGAAGATATGGCCGCTCATCTCGCCGCCAAGTGGGGAATCGACTTCCTTCATGCGCGCCTTGACCAGCGAATGGCCGGTCTTGTACATCAGCGGCTGGCCGCCGGCCGCGGCAATCGCCGGGGCCAGGCGCTGCGAGCATTTCACGTCGAACACGATGGTGCCTCCCGGCACGCGCTGCAGCACATCCTGCGCAAACAGCATCATCTGCCGATCCGGGAAGATCACCTGGCCATCCTTGGTCACGATGCCGAGGCGATCGCCATCGCCGTCAAAAGCCAGGCCGAGTTCGGCATCGGTCTCGCGCAGCACGCGCTTGACGTCTTCCAGGTTTTCCAGCTTGCTCGGATCCGGATGGTGGTTCGGGAAATTGCCGTCCACCTCGCTATAGAGTTCGCGCACCTCGCAGCCCAGGCCTCGGAAAATGTCCGGTGCGGTAGCGCCGGCGACGCCATTGCCGCTGTCCACCACCACCCGCATCGGGCGTGCCAGCTTGATATCGGCAACGATTTTCTGCTGGTAGGCCGGCAGCACATCGGCCTGGCGCACGCTGCCGCCGCCGGGCAGCTCCCAGCTTTCCTGCTCGATGATCTGGCACAACTGCTGGATCTCCTCGCCGTGGATGGCGCGACCGCCCAGCACCATCTTGAAGCCGTTGTGGTTCTTAGGGTTATGGCTGCCGGTGACCTGGATGCCGCTGTCGCACAGCGTGTGCGCGGCAAAGTAGAGGATAGGCGTGGTCACCATACCGATATCGATCACCTCGATACCGGCATCGACCAGACCCTGCACCAGCGCGGCTGCCAGTTCCGGCCCGCTCAGGCGGCCATCGCGGCCCACCGCCACCACCGGACTGCCGGTCTGGCGCGCACGCGTCCCGAAGGCGCGACCCAGCGCACGTGCCACTTCGGGCGTGATGG
This sequence comes from Allobrachymonas wangyanguii, assembly GCF_045055315.1. Classification (GTDB taxonomy): domain Bacteria; phylum Pseudomonadota; class Gammaproteobacteria; order Burkholderiales; family Burkholderiaceae_C; genus Brachymonas; species Brachymonas wangyanguii. The sequence continues at coordinate 1,699,116 of NZ_CP173677.1, forward strand.
TATCGGGCACGACACCACGTACGTCATAGGCCTTGAAAATCGATGCCGCTACTTGCATGGGAACTCCGTCTGGCTGTTGATTGCTGCATTGTAAAAGACCCGCTACACTGGCTGCGCCCATGGCGCGCTGACCCGCCCGCCTGCCCGGGCTTCATGCTGCTGTCATACCATGCCCCTGCCCGATTATCCCCGCCTGCTGACTGCGCGCAGCTGTCACGCCACCCCGCTCGGCCCGATGCACCTGGCCTGCACTGCCGATGCACTGGCTGGCGCCTGGTTCGAACCGCAACGGCACTTTGACCCGGCCTCGCTGGCCGGTGTACCCGAACAGCCGGACCATCCGGTGCTGCAGGCTGCCGCAGCCGCGCTCGACGCCTATTTCCAGGGCCAGCCGCTGGCCGAACTGCCACTGGCCTATGTCGAAGGCACGCCGTTCCAGCAACAGGTCTGGCACTGGCTGTGCGGCATCCCGCACGGGCAGACCCGCAGCTACGGCCAGATTGCCGCGGCACTTGGTCGCCCAAATGCCAGCCGTGCCGTTGGCATGGCGGTCGGTCGCAATCCAGTCAGCCTGTTCGTGCCCTGCCACCGCGTGCTCGGCAGCCAGGGCCAGCTCACCGGTTATGGTGGCGGCCTGGAGCGCAAGACCGCGCTGCTGCATCTGGAACAATCCCAGGCCGACCTGCTCTGATCCATGTCTCGTCCGGGCTCAAGCGCTTCCGCACACTGGCTGCAGGAATTCCTGCTGCTGGCCGCCATCTGGGGCGCGTCCTTCATGTTCATGCGGCTGGCGGTGGTCGATTTCGGCCCCTGGGCCACGGCCGGCATCCGTGTCGGCATTGCCGCTGCCATGCTGCTGCCGCTGATGATCTGGCGCGGCCAGTGGTCTTCGCTACGCCAGCGCTGGAAACCCACGCTTTTCGTCGGCATCTTCAATTCCGGCCTGCCATTTGCCTGCTATGCCTACGCGCTGCTGACGATTCCTTCTGGCTGGGCCTCGATTCTCAACGCCACCACGCCGCTGTTCACCGCCTGCATCGCCTGGTTCTGGCTTGGCCATCGGCCCGATCGCTGGCGCCTGCTCGGCCTACTGATCGGTTTCGTCGGTGTCGCGCTACTGGCCAGCAGCAAGCCAGCGGGCCTGTCGGAGGATGTCAGCCACGGCAGTGCCTTGCTCGCTTCGCTAGCCTGCCTGTTGGCCACCTGCAGCTACGGCTTTGCCGCCTGCTACAGCACTCGCTACCTGTCGCAGATGCCGGCGATGGCGGTGGCAGCGGGCAGCAACTTAGGTGCCTTTCTGGTGCTGCTGCCGCTGACCGTCTGGTTTGCCCCCAACCACATGCCCGGCAACACCGCCTGGCTCGCCATGCTGGCCGTCGGCCTGGTCTGTACCGGCCTGGCCTATGTGCTCTACTACCGCCTGATTGCCCGCGCCGGTCCCGGCAATGCCTCCACCATCACCTACCTGATCCCGGTGTTTGCGCTGGGCTATGGCGTCGGCTTCATGGACGAATCGTTGAGCTGGACCATGCTCGGCTATGGCAGCGTGATCCTGCTCGGCACCATGCTCTCGACCGGCTGGTTGAGCCCGAAGAAATTCGAAAAATAATAATACTTTTATATTAAAATAGGGGCATGCCACTGCCCATATCCCGCTCTCCCCGCACCACCACCCTGCTCCGGCCTCCCAGCCGTGGCATCGGTCTGGTCGAGGTGCTGGTCGGGATGCTGCTGCTTGCCGGCACGCTGATGGGAACCCTGGCGATGCAAGCGCGCCTGCAACAGGCAGCCCTGCACCTGCGCCAGCAACAGGATGCGATGGCGCTGGCAGAGCAGCTGGCCGTGCTGTTGCGTGCTCAGGGCCAGCCCCTGGCGCAGGCGGCCACGCCCTTTCACTGGCAGGCGACAGATCCGTTTGCTCCCGACAGCTGCAGCGATGCCCCCTGCGCCGATCCCCAACAGCAACTGCGCCATGCGCTGTCAGTCTGGCAGCAACAGGCGACCAGCCTGCTACCGCAGCTACGGCTGCAACTCTGTCCGATCACGGCCGCTACGCCCATGCCGACAGACTGGGCCTGCCCGGCCAGCAACGCTGCCAGCGTGCTGCTGATCCAGCTTGGCTGGCAAGACACACCGTCCAGGGGATCGATGCAGGCACCCGAGTTGATGCTGCCAGTGGCGCTGCCACGCAACACGCCATGACACGCCTGCACCCACCACACGGCATGACCCTGATCGAGCTGCTACTGGCGCTCACGCTCGGCCTGCTGGTCACGGCCGCCGCCTGGCAAGGCCTGCGTCTGGGTCGACAGGCACTCGCCAGCCTGGACCAGCAACAGCAGCTGCAGGACCAGCTGCGCCTGGCGCGCGACTGGCTGCCGCGCCTGTTTCGCCAGCTCAATGCCCGTGCCCCCTTGGATGACGGCCTGCCGATCGTCTACGGCTGGGACGACGCGGTCTACCGCAACCCCGGCACGGTGCGGCGCTTCAGCGATATCAACAGCATCCGCAACGGCAATCGTCCGGCCGCCTGTGGCAGCAGCACGGACAGCGCCTGCCGCAATGGCAGCGATATCCTGGCGCTGCGCTACCACGGCGCTGATGGCCCCTCCGGTCCCGGCAGTGATGGCGGCGTGCTGAACTGCATCGGTCAGCCGCTGGGGGCCAGCAGCGGCGCGGCCTACGCCTTTCTGCATGTGAACCGGCACAGCGTCACCGGCGAGCCGCAGCTGTCCTGCGCCTATCTCTCGGCCAATGGCGTCTTCACCTCGACCGGCCTGATTCCCGGCGTGGAAAGCCTGCAGCTGCTCTATGGCCTGGCCGATGCCACCCATCCAGCGCAGATCACGCAATGGCGGACTGCCAGCGAACTGGATGTAGCCGGCAACCGCGCTGCGACCGAAGCACAGTGGCTGCAGGTCCGTGCCATCCGCCTTGGTCTGGTGCTGCGCAGCGCCAGCCAGCCGTCGCAAGCCTCCCTACCGCAAACGCTTTATCCGCTCGGCCAGGCACACGCTGCGCAACACCCTGCGGACAACGGCGCCAGCCTCAGCTTGCCGGCAGACCATCGGCAGCGCCGGCTGCTGCAGCTGCAATTCCGGCTCGGCACATGACACGGCCAGCGCACGGTTTTTCCCTGATCGTGGTGCTGGCCTTGTTGCTGGTCCTGTCCGCACTGGCCAGCACCGGCGTGGCACCCTTGCTGCTGGAGCAGCAGGTATTGCAACGCGAGCGGGCGCAATTGCAGGCCGAACAGGCGGCGCTGGCCGCCATGGATGCGGCGCAAGCCAGTCTGACAGCCACCTTGGCGCAGCAGGAATCCAGCCTGGACTTTCCCGGCAGCCCGCGCCCACCGCGCTACCAGTGGCAGCTGCTGCAGGCCGACGCCACACAACAACGCTACCGCCTGCTAGCCGCCAGCTATCTGCCCACACAGGGTGGCGTCCTGCTGCAAGGCGAAGTCCGCATCGCCCTGCCGGCAAGCCCGACTTCTACCGCAGATACCCGACTACTCCGGCTGCAATCCCTGCCCTGGACCGCCTTGCCGCAGGCCTGGCGCTGACCCAGCGGCCCTACCCATCCACGCACTCATGACTGCCCGATTTCATCCCGCACGCGCCCACGCTTCGGGCTTCACCCTGCTGGAGCTGCTGATCGCGCTGGCCTTGATTGCCACCCTGGCGAGCTGGGCTTATCCAGCCTACCAGCGCTATCTGCTGCAAGGCCAGCTGGGCAGCGTACGACTCACCCTGGCCGAGCTGTTGCTGCGCGAAACCAACTGGCGCAACAGCCAGCCTGATTTCGCCCGCTTTGCGCCCGGTACCGCCCATGTGCTGCTGGATGGCATGGTGACGCCGGCAGGCATCGTCTTGGGCGCACGCCGCTGCCAGGCCACCACGGGCATCAGCACTACGCCAGCAGCACCCGATTGTGTCGAGGTATTTGCCCAGCCCAATACAAGCACCCACTGGCGCGAACTGTCACTCGACAGCCTGGGCCAACGTCGCTGCCAGGCGGAACCACAGCTGCGCTGCTGGCCATGAAAAAACATCTTTCTCCACGCGGCTTTACGTTGATCGAGCTGCTGCTGGTGCTGGGTCTGCTGGCAGGCCTGCTGCTGATCAGCAGCAGCGGCTACCGGCAACTGCGCCAGCGCGCCGACCTGCAAGTGGCAGGCTCCAGCCTGCTGGCCGCCGCGCGACAGGCACGCGCACACGCCATGGCAAGCGGTGACAGCGTGGGACTGGAAGCCCTGGATGCGAGGGCATGGCAGCAAGGCTGGCTACTGTTTCGGGATCTGGATGGCAATGGCCGTTTTGACAGCGGTAGCGATACCCTGCTGCAGCTGCAGCCGCCCTTGCCTGCGGGCCTGCAGCTACAGGCCCCGGGCGATGCGAATGGCAATGCCAACACCCTGGCCGCCGGCTATCTGCTGTTCAACCCGCGCGGCTTTCCCAGAACCCGATCCGGATCGCTGGCCAATGGCCAGCTGGAACTGCGCCATGGCAGCCAGCTGCAGCGGCTGATCTTTGACCAGACCGGCCGCATGCGCCTGTGCGAAGCAGTCAATCCCGGTTGCACATAAAAAAACGCCGTACCGGAAAACCGGTACGGCGTACATGTGTTGGCGGAGTGGACGGGACTCGAACCCGCGACCCCCGGCGTGACAGGCCGGTATTCTAACCAACTGAACTACCACTCCTGGTAGCAGCAGAATGTTGCCACCCTGCTTGCCAGTGCTGCTGTTGCCAGCAACGTGTTTGGCGACCCTACGGGGATTCGAACCCCGGTACCTACCGTGAAAGGGTAGTGTCCTAGGCCTCTAGACGATAGGGTCATGACCTTCTTGGACTAAAAAGCCTTGCACGGATGCAAGGCTTGTATATTGGCGGAGTGGACGGGACTCGAACCCGCGACCCCCGGCGTGACAGGCCGGTATTCTAACCAACTGAACTACCACTCCTGGTAGCAGCAAAGTGTTGCCACTCTGCTTGCCAGTGCTGCTGTTGCCAGCAACATGTTTGGCGACCCTACGGGGATTCGAACCCCGGTACCTACCGTGAAAGGGTAGTGTCCTAGGCCTCTAGACGATAGGGTCAAAACCTAGAAACTTGGTGGAGGTAAACGGGATCGAACCGATGACCTCTTGCATGCCATGCAAGCGCTCTCCCAGCTGAGCTATACCCCCAAATTTTCTTGTCTTCGCTGCAACGAAGTTCGTTTGCTGCGAAGACTTGAAGTATACGCCATTTTTTAGAGTTTTTGCAAGCTCTCCAAAATTTTTTCGCGGCGTTGTAATGAAAGTACAGCATCCAGCGAAGGCGTCTGTGGCGTTCCCAGTACGAGAACCCGTACCGGCATGGCCAAGCCCGGCATTTTAAGCCCATTTTCGGCCAAAACTTCCTTGATGGCAGAAGAAATTGCCGGCTGCGTCCATTCACACGCCGCCAGCTTGCCTGCCAGCGACTGGATGGCCGGGGCAATGGCCGGTGTCAGGAACTTGGCGCGATCCTCTTCGCTGATCTGCACCGGCAGGTGGAAGCGCGCAATCCAGTCGGCCAGCACCACCAGCGTATCGCAGCGGTCCTTGAACAGGCCGCACATGTCCGGCAGGCGGCCATCGTCGATCGCCTCGGCGGTGATGCCACGCTGCAGCAGGAACGGACGCACGCGCGTGGCCAGCTCCTCGTCGGCCATCGCCTTCAGGTGCTGGGCATTGACCCAGCGCAGCTTGGCCTCGTCAAACTGGCCGGCACTGCGGCCCAGGTGGTCCAGGTCGAACCACGCCAGGAATTGCTCGCGGCTGAAAATCTCGTCATCGCCATGGCTCCAGCCCAGGCGCGCCAGGTAGTTCACCATGGCATCGGGCAGATAGCCTTCGTCGCGATACTGCGTCACGGCCTTGGCGCCGTTGCGCTTGCTCATCTTCTCGCCCTGCTCGTTCAGCACCGTGGGCAGGTGGGCAAATACCGGCACCTGGGCGTCGAGGGCCTCGAAGATGTGGATCTGGCGCGGCGTGTTGTTCACGTGGTCGTCGCCACGGATCACGTGCGTGATGCGCATGTCGATATCGTCCACGCAGACGCAGAAGTTGTAGGTCGGCGTGCCGTCCGGGCGCGCGATCACCAGGTCGTCCAGTTCGGCGTTCTGGAATTCGATGCGGCCCTTGCACTTGTCGTCCCAGCCCACCACGCCCTCTTTCGGCGTGCGGAAACGCAGCACCGGCTGCACACCCTCGGGTACCGGCGGCAAGGTCTTGCCCGGTTCCGGACGCCAGGTGCCGTCGTAGCGCGGCTTTTCCTTGTTCGCCATCTGGCGCTCGCGCAGCGCATCCAGCTCTTCCATGCTCATGTAGCAGGGATAGACATGGCCGGAAGCCTCCAGTTGCGCCAGCACTTCCTTGTAGCGATCGATGCGCTGCATCTGGTAGAACGGACCTTCGTCGGGCGTCAGGCCCAGCCATTCCATGCCTTCCAGGATCACGTCAACCGCGGCCTGGGTGGAACGCTCCAGGTCGGTATCCTCGATACGCAGGATGAAGTCGCCCTGCTGGGCGCGGGCAAACGCCCACGGATAGAGCGCAGAGCGGATATTGCCCAGGTGGATGAAACCGGTGGGCGACGGGGCGAAACGGGTACGTACAGGTGTAGTCATGGTCATCTGCAAAAAGGCCGGCAACTGCCGGCCTGTGGGTTCAATCCTGCGGCAGGCTGTGGAGGCCGCGGGCGATATCGGCCTGGAGATCTTCCAGGTGTTCCAGGCCACAGGCGATGCGGATCAGGCCTTGCACCACTCCGGCCGACTGGCGCTGCTCCTCGCTCAGGCGACCGTGCGAAGTGCTGGCCGGATGGGTGATGGTGGTCTTCACGTCGCCAAGGTTGGCGGTGATGCTGCACAGGCGCGTGCTGTCGATCACATGGAAAGCGCGCTGGCGGCCCTGTTCCGGCGTGCTGGCACGCACGGTAAAGGACAGCACGCTGCCGCCCAGACCGTTCTGCTGTTGCATCGCCAGCGCATGCTGCGGGTGCGAAGCCAGACCGGGGTAATAGACATGCTCGACCTGCGGCTGCTGTTCCAGCCAGCGCGCCAGCTGCAATGCCTGCTCGCACTGGGCGCGTACGCGCAGGTGCAACGTCTCGATGCCCTTGAGCACCACCCAGGCGTTGAACGGCGACAGTACCATGCCGGCCGCGCGCACCAGCGGCGCAAAGGTGTTGTTGACCAACTCCTTGCTGCCGCAGATGGCACCGGCCATGACACGGCCCTGGCCATCGAGGAACTTGGTGCCGGAATGGATCACCAGATCCGCACCCAGCTCCAGCGGACGCTGCACCACTGGCGTGGCAAAGCAGTTGTCCACCGCCAGCAACGCGCCGGCTTCGTGCGCCATTGCGGCCAGGGCAGCGATATCGCACAGATCGCACAGCGGGTTGGTCGGGGTTTCGGCAAACAGCAGGCGCGTATTCGGACGAATGGCGGCTTTCCAGGCAGCTGCATCGGTCTGCGGCACGAAGGTGGTTTCCACGCCAAAGCGCGCCATGTCGCTGCCCATCAGCCTGATGGTGGAGCCGAACATGGACTGCGAGCAGATCACATGGTCGCCGCTCTTGAGCAGGCCCATCGCCATCAACAGGATCGCCGACATGCCGCTGGACGTGGCGATGGCGGCTTCGGCGCCTTCAAGCGCGGCCAGGCGCTGCTCGAAACTGGTGACCGTGGGGTTGCCGGTACGAGTATAGGTATAGCCGTCTTCCGGGCAGGCGAAGTTGTGCGCCGAGGTTTCGGAATCGGGCTGGACGAAGCTGCTGGTCAGGTACAGCGCTTCGGAATGTTCGCCGTACTGGCTGCGCGGTACCGCCTGGCGTACGGCCAGGGTTTCGCGGTGCCAGCCGGCATGCGGTGTGGAATCGGTCATGGTGCTTGTGGAATCGGGAAAGGCAGGATCAGTTCAGCTCGGCATTCGGCAGCGTCAGGCGCGAGGTGTCATCGCTGTCTTCGGTCTGCTTGGGGCGCTCGTCCTGCATGCGCTGGATATCTTCGCTACAGATATCGCCGGTGACGTAAACACCGTCAAAGCAGGAGGCATCAAGGCCGTTCATGGCCGGGTTCAGTTCGCAGATCGCGGTCTTGAGCTGGTCCAGGTCCTGGTAGATCAGGGCATCACAGCCGATGATTTCACGCACTTCCTCGATCGTGCGGTTGTGCGCGACCAGTTCCTGCTGCGTCGGCATGTCGATACCGTAGACGTTGGGGTAGCGCACCGGCGGTGCGGCGCTGGCCAGGTAGACCTTGCGCGCACCGGCATCGCGCGCCATCTGGATGATTTCCTTGGAGGTGGTACCGCGCACGATGGAATCGTCCACCAGCAGCACGTTGCGGCCCTTGAACTCGCTGTTGACCACATTGAGCTTCTGGCGCACCGATTTCTTGCGCACGGCCTGGCCCGGCATGATGAAGGTGCGGCCGACATAGCGGTTCTTGACGAAGCCTTCGCGGTACGGCAGGCCCAGCACATGGGCCAACTGCATGGCGCTCGGACGGCTGGATTCGGGAATCGGGATCACGGCATCGATCTCGTCCGGCGGCACCATGGAGATCACACGCTTGGCCAGTGCCTCGCCCATTTTCAGACGCGCGTGGTAGACCGAGACATGGTCGAGATCGGAATCGGGACGTGCCAGATAGACGTACTCGAACAGGCAGGGGTTGAGTTTCGGGTTGTCGGCACACTGCTGGAACTGCACATTGCCCTGCAGGTCGATGAAGGCAGCTTCGCCCGGATGCAGGTCGCGGTCCAGCGTCAGGCCAACGCCTTCCAGCGCCACTGATTCGCTGGCCACCGCCGCCATGCCATCCTGCGGCTTGCTGATGCACAGCGGGCGGATGCCATTCGGGTCGCGGAAGGCCAAGATGCCGACGCCGGCAATCATGGCGATCACGGCGTAGGAGCCGCGCACACGGCGGTGCACCTGGCGCACCGCCTCGAAGATATCGGGCACGGTCAGCGTGTCGTCGTTGCCGGCACGCTGCATCTCGTGCGCCAGCACGTTGAGCAGCACCTCGGTATCGCTCTCGGTGTTGATATGGCGGTGGTCAGTCTCGAACAGTTCAGCGCGCAGGGCACGGGCATTGGTCAGGTTGCCGTTGTGCACCAGCACGATGCCGAACGGCGCGTTGACGTAGAACGGCTGGGCCTCTTCCTCGCTGTTGGCATTGCCCGCCGTGGGGTAGCGCACATGACCCAGACCGCAGTTGCCGGGCAGCGCACGCATGTTGCGGGTGCGGAACACGTCACGCACCATGCCCTTGGCCTTGTACATGAAGAACTTGCGATCCATTTGCGTGGCGATGCCAGCCGCATCCTGACCGCGGTGCTGCAACAGCAGCAAGGCATCATAGATCAGCTGGTTGACCGCCGACTGGTTGACCATTCCAACGATTCCACACATGTTTTCTACCCTTTCAAGGTGAGGGAAAGTCCAGGCCGGACCTGGGCGGATAGCCCAGGCCCCTGCCCTGCCGGCAACCAGGGCCGCATGGAGGGCGGCAGCCAGGGAGCCAGCGATTGCAGGGTTTCGGTCAGCATGCCGGCCGAAACAGAATTTTTCCACCAGTGCGTCTGGTGCATCGGGGTCATCCAGGCCACGGCTGTCATGACCCACAGCAGCACCAGCGCACGTGCCACGCCAAAGCCGGCGCCCAGCAACTGGTCCACGCCACCCAGACCAATGCCACGCAGCAGGTTGCGCGAACCGCTGGTGAACAGGCCGATCAGCAGGATCGCCAGCACGAACACCAGCAGCATCGCCGTCCAGCGGGCGAATTGCGGATCAGCCATCCAGGGCCAGGAAGACGGCAGGTACGGAATCACCAGCGGCGCAGCCCAGCGCGCGATCAGGAAGGCTGCCAGCCAGGACAGCAGCGAACCGAGCTCGCGCACCATGCCGCGCGACCAGCCCAGCAGCATGGACAGCAGCAACACTACCAGACAGAAAGTGTCCAGTGTGCTCCACTGCTGAAAAATCGCCTCCATGCCCACGCCTTCGGATCAGATATGCAACACGGTCGTCCGGAAAGCGGCCATCAGTAGCTGTAGACCGAGACCGGCAGGCCGAGCGAACGCACCTTGTCGGCGACGCGATCCATTTCCTTGCGCGTGCTGAACGGTCCCATGCGCACGCGGGTAACGTCCTTGCCGTTGATCTTGACGACCTGGGTGTAGTTATTGAGGCCGGCAGCCGACAGCTGGCGACGCACCGCGGCGACCTTGCCATCCTCGACAAAGGCACCCACCTGCACCACGAAGCGTCCGGTCGCCGGGAAATCGGCACCCGGGCGGTTGGCGGCAGCGGCTTTCTCGGCAGCCGCCTTGTCTGCGGCAGCCTTCTCGCGCGCGGCCTTGTCGGCTGCGGCTTTCTCTGCTGCAGCCTTGTCACGGGCTGCTTTTTCGGCAGCCGCCTTGTCGCGTGCGGCCTTTTCTGCGGCTGCCTTGTCGGCTGCGGCCTTGTCACGGGCCGCCTTTTCGCGTGCAGCCTTGTCGGCAGCGGCTTTTTCTGCGGCTTCCTTCTCGGCAGCGGCCTTGTCGCGCGCGGCCTTGTCACGGGCAGCCTTTTCTTCGGCAGCCTTGTCACGCGCGGCCTTGTCGGCCGCCGCTTTTTCTGCAGCAGCCTGGTCGCGTGCAGCCTTGTCGGCGCGTTCGCGCTCGGCCCGGGCCTGCGCTTCACGTTCCTGCTCGATGCGCTTGCGTGCGGCTTCCTCGTCAGCGGCACGGGCGCGGGCCGCTTCTTCTTCGGCCAGGCGCAAGGTGGCTTCATCAGGGGTCTGGCTGGCAGCCAGCTGGGCCAGCGCCACGCTGGCGGCAGGCTCGGCGACGATCACCTCTTCATCGGCCGAGAGGCTGTTCTCGACGGCAACACTGGCCGAGCTGCTACCGGCAATATCGATCGCCATGTCGGCCGGCACGCTGCGCGGCGGTGCGCTGAAGACCAGCGGGAAGACGATCACGGCCGCCACCACCAGCACGGTCGCGCCAATCAGGCGCTGGCGCGCGCGGCGACTCAGCTCCTCGGTGGCAGGCGACACGCTGTTCTTGCCAGCGCACCCCTTGTCAGGGCTGGCTTCAGGCTTGCCGGAATCGGGCGTGGAGGTGTTGCGACGGAAATTGAAGAAGGCCATGCATCAATCTGTAGTGAGGGATCAGGCGGCAGGCGGAGGATTCCCGGAGTCCGGCGAACCCGGCATGTGCGGGGCAGACAATTTGGGCAGCGGCTCGCTCAGCACATCACCTACCGTAAAGAACGATCCTGAAACCACGATTCTATCAGCCGGGTCCGCGGCTGCAATGGCTGCCTGCAGTGCCGCACGCGGCGAGGCGTGCTGGCTGGCTTCGGACGGCACGATGCGCGGCTGGCCGGCACAGTACTGCTGCCATTGCTGCAGCAGGTCTGCGTTGCTGGCGGCACGCGGCGTCGGCAGGTCGCAAAAGTACCATTTATCTACCACCGGGTGCAGGCGCTGCAGCATGTCGCCGATGTCCTTGTCGGCCATGGCGCCAAACACCATGTGCGTGACCGGGTAATACGGCATGGCATCCAGGTTGGCCACCAGTGCCGCCACGGCATGCGGGTTGTGCGCCACGTCCAGCACCAGCGCCGGCTGACCCGGCACCATCTGGAAACGGCCCGGCAACTCCACCTGCGCCAGGCCCAGACGGATCGCCTGCGCCGGCAGCGGCAGGCGGTCGCGCAGGGCCGTCAGCGCTGCCAGCACGCCGGCGGCGTTCAGCATCTGGTTGGCGCCGCGCAGCGCCGGATAGGCCAGCGCCCGGTAACGGCGCTCACGGCCTTGCCAGTTCCACTGCTGCTGGTCGCCACCGGTGGTGAAATCGCGGCCCACCAGCCAAAGATCGGCGCCAATCGCCGCGGCATGGTCGATGATGCTTTGCGGCGGCACCGGATCGCTGACGATGGCCGGCTTGCCGGCGCGCATGATGCCGGCCTTCTCGTAACCGATGGCCTCGCGGTTGTCACCGAGGAATTCGGTGTGATCGACGTCAATGCTGGTGATGATGGCGCAATCGGTATCGACCAGGTTGACGGCGTCCAGCCGGCCACCCATGCCGACTTCCAGGATCACCACGTCCAGCTTGGCCTGCGCCAGCGCATCCAGGATCGCCAGCATGGTGAATTCGAAATACGTCAGGCTAGTATCGCCACGTGCTTTTTCCACCGCCTCGAAGTGGCGCACCAGCGCGGCTTCGTCCAGCTGCTGGTTGTCGATCTTGCAGCGCTCGGTGAAATGCACCAGGTGCGGCGAGGTGAACAGGCCGGTGCGGTAGCCGCCATGGCGCAGCATGGATTCGAGCATGGCGCAGGTCGAGCCCTTGCCGTTGGTGCCCGCCACGGTAAACACCGGGCAGTCAAAGCGCAGGCCGGCGCCGTCGTGCAGACGTTCGGCCACGCTGCGCAGCCGCTCCAGCCCCAGGTCGATGGTGGTGGAATGCAGGTTCTCGCAGTGGCTCAGCCACTGGTCCAGGGTGTCATAGGTTTGCATGGGCGCCATTTTCCCAGACTGCGCACCATAATGGACGGCATGACGAGCAAAACACCCACTTCCATCATGCTGTACGGCATTCCCAACTGCACCTCGGTCAAGAAAGGCCGTGTCTGGCTGGACGAGCAGGGGCTGCCCTACACCTTCCACGACTTCAAGAAACAGGGCGTACCGGCTGATGCGCTGCAGCGCTGGGTCGATGCGGTCGGCTGGGAAACACTGGTCAACCGCAAGGGCACGACCTGGCGCAAGCTGGATCCGGCGCAGCAGGAGGCGGTGCAGGATGCCGCCAGCGCCCAGGCGCTGATGCTGGAGCAGTCCAGCGTGATCAAGCGCCCGGTGATCGACTGGGGCAACGGCCGCATCACGGTCGGCTTCACGCCAGAAGCCTGGCCGGCAGCCTGAAGCCGTTCAGAGGCGAATCAGCGGTGGAATTCGCCCTGTGCTTCCGGCTGCGACACCACCTCCAGGATACGCAGTTCCAGCTTGCGGCCGCCCGGCACCTGCCAGGCAATAGTTTCACCCACGCTCAGGCCGAGCAGCGCGCTGCCAACCGGCGTCAGCACCGAGATGCTGTCAGGCGCGGTCGCATTGTGCGGATAGACCAGCGTCAGCGAGCGGTGCTGACCGGTCCCCAGATCCTCGAACTTGACGGTGGTGTTCATCGTCACCAGGCCCGGCGGCACCTCGCTCGGTTCCACCACGTTGGCACGCAGCAGCTCCGACTCCAGCGCCTCGATGCCAGGCACATTCTGGGCGGCATCCGACTCCAGAAGCGTTTCAATACGCTCGTAGTCAAGGCTGGAGATCGTGATGGGAGAATTGGAGGTGCTCATGGGGACAGAAAGACGACAGGGGAAACGGAACAAGACGGCTATGATAGCCAATAGCCCTCACCCCCACCAAGTCGCAGCGAATCAGTGCGACTTTGCCCGCCACCCTGCCCGACCATGATCGACTACCTGCTGTTGCACTGGAAAAGCCTGCTGGCATCGCTCTGGCTGGTCACCGGTATCTACCTGGCCTTGCGCATCATCTGGCAGCAGCGCGCCCCGGTGGCGACGCTGGCCTGGATCATGATTCTCGGGCTGGTGCCGCCCGTCGGCATCCTGGTGTATCACCTGTTCGGTCCCACGCGCGTGAACCGGCAGACGCTGCGCCGCACGCGCAGCCGCATCCTGCTGGCTTCCGAAAACGACATGGACAAGCTGCTGGAGGGCGAATTCAGCCCGTCTGTCACCGAGCGCCAGCACCAGCGCCTGATCGAGGCCGCCTGCGGCATTCCGGTATCGAGCTGCTCGCGCACCGAGCGCCTGCGCAATGGCGACGCCACCTTCAGCGCCATCCTGCAGGCTGTGGCCGAGGCCAGGCTGCACATCCATCTCGAATACTATATTTTCGATCCCGACGCCACCGGCAGCGCACTGCTGGACGCCCTCACGACCAAGGCGCGCGAAGGCGTGCGTGTGCGCTTGCTGGTAGATGGCCTCGGTTCCGCACGCCTGCTGGGCCGGCGTGGCCGCGCCCTGCTGCAGGCCTTCCGCGACGCCGGCGGCGAGCTGGCGGTCTTCCACCCGGCGCGGCTGCATCGCATGCTGCCCTTTGTCAACCTGCGTACGCACCGCAAGATCCTGGTCGTCGACGGCCATATCGGTTTTACCGGCGGCATCAACGTCACCGATGACGGCTGCGAGAAGCAGAATCCCGACAGCGCCTATCGCGACACGCACTTGCGCCTGGAAGGCGCTGCGGTGCGCTGGCTGCAGTACACCTTCATGCAGGACTGGGTCTATGCCAGCGGCCGGCACCAGTTCGAGGTCAATGTGTTCCCGCCGCAGGAGCCCGGCGAGCATGCGGTGCAGGTGCTGGCCTCCGGCCCGGACAGCGGGCGCGAGGCGATCCACCGCAGCATGCTGCACGCCATCAACATGGCCAAGGTGCGCATCCTGCTGACCACACCCTACTTCGTGCCGACCGAACCGGCCTTCTATGCCCTGATCAATGCCGCGCTGCGCGGTGTCGATGTGCAGATCATGGTGCCGATGCGCAGCGATTCCTTTCTGGTCACCTGGGCGGCACGCTCGTACTTCGGCGCACTGCGCACTGTCGGCGTGAAGATCTTCGAATACCAGGGCAAGGGCATGCTGCACGCCAAGACGCTGGTCGTGGACGACGAATACAGCATGATCGGCACCGCCAACTTTGACAACCGCAGTTTCCTGCTCAACTTCGAGAATGGCGTGGTGCTGTATGGCGAGGAGATGAACGCCATCCTGGCAGAAGATTTTGCCGATGACCGCACCCGTGCGCGCTATGTCACGCAGGAGATCATGGACCAGCGTTCGCAGTGGCACGAACGCATGCTGACCGCCTTCGCCCGTCTGCTTTCCCCGCTGCTCTAGCCGTCCGCTGTACAAAAGCGGTAACATTCAGGCTTTGGCGCCATCAGGTGCCATGTCTCCTGTCTGATCGATTCCCCCATGACTACCATCCTGAACAATGTGGCCCTGGACGCCAAGGCCAATGTGTACTTTGACGGCAAGTGCGTTTCGCACAGCTTTACCCTGGCCGACGGCACGCGCAAGTCGGCCGGCGTGGTCCTGCCGGCCACGCTGACCTTTGGCACCGCCGCCCCGGAAATCATGGAATGCGTGCACGGTGACTGCGAGTACAAGCTGGCCGGCAGCGACAGCTGGCAGCGCTGCAGCGCCGGCGAATCGTTCAGCATTCCGGGCGACAGCTCCTTCGACATCCGCGTGGAAGAGGCCTTCCACTACATCTGCCACTACGGCTGATCCCCTTTCCGATTTTCCAGACACACCATGTCCAATACGATCCTGCAAAACATTCCCGTCGGCCAGAAGGTCGGCATCGCCTTCTCCGGTGGCCTGGACACCAGCGCCGCCCTGCTGTGGATGCGCCAGAAGGGTGCGGTTCCCTACGCCTACACCGCCAACCTCGGCCAGCCCGATGAAGATGACTACGAAGCCATCCCGCGCAAGGCCTCCGAATACGGTGCCGAGAAGGCGCGCCTGATTGACTGCCGCACGCAGCTGGCCCACGAAGGCATCGCCGCCATCCAGTGCGGCGCCTTCCACGTCAGCACCGGTGGCATCTACTACTACAACACCACGCCGCTGGGCCGCGCCGTGACTGGCACCATGCTGGTTGCCGCGATGAAGGAAGACGACGTCAACATCTGGGGTGACGGCTCGACATACAAGGGCAATGACATCGAGCGCTTCTACCGCTACGGCCTGCTGACCAACCCGGCTCTGAAGATCTACAAGCCCTGGCTGGACCAGAACTTCATCGACGAACTCGGCGGCCGCAAGGAGATGAGCGAGTTCCTGATCAAGAACGGCTTCGACTACAAGATGAGCGTAGAGAAAGCCTACTCCACCGACAGCAACATGCTGGGTGCCACGCACGAAGCCAAGGACCTGGAAGAGCTGAACAGTGGCGTGCGCATCGTCAGCCCGATCATGGGTGTCGCCTTCTGGAAGCCGGAAGTCGAGGTACAGGCCGAAGAAGTGCGCGTGCGCTTCGAGGAAGGCGTGCCGGTGGCGCTGAACGGCCGCGAGATCCACGATCCGGTCGAGTTGTTCCTGGAAGCCAACCGCATCGGCGGTCGCCACGGCCTGGGCATGAGCGACCAGATCGAGAACCGCATCATCGAAGCCAAGAGCCGCGGCATCTACGAGGCTCCCGGCATGGCGCTGCTGCACATCGCCTACGAGCGCCTGGTGACCGGCATCCACAACGAGGACACCATCGAGCAGTACCGTATCAACGGCCTGAAGCTGGGCCGCCTGCTGTACCAGGGCCGCTGGTTCGACCCGCAGACCCTGATGCTGCGCGAAACTGCCCAGCGCTGGGTGGCGCGCGCCATTACCGGCGAGGTGACGCTGGAACTGCGCCGCGGCAACGACTACTCGATCCTGAACACCGAATCGCCCAACCTGACTTACGCGCCCGAACGCCTGAGCATGGAGAAGGTCGAGAACGCGCCGTTCAGCCCGGCCGACCGCATCGGCCAGCTGACCATGCGCAACCTGGATATCGTCGACACGCGCGGCAAGCTGGGCATCTATGCCAACAGCGGCCTGCTGCAACTGGGCGAAGGCGCCGCGATGCTGAAGCTGGAAGGCAAGAAGGGCTGATCGCTCTCCAGTACAAGACAAAACGCCTGGCAGTTTGCGCTGCCAGGCGTTTTTCATGGGCGATGCCGGCAGCGTCATGGCTGCCGACAGCGGATCATCAGCGCTTCAGGAACGCGCTGCCAATCTTCAGCAGGTCACCGATACCGACCTGGCCATCACCGTCCTGATCCAGCACTGCGTTCAGCAGGCCGCCACCCAGGCCACCCTGCTGCTGCACCTGGGCACGTTCCTGACCCAGCATGCCACCCAGGCTGCCGGAGTTCATGCCCCCGGCCATCACGCGGCTGGCCAGGAAGGACATCACGATAGGCGCCAGGATCTTGAGCAGCTGGCCGGACTGGCCGGAGCTCATGCCGCTGACCTGGCCCAGGCCAGCTTCGGCGCGCGGCTGGGCGCCACCAAAGATATGGCCCAGGATGCCGCCGCCATCCAGCTGGCGACCGGCCGGCTGGCCACCGCCGAGCATGGAACCGAGCAGGCCACCCAGATCCAGACCGCCGGCAGACGCACTGCCCATGTGGTCGCGCTGCAGCGCATTGAACAGGCTGTCAGCACCCTGCTGCGTCTGGGCATTCTGGCCCAGGGCACCCACGATCATCGGAATCGCTGCCGAAATGGCATCGCTGGTCTGGGACGGGCTGGCACCCAGCTGGCCGGCGATCTGGCCCAGGCGGTCGCCTTGCAGTTGTTGCAGCAGGTCATTGACGATGGAGTTGCTCATGGCGGGTTCCTTGCAAAAGACAGAAAGATTCCATGATACGACGAGCGTCAGGACAACGTCGCATCAGGACGGAAGAATCCGGGAATGCGTTGCAAATCACGCTTTCTGCCTGCTGGCTGCGTCAACGCGTGACCGGCACCACAAACTCCCATTGCGACAGGCGCGGCTCGGTCTGGCTGCAGTGCTCGACAAACAGGCTGCGCCAGCGGTGCGTGGGCTCGAACGTGCTGTCCGAATCCTTGCCGGCCGTCAGGCACAGGCCGGAACCCTGCAGCTCGATACGGCCATCGGCATGCTGCACAAAGCGCTGCAGCGCATCGGCCTCCATGAACGGGCTACGCTCGCCACAGGGACGCGCGAGCACGGCTGCACCAGCCAGGGCACGGCAGTTGAGGCCGGCCACGGTAGCGCAAACCTGGTACTGCGGAAAATACAGCCGGCCATCGTCCTGCAGCCGCACTGCCTCATCGGCATAGAGACCGGGCTTGCAGTTGTGCGCAGTCATCGGCAGGTCAAAACGCACGTAATCGCCCGAGCCCATGATGTCCAGGCAGTAATAGTCTTCGCGATCCAGCGGATCGATCAGGCGCATGTGGCCGATTTGCTGGCTGGTCGTGGCGCTTGAGGCCGGGGTCTGGGCCGAAGCCGCCGGCAGCAGGCTGGCGGAGCTCTGGGCTGCCGGCTTGTCGCAAGCGGCCAGGGTCAGCAGGCAGGCTGCGGCCAGGGACAGGAAAGGAAAACGGGGGAATCGCATGGCGCATGCCGAAAGTCAGGATGACCGACCATAACATCCGCCTCTTGTCCGCATGGGCTGCTCAGGCAAGCCGTATCAGACCACCACCGGTTCCGGTTCCAGCCGGATACCAAAGCGCTCGTAGACGCTGGTCTGGATCGCCTGTGCCAGCGTCATCACCTCGCCGCCGGTGGCGCGGATGCCAGTTTCGTGGAAACGGTTGATCAGCACCAGCGCCTGCTTCGGGTAGACGCCAGCATTGCCCATGCTCTTGCCGCGCCAGCCGCAGGCATCGATCAGCCAGCCGGCAGCCAGCTTGACCGTGCCATCCGGCATCGGGTAGTGCACGATATGCGGGTCACGACCGATGATGTCGTCGCACTGCTCGCGCGACACCACCGGATTCTTGAAAAAGCTGCCGACGTTGCCCACCTCGGCCGGATCCGGCAGCTTGGCGCGGCGGATCGCCACCACCATGTCAAACACCTGCTGCGCCGTCGGTGCGGTAATGCTCCACTCGGCCATCTTGCGCTCGATGTCCAGATAGCCGATTTCCGGGCGCCACTGCTTGGGCAAGGCAAAGCGCACCTGCGTGATCACCGCCTTGCCCGCCAGGCCGCCCTCGCCTTTCTGCTTGAAGACGGAATCGCGGTAGGCGAAACGGCACTGGGCGGCATCCAGCGTGAACTGGCGACCGGTGGCCAGCTCGATCGCATCCAGGCTGTGGAATCGGTCTTGCAGCTCAATGCCGTAGGCGCCGATGTTCTGCACCGGCGCTGCGCCCACGGTGCCGGGAATCAGCGCCAGGTTTTCCAGGCCCGGATAGCCCTGCTGCAGCGTCCAGGCGACAAAGTCATGCCAGACCTCGCCGGCGCCGGCCTGCACGATCCAGTGGCGATCGGTTTCTTCCACCAGCGTGCGTCCCTGGATCTCCAGCTTGATCACCAGCGCCAGCAGGTCGCCGGTGATGACCATGTTGCTGCCGCCACCCAGCACCAGATGACCACGCTCCAGCTGGCGCGGCTGTTCGGCCAGCGCCTGCAGGTCGGACGGCTGGCGCACGCGCAAGAGGCTGTGCGCACGCGCGGCAATGCCCAGGGTGTTGTAGGGATCAAGGGAAACGTTGTGTTCGATACGGAGAATGGTCATGGGGGATAATTGTCGCATCATCATCCCTCGGAAAGACTGCACATGCCCTCTTTTGACACCGTTTGCGAACCCAATCTGGTAGAAGTGAAAAACGCCGTGGAGAACACCTCCAAGGAAATCGGCACCCGTTTCGATTTCAAGGGCACCTCTGCCGGCATCGAGATCAAGGACAAGGAAATCACCCTGCTCGGCGATGCCGAGTTCCAGCTGCAGCAGGTCGAAGACATCCTGCGCAACAAGATGACCAAGCGCAACGTCGATGTCCGTTTCCTGGACATGGGCAAGGTCGAGAAAATCGGCGGCGACAAGGTCAAGCAGGTGGTCAAGGTGCGTAACGGCATCGAAACCGAACTGGCCAAGAAGATCCAGAAGCTGGTCAAGGAAAGCAAGCTCAAGCTGCAGGCCTCGATCCAGGGCGACAGCGTACGCGTTACCGGCGCCAAGCGCGATGACCTGCAGGCCGCCATGGCGCTGATCCGCAAGGACATCACCGACGTGCCGCTGTCCTTCGACAACTTCCGCGACTGATTCCGCTCTCTTCCATACAAAAAGCCCCGTGACGCCTTGGCAGCGTCACGGGGCTTTTTTGTCGTGACAGCGATTACTTCTTCTTGCTGCCCAGCTTGCCTTCCTTGCCGGCAAACAGATTGCTGATATTGCTGCGATGGCGCCAGATCAGCAGCAGGCTCATGGCGATGATCGCCAGCAGGATCGGACCCTGCACCGTCCACCAGCCATTGGTACCGGCCATGTAGAGCATCGGCGAGGCCAGTGCCGCCACCAGTGCCGCCAGAGAAGAATAGCGGAACACCAGCGCCACCAGGATCCAGATCGCCAGCAGGCCCAGCCCCAGCATCGGCTCAAAGGCCAGCATCACGCCGGCGGCGGTCGCCACGCCCTTGCCGCCCTTGAAACGGAAGAAGATCGGGTAGAGATGGCCGAGGAAGGCCGCCAGGCCGACCAGTGCCACGTCGGTGCCGTCCAGGCCCCATTGCGCACCGAAACGGCTCACGATGAACACCGGCAGCCAGCCCTTGAAGCCGTCGAGCAGCAGCGTCAGCGCCGCCGCCTTGCGGTTGCCGCTGCGCAGCACGTTGGTGGCGCCAGGGTTGCCGCTGCCATAACTGCGCGGATCATTCAGCCCCATCGCCTTGCTGACGAGTACGGCAAAGCTCAGGGAACCGATCAGGTAGGCCAGCACAATCGCCAGCACGCTTGCAAGATTCATGGGTCTTCCTTGTAGGTGGATGCAGGGCTCTATTCTGCCAAAGCACAGTCGACTGGCGTGGCCTGCAGCAGATCCACGCACACCTGCGGGTCGATGCCAAGCAGATAGCCACGCCGGCCACCGTTGATCAGGATGCGCGGCAGCTCCAGGATGCTGCGCTCGATATACACCGGCATGCTGCGTCGCGTGCCAAACGGCGAGGTGCCGCCCACCAGATAGCCGGTATGCCGCTGCGCGACCTCCACCGCGCACGGCTCCACCTGCTTGGCACCGATCTGGCGCGCCAGCTGCTTGGTAGAAACGCTGCGATTGCCATGCATCAGGATCACCAGCGGATGCTTGTCCTGATCCTGCATGATCAGCGTCTTGACGACACTGATCGGATCGGCCTGCAGCACCTCGGCACTGTGGCGCGCACCGCCATGCGGCACCCAGTCATACATGTGCTCTTCAAAGGCGATGCCATGGCGACGCAGGAGCTGCGTGGCGGGGGTTTCACTGACGTGGGATTTCTTGGCCATCAATACAGGTTTTGGACGGAGTCACGGACAAGGCTGTTTGTAACAGATTCTAGGGGACCAGAGGCAAGCTGCTTGACGTCTGGCTGACGACAGTCGGCAAAAAGCGCTGCCGCAGGAAGTCCGGCAAAGTGCCAAGTAATGCGCACAAGATACAAACAATTACGGTGAGCATCGGTGCTTTCCTACATCTGGACCTGTAACAGCTGCCTAGAATCGAGTCGTTGCCAAGCCATGGCAATTCTTATCAAGGAGATTTGAACATGAAGAAGACGCTTGCTTCCCTGACCGTTGCCGCTACCGCTGCTGGCCTGCTGGCTGGCTGTGCCGCTGACGGCACCAGCACCATGACCAGCACCCAGCGCAATACCGCCATCGGTACTGCCGTGGGCGCGCTGGCTGGCGCTGCCATCGGTCACCACCAGGACGGCACCGATACCCTGAAGGGCGCACTGATTGGTGCAGCCGTGGGCGGTACCGGTACCTACCTGTGGTCCAACCACATGGAAAAGCAGAAGCAGCAGATGCAGGCTGCCACTGCCGGCACTCCGGTTCAGGTCACCCAGACCGCAGACAACCGTCTGAAGATCAACGTGCCGGCTGACGCTGGCTTCGCGACCAGCTCTGCCACCCTGAACGCCAATATGTACCCGGTGCTGAACACCCTGGCCACCACGCTGAACCAGAACCCGGTGACCACCGTGAGCATCGTTGGCCACACCGACAGCACCGGCTCTGACGCCATCAACAACCCGCTGTCGCTGAACCGCGCCAACGCTGCCAAGAACTACCTGGTCAGCCGTGGCGTGGCGTCCAACCGCATCATGACCTCCGGCGCTGGTTCTACCCAGCCGGTGGCCAGCAACGCTACGGTTGACGGCCGCGCCCAGAACCGCCGCGTGGAAATCTACGTGGCTGAAGCCGCCCGCTGATCGCCCTGCCCGGCTCACCGGGCATGACCTCAGTCTGAAAGCCACCTTCGGGTGGCTTTCTGCATTTCCGGCCACCACACTGCGCTACCATCTAGCCCGTGACTACCTCTGCCTATACCCCTCTGCGCCCGTCCCTGCCCAGCAGCCAGCGCGTCCGCGATCTGGATTACCACCTGCTGCACTGGGGCCAGCCTGCCGCTGACCGCCCCTTGCTGGTACTGCTGCACGGCTGGATGGATGTGGCCGCCTCCTACCAGTTCCTGGTCGATGCCTTGCCTGCCAGCTACGCTGCTGCTGCCGCCGACTGGCGCGGCTTTGGCGGCACGCCAGTGCCACCGGGTACCGACCATTTCGTCTTTGCGGATTACCTGCTGGACCTGGACTACCTGCTGGAGCAGCTATCACCTGAGCAGCCAGTGGACCTGATCGGCCACAGCATGGGCGCCAATATCGCGCTGCAATACGCCGGCCTGCGCCCGCAGCGCATCCGCAAGCTGGTGAACCTGGAAGGCTTCGGCCTGCCCGCCACGCAGCCAGAGCAGGCGCCACAGCGCCTGATTGACTGGATGGATCATGTGCGCAAGCTGCGCCAGGGCGAGCTGCAGCTGCGCAGCTATCCGGATCTGGCCAGCGTGGCGCGCCGCCTGCAAAAGAACAACCCGCGCCTGCCCGATGACAAGGCGCTCTGGCTGGCCTCGCACTGGGCACAGCAGGCCGATGACGGTCGCTGGCATATCCGCGCCCATCCCGCGCACAAGGCACCGGGCTCGCAGCTCTACCATGCCGATGAAGCCGCCGCCGTGCTGCGCCGCATCACGGCCCCGACCCTGTGCATCACCGCCAGCGACGACAGCCTGGCCTCCTTCTGGGGCGATCGCTACACGTTTGCCGACTACCAGCAGCGCATGCAGGAGATTCCCGATGTACGCCACGCTGTCGTGCAGGACGCCGGCCACATGCTGCACCACGACCAGCCGGCTGCGCTGGCCCCCCTGATCGATGCCTTTCTGCAGGAGTAATGCACTGCCATGACGCCCATCACCTTTCTCTGGCATGACTACGAAACCTTCGGCATCGATGCACGCAAGGACCGCCCGGCCCAGTTCGCCGCTATCCGCACCGACGCCGAGCTGAATGCGATTGGCGAGCCGATCAACATCCTGTGCCAGCCGGCGCCTGACTACCTGCCCGACCCGGCCTCCTGCCTGATCACCGGCATCACGCCGCAGCAATGCCTGGAGCAGGGCCTGCCCGAAGTGCAGTTCGCGCAGCGCATCCATGCCGAGCTGTCCCAGCCTGGCACCATCGGCGTCGGCTACAACACGATCCGTTTTGACGACGAATTCACCCGCTTCCTGTTCTGGCGCAACCTGATCGATCCCTATGGCCGCGAATGGCAGAACGGCTGCAGCCGCTGGGACCTGCTCGATGTGGTGCGCATGACCTGGGCACTGCGCCCGCAAGGCATCCAGTGGCCGGAAGTGGATGGCAAGCCCAGCTTTCGCCTGGAAAACCTGACCGCTGCCAACGGCCTGGAGCACACCGCCGCGCACGATGCCCTGTCCGACGTACGTGCCACCATCGCGCTGGCCAGGCTGCTGCGCGAGCGCCAGCCCAAGCTGTTCGATTTCGCCCTGCGCCTGCGCAGCAAGCACGCCGTTGCCGAAGAACTCGGCTTCCCCGCCACGCAGCAACAGGCACGCCCGTTCCTGCACGTCAGCGGCATGATCCCGACCGAATACGGCTGCACCGCACTGATGTGGCCGCTGTGCAACCACCCGACCAACCGCAACGAGATCCTGGCCTGGGACCTGCGCCACGATCCGTCCGAACTGGCCGCGCTGGACGCTGACACCATCCGGCTGCGCCTATTCAGCCGTCGCGATGCCCTTCCCGAAGGCGTGCAGCGCCTGCCGATCAGCAGCATCCAGCTGAACCGCTCGCCCATGGTGGTACGCAGCTGGGGCGCGCTGTCCGACGAGCGCGCCGCCCAGTGGCAGATCGACAAGGAGCGCAGCCTGCAACACGCCGTCATCGCGCGTGACCTGCCCGACATGAGCGCAATCTGGGAACAGGTGCTGCAACGGCCGACCAGCAACGAATCAGTCGATGTCGATGCCGACCTGTACGGCGGTTTTCTCGGCGATGGCGACCGCCGCAAGCTCGAACAGCTACGCATCCTGCCTCCGACCCAGCTGGCGCAGGACCGCAGCCGCTTCCAGGACGAGCGGCTGGCCGAACTGCTGTTTCGCTACCGCGCGCGCAACTATCCGGACAGTCTGACGCCGGAAGAACAGGCGCAATGGCAGGAACACTGTGCCGCCCGCCTGCTCGACGGCCAGGATGGGGCCCGCTCCATCGACCAGCTGCTGGCCGAACTGGATCAGCTGCAGGAGCAGGACCTGGACGCACGTGGCGAAGCCATCCTGATGGCGCTGCACGACTACGCCGAACAGGTCGCCTCGTTCGACTGATTGACCACCCCAATGACAAGAGCCGCTGCACTTGCGTACAGCGGCTCTTGCTATTCAGGCGAATGTGAAATTACATGCGCTCGAACACGGCAGCAATACCCTGACCGCCACCGATACACATGGTGACCAGCGCGTAGCGGCCGCCCGTGCGGTGCAGTTCGTGAATCGCCTTCACCGTGATCACGGCACCGGTCGCACCGATCGGGTGCCCCAGGGAAATGCCGGAACCGTTCGGGTTAACCTTGGCCGGATCAGCGTTCAGGCCGCGCGTCACGGCGCAAGCCTGGGCCGCAAATGCCTCGTTCGCCTCGATCACGTCCATGTCGTTGATGGTCAGACCCAGCTTCTTCAGCACCAGGTTGGATGCCGGCACCGGGCCGATACCCATGATGCGCGGCTCCACGCCGGCGTGGGCGTAACCGACCAGACGGGCCAGCGGCTTGGCGCCACGGGCCTTGGCGGCTTCGCTGTCCATCAGCACCACGGCAGCAGCCGCGTCGTTGATGCCGGAAGCGTTAGCAGCGGTCACGGTGCCGTTCTCCTTCACGAACACCGGCTTCATCTTCTGGAAGTCCTCGATCGTGGCGCCGGTGCGGAAGTGCTCGTCCTTCTCGAACACCACGTCGCCCTTGCGGCCCTTGATCGTAACCGGCACGATCTGGTCCTTGAAGCGGCCTTCGGCCCAGGCCTTCTCGGCACGGTGGTGGCTTTCCAGCGCCAGTGCGTCCTGGTCTTCACGCGTGATGTTGAACTCCTTGGCCACGTTCTCGGCCGTCACACCCATGTGGATGCTCTGGAACGGATCGTTCAGGGCACCGACCATCATGTCGACCATCTTGGTGTCACCCATGCGGGCACCCCAGCGGGTAGCCAGGGCAGCGTACGGAGCGCGGCTCATGTTTTCGGCACCCGCGCCAATAGCCACATCGCAGTCACCCAGCAGGATGGACTGGCTGGCAGACACGATCGCCTGCAGGCCGGAACCGCACAGGCGGTTGACGTTGAAGGCCGGGGTTTCGATCGGGCAGCCACCGTTGACGGTTGCCACGCGGGACAG
Organism: Allobrachymonas wangyanguii; assembly: GCF_045055315.1. Lineage (GTDB taxonomy): Bacteria > Pseudomonadota > Gammaproteobacteria > Burkholderiales > Burkholderiaceae_C > Brachymonas > Brachymonas wangyanguii. The sequence goes on from NZ_CP173677.1 coordinate 1,724,643, forward strand.
GTACATATCCTTGGGCTCGGTGTTCACCACGTGGCCGAACACCACATGACCCACATCCTTGCCTTCCACGTTGCCACGCGCCAGCGACTCGCGCACCACGAGGGCGGCCAGTTCGGTGGTGGGAACATCCTTCAGGCTGCCGCCGTAACCACCAATGGCAGTACGGACAGCGCTGACAACTACGACTTCACGCGACATGTTGATCTCCTAGCATGTTATTTGGATTCATCCGGACCCGGCGTACAGCTGCCAAAGGCCTCTTGCCAGAGGCAGCAGGCCCGGAAAGCCAAGAATGGCTCATGGCATCATATAGCTGAAATGTGACAGTCACAGCCGTACGGGTACCAGAAAAACCCTGTCCTGATTTTTCCGGACGATCCGCAACGCAAAAAGCCCTGTCGGCACGCGGGCGGACAGGGCTTCTGGCGCCGGCCGTTGTCTCCAACAGCCAAAGGGCAACTCAATAACGCTCAGGCACGTACATCGAATCCGGAATCGGATGACGCACATAATCCGGGTGGCGCGTACGCTCCGGCAGCACCACTTCCTCGCGCTCGATTTCCTGGTACGGCATGCTGTCCAGGATGTGACTGATACAGTTCAGGCGTGCCTTCTTCTTGTCCACCGCCTGCACCACCCACCACGGCGCCTCGGGAATATGCGTGCGCTCCAGCATCACTTCCTTGGCCTGGGTGTAGCGCTCCCAGCGCACCCGACTCTGCAGGTCCATCGGGCTCAGCTTCCATTGCTTCAGCGGATCGTGGATACGGCTCATGAAGCGGGCGTGCTGCTCCTCATCGGTGATAGAGAACCAGTACTTCAGCAGGCGGATGCCGGAACGCACCAGCATGCGCTCGAACTCCGGCACGCTACGGAAGAACTCCTCGTACTCCTCATCGGTACAGAAGCCCATCACATGCTCGACGCCGGCGCGGTTATACCAGCTGCGGTCAAACAGCACAATCTCGCCACCGGCCGGCAGATGCGACACATAGCGCTGGAAATACCACTGGGTACGCTCGCGGTCGTTCGGTGCCGGCAGTGCCGCCACGCGCACCACACGCGGGTTCAGGCGTTGCGTAATGCGCTTGATCACGCCACCCTTGCCTGCCGAGTCACGGCCTTCAAACACGATCACGACCTTTTCCTTGGTCGCCTGTACCCAGTCCTGCAACTTCACCAGCTCGGCCTGCAGGCGCAGCAGCTCGCGGAAATACAGCTTGCGATCCAGCGTGTCCTGGTCGGGCAGCAGGTCTCCGTCCAGCGTGTCCATGTCCTCCATTTCCAGCTCGAGAAACTCGTCGTAGCTGTCCATGGCCTCCTGGCTCATACGGTAGTACAGATCTCCCAGACCCTTGGGCAACTGGTCCTTGGCGCTCATCGTGTGTCCTTTCTTCTATGCGATGCCGTCAGCAAGCGGCAGTATCAGATCGCTATGGTGACAGAGGATTGCAAAAGAAATATGACAAATATATGTCACTCCATCGATATAACGAGCTCAACTCTGCTTAACGCAGTGGCATGGCCACTTTCAGGCCGGCACCCACATCGGTATTGTCACGCTCGCTGTCCAGCACCCAGGCGGTTGCTTGCAGTTGCAGGCCATTGTTGAACGTCTTGCCCCAGCCTGCCTCAAAGCCGCGCAGCGTGTCCTTGTTGGGATACGCCTGGTTGATCGCCTGGCTATGCGGGTTGACCTTGGCATAAATCAGCTTGCCGCTATAACGCTGACGATCCGGTGTCGACACCGTCAGCTTGCTGGTAATCGTCTGCGCATCACCGCCGTAGGAATAGGCCAGCGGGTAGCCCTGCTGGTAGAAGCCATCCTTGTAGAGGTGGTGGCGGTAGGTAATGTTGGTGTCACGGTCGAGCTCGGTCGTCGTGTCCGCACCTTCCACATACCAGTTCACATTGTTCTGGCCCCAAGCATAGCTGCCATCGATACCCAGCAGATAGGTATTCTTGGAGGGCAAATAACCGGCCTCATCCTCGCCGACGATCTGGCCATAGATGCTGATCGGCTCGCCAATCAGCGGCTGCAGCTTCAGGCGCGCATCAAAACCCGCCAGCTGGTTGCCAGGCTCATTGCTCTTGTCCGAACTTTCCTCATTGTCGCCCTTGCCCAGCAAGGCCTTGGAGTTCCCCCTATCTCACGGACGGTTGAGCGCTGAAGAATTCAGCGCGGTAACGGTGGTATTTTCTACCGGGGACTGCCCGGATTGTGCATTGATTTGCTCGAATTCGTTGGGAGCAAGGTAGCCCAGTGCGCTGTGCAACCGATGTGGGTTGTACCAGCCCTCTATCCAGGTAAACACGGCATGCCTGGCCTCGGTCTGGCTTTTCCAGCTTCTTCGGTTGACCAGTTCGCATTCCAGGCTGGCAAAGAAACTCTCGGCCATGGCGTTGTCGTAAGCATCCCCCACCGATCCCATGCTTGGGCGCACGCCCATTTCCTCGCAACGCTTGCCAAACACCGTGCTGGTGTATTGGCTGCCCTGATCGGAGTGGTGGATGACGCCCTGGGGCTTGCGCGTGAAGGCGGCCATCTCCAACGCCTGCACCACCAGATCGGCCGTCATGCGCGTGCCAAAGGCCCAACCCACTACTTTGCGGCTGTATACGTCGATGACTACCGCCAGATAGGCAAACCCGCTCCAGGTAGGCAGGTAGGTCATGTCTGCCACCCAAAGTTGGTTAGGAGCATCCGCCGCAAAGCGGCGATTGACCAGATCGCTGGCCAGCCCAGCCTCTCGATCACGGCGCGTTGTCACGCACCAGCCGCGCCGGCGGCTGACACCCTTCAGACTCGCCTGACGCATCAGGCGTTCGACGCGCTTCTTGTTGACGATCACCCCATCGCGCGCCAGTTGCGCGACCATGCGCGGCACGCCGTAGGTGGTATCGCTCATCTGATGGATGGCTTTGATGCGCAGCAGCAGCTCGGCATTGGCCTGATCGCGTGCACTGGGTCGGCGATTTAGCCAGTCGTGGTAACCACTGCTGGACACACCCAACACCCGGGCCATGGTGCGTATTGGGAGATCGGCCTGGTTCGCCTGCATCAGCGCGTAGACGGCGTGGACGTCTTCTCGCTTTGTCCGGCAAACCAGGCCGTAGCCTTTGCCAGGATGTCGCGCTCCGTTTGAAGACGCTTGACCTCCCGGCGCAAGCGGACGAGTTCCTCGCGCTCGGACGTTGTCAACACATCCTTGCCGGATAACGGCTTGCCAGCATCGGCTGCAGCGCGTGCAACCCAGTTGGCAATGCTCACCGCTGACACATCGAACTCACGTGCCAGCTCGGATTGGCTGCGACCGGAATGAAACAGCTCGACGATCTGCTGTTTGAATGCCTCGGGGTACGGGGGCTTGGTTTTTCCCATGGGGGCTCCTTTCTTCTCAGTGAAAGTGTCCGTCAAATGGGGGGAACTCCACCTTGCCCAGTGACTTCATGCTTTGCGGACGGCCTTGACCGCCCCACTGGATGGCGCGTGAAGCGCCCAGCTCCAGATATTCGGTCGGCGCTACAGACAGGCGCATGCCCAGCAGCTTGGCGTCCGGCACGGCACCGTACTGGGCCAGCTGGCCAGCAGTAATCTGGTACTGCCACGGACCTGCCCAGGACAACGAGGGCGTCTCAAACGGCGTCTGCTCGGCACGCTGCATGAGGAAGCCGGTGACCGGACGAGCACTGGTACCGCGAATCAGGCTGCCCTCATGGCCAGGGCCCCACCATTGCGGAATCTGGCCAAAGGCAATCCACTGGTTGCCCAACTTGCCCGCCGCGTACGAACCTGCCGCCGTGGCCTTGCTGCTGCGACCGGCACCATCGCCATCCACACCGTTCAGTTGCAGGCGCACATCCAGATCCGGATGCTGGTTGTACTGGCCAATCAGGCTCAGGCGATGCTGATCCGTCTCGGTCTGGCCAAAGCCCTGCGGCATGCGGGGATAGTCGGTACTAGTGGCGGCCTCGGCGCGCACGGCAGACTTCAGCTCCTGCACCTGCTTTTGCACGCGGGCCATGGTATCCCTGTCCAGCTGCGATTGCGGCTTCGCTGCTGCCAGCACACGGGTGATTTCTTCCTGCGACAAGGGCCAGGTCGACAGGTTGACCTGGATCACCTGACGGTTGCTCAGCCATTGCAAGTCTTCACGCAAGGCCTCATCGGGCAACAGAAGACCGCTGGCACCAGCGGCAGAAGCTCCCAGCAAGGCAAGCGCCATCAGGCCGGGTTTGGCGGCATGCTGGCGGAACAGCGTGGCAACAGAAGTCAGGGAAGAAGAAAAATGCATGGTGCCCTCGTGGGTCAATGGGGTGAAAGTCTGTTGGCACAGCTGAAAAATTTTCAAAAGTCTAGCTGTCTTTGGCTGCATTGTCATGACACAGCCACATGATTGACGCACTGGACGTGTATCAGCCGCCACACAGCTTACGGAAACCTGTTTCGTAACTGTCAAAAAAATAGGCTAGCGTCTTCTGTCAGGAAGAAACGCTAACCTATGGATTTGGCGGAGAGAGAGGGATTCGAACCCTCGATACAGGAGAACCTGTATGCCGGATTTCGAATCCGGTGCATTCGACCACTCTGCCACCTCTCCGTGACGATACAGCACGCTGCTCAGGTCAAGCTAATCATTTTACATCTGATCCCATCTTTCTGGAAGATGGCGCTGCAATTTCTGCAGCCTCTTCAGACCTGCGGGCGCAGCACCTCGACACCGCCCATGTAAGGACGTAGCACCTCCGGCACCACCACGCTGCCATCAGCCTGCTGGAAGTTTTCCAGCACTGCCACCAGGCAGCGCCCCACCGCCAGGCCGGAACCGTTGAGCGTATGCACCAGTTCGTTCTTGCCCTGTGCGTTCTTGAAACGGGCTTGCATGCGGCGCGCCTGGAAGGACTCGCAGTTGCTGACCGAAGAAATCTCGCGGTAGGTATTCTGCGCCGGCACCCAGACTTCCAGGTCATGCGTACGCGTGGCGCCAAAGCCCATGTCACCGGTACACAGCACGATCACGCGATACGGCAAGCCCAGCTTCTGCAGGATCGCTTCGGCATGGCCAGTCATTTCCTCGAGTGCCTCGTAGCTCTTCTCAGGATGCACGACCTGCACCATCTCGACCTTCTCGAACTGGTGCTGACGGATCAGGCCACGTACATCGCGACCGTGGCTGCCAGCTTCGGAGCGGAAGCACGGCGTCTGCGCGGCCAGCTTGATCGGCAGCTCCGATTCGGCCACGATGGTGTCGCGCACCAGGTTGGTCAGCGGCACTTCGCTGGTCGGGATCAGGTACAGCGGTGTGGTATCCGGCTCTTCCTCGGTTTCCTGACCGCCCTTGCGCGCTGCGAACAGGTCAGCCTCGAACTTGGGCAGCTGACCGGTACCGCGCAGGCTGTCGGCGTTGACGATATAGGGCGTGTAGCACTCGGTATAGCCATGCTCGCCGGTCTGCGTATCGAGCATGAACTGCGCCAGCGCACGATGCAGGCGTGCCACCGGCCCGCGCATGAAGGCAAAGCGCGAACCCGACAGCTTGGCGCCGGTTTCAAAGTCCAGACCCAGGCCAGCGCCGATATCGACATGGTCCTTGGCCTCGAAATCAAATTGCGGGATCGTGCCCCAGCGGCGCAACTCGACGTTGTCCTCTTCACTGGCACCCACCGGCACGCTCTCATGCGGCAGGTTGGGAATCCCCGGCAGCATGTCAGCCAGCTCGGTCTGGATCTGGTCCAGGCGCGCGGCACTCTGCTCCAGCTCCTGCTTGATCTGGCCCACTTGCGTCATCACGGCTTCAGCGCCGGCATGATCGCCCTGGCCCTTGAGCTGGCCAATCTGCTTGCTCAGGCTGTTGCGCTGCGACTGCAGCTCCTCGGTACGGGTCTGGATCGTCTTGCGCTCAGCTTCCAGCGCACGAAACGTCTCCACGTTCAGAAAAGGTTGTGGATTCTTGCGCGCTTGCAGGCGTGTCACGACTCTGTCCAGTTCCTTGCGCAGCAGGTTGATATCTAGCATGGCTTGTGATGTCCTCAGTTGACAGCCCAAGGCTGTCGGTTGTATTGAATGACGAAGGTTGATCAGCCTTCGGCGGGCAGTTTCAGGCCCTTGGGCAAGGGAAACTTCAGATTTTCCACGACGCCATCCATGCTGCGCACGGAGGTGGCACCATAAGCGCGGATCTGCTGCACCACCTGCTGCACCAGCACTTCCGGTGCAGATGCGCCCGCTGTCAGGCCCACCGTCTGCTTGCCCTCAAACCATTCTGCGCGCAGGTCGTCGGCGCTGTCCACCATATAGCCTGGCACTCCCAGGCGGCGTGCCAGCTCCGCCAGGCGGTTGCTGTTGCTGCTGGTCGGGCTGCCCACCACGATCACGATATCGGCCTGGCTGCTGAGCAGCTTCACGGCATCCTGACGGTTCTGTGTGGCGTAGCAGATATCCTGTTGTTTGGGTTCACGAATCTTCGGAAAGCGCTGCTTTACGGCCGCTGTGATCATGGCCGCATCATCCACGCTCAAGGTCGTCTGCGTCACCACAGCCAGCCTTTCGGTCTGGCTCGGCTGTACCCTGGCAACATCGTCGACATCCTCGACCAGGTGAATACCGGCATCCAGCTGCCCCATGGTGCCCTCGACCTCGGGATGGCCCTTGTGGCCAATCATGATGAACTCATAGCCTTCGCGCGCCAACTTGGCCACTTCGACGTGCACCTTGGTCACGAGCGGGCAAGTGGCGTCAAAAACCTGGAAGCCGCGACGCTGCGCCTCCAGCTGCACCGCCTTGCTCACGCCATGGGCACTGAACACCAGCGTGGCACCTGCTGGCACCTCATCCAGGTCCTCGATGAAAATCGCGCCACGCTCCTTGAGATCGTTCACCACGTAGGTGTTGTGCACGATTTCGTGGCGTACATAGATCGGCCTGCCAAATTTCAGCAAGGCACGTTCAACGATATCGATCGCGCGATCGACACCCGCACAAAAGCCGCGCGGCTCAGCCAGCACGATGCCCGCATGGGGGGCAGTCACCGGATTCTGCATGGTCAGATGATTCCTATGATCTGGACTTCAAACACCACCGGCTGCCCTGCCAGCGGATGGTTGAAATCAAACAGGATGGCCTCGTCGCCCAGTTCGGCCACGGTGCCGGCAAATACGCCCTGCGCATCCGGAGTGGGGAACTGCACCACTTCGCCTACAGCGTATTCTTCTTGCGGATCCCCCATCTCCGTCAGCACGCTGCGCTTCAGCCATTGCAGCATCTGTGGATTACGCTCGCCAAAAGCGATTCCGGCGGGGATCTGGAAAGTTTCATGCGCACCTTCCGGAAGGCCCAGCAGATAGGTCTCCACCGCCTCCGACAACTCGCCAGAGCCAATCGACAAGGTGGCAGGCTTGCCATCAAACGTGTTGATGATGACGCCTTGCGGACCCGACAAGCGGTAGTGGAGCGTCAGAAAGGAATGCGGCTGCACAACAGGCGTGCTGCCAGAGGTGGCTTCAGTCATGGGTCATCCGGTTTTTCGATAGCACCTATTGTAAATCCTGCGGCTGACAAGGGCAGGCAGCAGCACTTTCAGGACTACAATGCCAAGGAGAATAAATTAGTTCCTTTATCTTACAGACATGCAGCACATCCCAACAGAAGCGCGTCCTCGTGAAAAACTCCTGAATCAGGGAGCACAGGCCCTGTCCGATGCAGAGCTTCTGTCCCTGCTTCTGCGCACAGGCATTTCGGGTTGCAATGTCCTGTCCATGTCGCAGCTGCTGCTGGATCGTTGCGGCGGCCTGTCAGGATTGCTGCATGCACCGTCAGAGCAGCTGTCGACCATCAAGGGACTGGGTGGCCCAGCCAAGCGCGCACAACTGCTGGCAGTGATGGAGCTAGCCCGTCGAGGCATGGGAGAACAGTTGCGCAGCCGCCAGGCGCTGAACCACCCGACACTGGTGCGCGAGTACCTGCAGCTGCAGATAGCGCACAAGGCACACGAATGCTTTGGCGTGTTGTTTCTGGACAGCCAGCACCAGCTGATCGAGTACGAGATCCTGTTTCGGGGGACGCTGAACCAGACAAGCGTCTACCCGCGCGAGGTGGCGCTGCGGGCCTTGCACCACCATGCAGCCAGCGTGGTGCTCAGCCACAACCACCCCAGTGGGCACACCCAGCCGTCTGCGGCCGACGTGCAGCTCACGCGCCAGTTGATGCAGGCGCTCGGACTGCTGGACATCCGTGTACTGGACCACGTGATCGTCACGCAGGGCCGCTCGCTGTCGATGGCCGAGGAGGGCCTGATGCCGGCGGTCTGAGCGCAGCAGTGTCTAGACCAAAAAAAAGCGCTCCCAGAGAGGGAGCGCTTTCTTCGGCTTGTAAGTAGCCTGACGATGACCTACTTTCACACGGGAATCCGCACTATCATCGGCGCGGAGTCGTTTCACTGTCCTGTTCGGGATGGGAAGGAGTGGTTCCAACTCGCTATGGTCATCAGGCTTTAACGGGTTGCCGAGCTGCTTGCGCAACACGGCGAATTCATAGAGTCTTCATCAGCTTCTTTATCTTGATTGCGCCTGGCATAACATCCCTGGCCTTTGGCCAAAGTTATAGGGTCAAGCCGCACGAGCAATTAGTACTGGTCAGCTTAATGCATTGCTGCACTTCCACATCCAGCCTATCAACGTCCTGGTCTAGAACGACTCTTCAGGGGGGTCAAGCCCCCGGCAGATCTCATCTTGAAACGAGTTTCCCGCTTAGATGCTTTCAGCGGTTATCTCTTCCACACTTAGCTACCCTGCGATGCCACTGGCGTGACAACAGGTACACCAGAGGTGTGTCCACTCCGGTCCTCTCGTACTAGGAGCAGGCTTCCTCAAATCTGCAGCGCCCACGGAAGATAGGGACCAAACTGTCTCACGACGTTTTAAACCCAGCTCACGTACCTCTTTAAATGGCGAACAGCCATACCCTTGGGACCGACTACAGCCCCAGGATGAGATGAGCCGACATCGAGGTGCCAAACACCGCCGTCGATATGAACTCTTGGGCGGTATCAGCCTGTTATCCCCAGAGTACCTTTTATCCGTTGAGCGATGGCCCTTCCATACAGAACCACCGGATCACTATGTCCTGCTTTCGCATCTGCTCGACTTGTCAGTCTCGCAGTTAAGCACGCTTATGCCATTGCACTATCGTCACGATGTCCGACCGTAACTAGCGTACCTTCGAACTCCTCCGTTACACTTTTGGGAGGAGACCGCCCCAGTCAAACTGCCTACCATGCACTGTCCCCAGTCCCGATTCAGGGACCTAGGTTAGAACCTCAAACGCACCAGGGTGGTATTTCAACGTCGGCTCCAGCAGAACTAGCATCCTGCCTTCAAAGCCTCCCACCTATCCTACACAGATCCGTTCAAAGTCCAATACAAAGCTACAGTAAAGGTTCATGGGGTCTTTCCGTCTTTCCGCGGGGAGATTGCATCATCACAAACATTTCAACTTCGCTGAGTCTCTGGAGGAGACAGTGTGGCCATCGTTACGCCATTCGTGCAGGTCGGAACTTACCCGACAAGGAATTTCGCTACCTTAGGACCGTTATAGTTACGGCCGCCGTTTACTGGGACTTCGATCAAGAGCTTGCACCCCATCAATTAATCTTCCAGCACCGGGCAGGCGTCACACCCTATACGTCCACTTTCGTGTTTGCAGAGTGCTGTGTTTTTAATAAACAGTCGCAGCCACCAAATTTTTTGCAACCCGTTCATGCTCAGATGTTCTCATCACACTACTTGGGCACACCTTCTCCCGAAGTTACGGTGTCAATTTGCCGAGTTCCTTCTCCAGAGTTCTCTCAAGCGCCTTAGAATACTCATCTCGCGCACCAGTGTCGGTTTGCGGTACGGTCGTTGCAAGCTGAAGCTTAGTGGCTTTTCCTGGAACCCCGTTCAGTGACTTCGCGAACTTGTTCGCTCGATCGACAGCCTCGGTATATGAGCAGCGGATTTGCCTACTGCTCGCCTACTTCTGTCTAAACCGGGACTTCCAACACCCGGATCACCTATTAAGATTCGTCCCCACATCGCACTTGCAATCGGTACAGGAATATTGACCTGTTTCCCATCAGCTACGCATCTCTGCCTCGCCTTAGGGGCCGACTCACCCTACGCCGATGAACGTTGCGTAGGAAACCTTGCGCTTACGGCGAGCGGGCTTTTCACCCGCTTTAACGCTACTCATGTCAGCATTCGCACTTCTGATACCTCCAGCACGCTTCTCAACGCACCTTCACAGGCTTACAGAACGCTCTCCTACCACGCACAGTAAACTGTGCATCCGCAGCTTCGGTAACTGGCTTGAGCCCCGTTACATCTTCCGCGCAGGACGACTCGATCAGTGAGCTATTACGCTTTCTTTAAATGATGGCTGCTTCTAAGCCAACATCCTGACTGTCTTAGCCTTCCCACTTCGTTTCCCACTTAGCCAATTTTAGGGACCTTAGCTGGCGGTCTGGGTTGTTTCCCTCTTGAGTCCGGACGTTAGCACCCGGTGCTCTGTCTCCCAAGCTGTACTCTGCGGTATTCGGAGTTTGCCTTGGTTTGGTAAGTCGCCATGACCCCCTAGCCAAAACAGTGCTCTACCCCCGCAGGTAATACTTGAGGCACTACCTAAATAGTTTTCGGAGAGAACCAGCTATCTCCAAGTTTGTTTAGCCTTTCACCCCTATCCACAGCTCATCCGCTAATTTTGCAACATTAGTCGGTTCGGACCTCCAGTACCTGTTACGGCACCTTCATCCTGGCCATGGATAGATCACTTGGTTTCGGGTCTGCACCCAGCGACTGTTCGCCCTATTCGGACTCGATTTCTCTTCGGCTCCCCTATCCGGTTAACCTCGCCACTGAATGCAAGTCGCTGACCCATTATACAAAAGGTACGCAGTCACCCCTAAGGGCTCCTACTTTTTGTAAGCATGCGGTTTCAGGATCTATTTCACTCCCCTCCCGGGGTTCTTTTCGCCTTTCCCTCACGGTACTGGTTCACTATCGGTCGATGATGAGTATTTAGCCTTGGAGGATGGTCCCCCCATATTCAGACAGGATTTCACGTGTCCCGCCCTACTTGTTCGCAACTTAGTACCACATGGAAGTTTTCGCATACAGGGCTATCACCTGCTATGGCCGACCTTTCCAGATCGTTCTGCTAACAACCATGCTATCTTTGCCAGGCTCCTGCGATTTCGCTCGCCACTACTTTCGCAATCTCGGTTGATGTCTTTTCCTCGAGCTACTTAGATGTTTCAGTTCACTCGGTTCGCCTCCGTACCCTATGTATTCAGATACGGATACCCTTGCGGGTGGGTTTCCCCATTCAGAAATCCCGGGATCAAAGCTCATTTGCCAGCTCCCCCAGGCTTATCGCAGGCTATCACGTCTTTCTTCGCCTATCATCGCCAAGGCATCCACCACATGCTCTTAGTCACTTGACCCTATAACTTTGACGTCTCCGAAGAAACACAAAGCCATCAAGGACTGTTTGTCAGGTCTTGCACCTGACGCGTTATGCCGTAATGTGAATGATTCTTCAGATATCTCTATCTTGAGAACGATTCGTCATTACTCGAATTGAACAAAGTTCATATTCGTTTTGACGCAATCAAAATTTCGTCATCAAGGGCACGGTTGCACTCGCGTGCATTTCCCCTGACAACGCTGATTTCGACTCTATGAATTGTTAATGAACAGCCTAGTTAATACCCACAAAGGGTATCAACAACAAAGCACCCTGTCGCCAGGACGCTTTGGTGTTGACTTCGTTGACCACCAAGAGATGGTGGAGGATGACGGGATCGAACCGACGACCCCCTGCTTGCAAAGCAGGTGCTCTCCCAGCTGAGCTAATCCCCCACGTAACCTTCTCACGGCCACTGTATCGGATATGGTGGGTCTGGTTGGATTCGAACCAACGACCCCCGCCTTATCAAGACGGTGCTCTAACCAACTGAGCTACAGACCCAGAAAGCGCTTACCTTCCGTAGACGGTCCCATCTCCAACAACCGATAAGTGTGGGCGTTCACGACTCTCGTCGCGTATTCCAGAAAGGAGGTGATCCAGCCGCACCTTCCGATACGGCTACCTTGTTACGACTTCACCCCAGTCGCGAACCCTGCCGTGGTGATCGCCCTCCTTACGGTTAGGCTAACCACTTCTGGCAGAACCCGCTCCCATGGTGTGACGGGCGGTGTGTACAGACCCGGGAACGTATTCACCGTGACATTCTGATCCACGATTACTAG